>DAOWET010000283.1 GCA_030638335.1 Nitrospirota bacterium
GCTCTGGCAAGTCCACGCTCATGAGGCTCATTATGGGGTTGAGAGTTCCAAAGGCCGGGGAGGTCTTCATATTCGGGAATCATTGCAGGACAGAGAATGACTTCGCTCAGGCCCGCAGGCGGATGGGTTTTTTGTTTCAGGACTCTGACGACCAGCTATTCAGCCCCACTGTGGAGGAAGACATTGCCTTCGGGCCTCTGAATTTGGGGCGCACGCACGTGGAGGCCAGAGAGGACGTGGTCGAGGTATGCCACAGGCTGGGCATAAGCAGCCTCAGGAAAAAGGTCACGCACAAACTCTCGGGCGGACAGAAAAGGCTGGTGGCGCTTGCCACTGCCGCGGCCATGCGCCCGGAGGTCTATATACTTGACGAGCCCACCGCGGGCATAGACGAGGAGGGCATGCGTACCCTCCTTCGTTTTCTTGACGAGCACGTGCGCACATGCCTGATAGCAAGCCACGACAGGGAGTTTTTAAAGAAGGTCACAGACCGCGAGTTTGGATTGTAAGGGGTCATGGATCCCCTTGTGGACTTTTTCATGTATTACTTATAGAATGGAATTATATTTATGGAGGGGATAGATGAGAAATAGATTTGCTATTTACCTAATCATCTTCTTTATTACCATTCCAATGTTTGGATGTGCTGGAAGCCCATTAATGACGGGATGGGAAGCGAAAGAAAATAGAGCTAACATGCTTAAGCTAAAAATTGGAATGAATAAAGAAAAGGTGCTCTCCATTATGGGTACACCATATAAGACAGAATCCTATTCAATAAAAGATAAGTACACCGAATTTTGGTTATATATGACAAAGGGGGTAGATAATGAGAATCCTACACCTCAAGATTCTAATTTTACTCCTTTTGCTTTTGAAAATGATGTTTTATCTGGATGGGGACGAAATTATTATGATAATGCTTTGCGAATAGAGCAGGACATTAAAATTGAGATAAAGTAGAAAAAACTAGAAAGGTTGATTGATTTGATAAGTGGCATTTGTTAGATATCATAGTGAACTCAAATGCATGATTAACGAACAAAATCTTAATGGCAAAATATTATCAACCTCTGAACTCAACTTACTCTTTAGACAGTTTTACCCAGAAAAAGATATAAGTTTTATGCAACCATCTGACCATTGTATCAATAAGACAAATAAAGAAGCGTGTTGCTGTGCAGAAACTAAGGGTGCCTTATTCGTATATATTAAGAGAGCTACATACAAAGTAAGATAGCTTTATTCCCTGTAAGATTATGTGCGTGTATATATTTACCCCTTTAGATCAAGCGAAAGCACCACGGATGTCTCCACCTGAAGCTCAGGGATGCACAGGCGGTCAACTCAATCTGGATATCCGGGTATGCGTTTCCTTCAAGGGGAAGGTGATCGAAAACTCGGCTCCCTCGTTGTTCCTGACTTTCATATCCCCTTCAAGCTGGCCCACCAGCTGGTTGACGATATTCATTCCGAGGCCTTTGTTCTCCGAAAAAGGGTCCAGGCCCTCGGGCAGGCCAGGCCCGTTGTCACCCATAATAAGGTTGACGAGGCCGTCTCCGCTCTGGTGGAGTGCAATGCTTATTCGCAGGCCTCCGGTGTCCGTGAGCGCATGTTTCAGGGAGTTCGTGATCAACTCGTTCAGGATGAGCCCGCAGGGTATAAGGATGTTAAGGCCAAGCGTGATGGACTCTATGTCTGTTGAGAGACTTACATCATTTTCGCTAAGTCTGTATGTGTGCCGAAGATAATATGCCAGCCCTTCTGCATAGGATTCGAAGTTGACCGTCTCCATGTCGTCTTGCATGTAGAGCTGCTCGTGTACATAAGCCATTGCGTGGATGCGGCTTTGGCTCTCTGTGCAGAGTTCCTTGAGCTTCTGGTCGCCAGTTTGCCTGACCTGCAGGGAAAGCAGCGCCGAGATAATGGCAAGGTTATTCTTTACGCGGTGGTGGACTTCATGAAGGAGTATATTCTTTTGCCCGAGAGAGGCCCGGAGTTGCTCCTCGCTGTTTTTGAGTTGTTCCTCGGCAAGCTTTCGCTCATGAATGTTGCGGGTAATCCCGAGAAAGCCTGTGAGCCGTCCCTCGCTGTCCCTCATGGGAGAAGAGGTGACCTCGGCCCAGAAGGTGGAGCCGTCCTTTCTGCGAGCCATCAGTTCGTACCGATGCTCTGAATTATCAGGGTCCCCGGTCTCTTCTCTCCGGAGCCGCTCCTTAAAGGCGCGCAATGCAATTTCCAATGACTCGGGCCTGAGTAATTCGCCCAGAGTCTTCCCGTCTGCCTCCTCCGGAGTATATCCGAACATGCGCTGAACGGAAGGGCTTACGTATATTAACGCGCCTGAGCGGTCCATGGTCCAGAAGACGTCTGACACCTTGTCAGTGACAAGCTGAAGCTGCCTGATCGAATGCTGGAGGCCCTCCTCCACACGTATCCGCTCGCCCACCTCTGTTTCGAGGACTTCCTTCTCCAGATGGGTCCGGGCAGAGAACCTGACGATCAGTATCATCGCGTAAGAAAGGGGCAAGGCGACTAAAAAAGCGTCAACAGCCCCCATAAAAACAATGTGTTTTGGGATATGGCCCCACAACAGCAGACTTTGTATGCTGCTGAATGTAAGAGTCAGTATTTCCGCCAGAAAGACAGTCAGCAGAACCAGTGTCCAGTCACTGAGCTGCGCTATTTTAAGTATGATTTTGTGCATTCGTTGTTATTCCTGTTTCAATTAATTCATCAGGTAATGCATCAGGCCTGTTACATTTATGTTATGCCAGAAAAGGAGCAGAAAGCAACATGAATTTATATTTACAAGCTGACAGAATATTTACTGATTTCCCGGATGCTCCTGTGTGTGGCTTGCCTCTGCCTGTTTAACTCAGGGCGTGGCATCCCCTTGGCGTAATTGTTCGGTATAATATTATTATGGATGAACGGGTTCTGGATGAGGATGAACTTTCTGAGGAGGAGAGGCAGCGGCTCCAGTCGGCTGTGCGCGCGATGGTGGAGCTTGGCATGGGAGCCGCGTATGGGGTGGAGGAGCCGGGAGAACCGGATGCGGACGTGGATTGCAGCGCAAGGTTGAGTAAGTGCCGGGCAGTGTGTTGCACAATGCATTTTGCGCTTACAAAGCAGGAGGTCGCAGACGGGCGTATTCTTCATAACACCCAGCGGCCCTATTTCATAGCGCGCGACCCGGACGGGTACTGCCCGCACCTTCTGCGCGATACAATGAGTTGCAGTGTATGGGAGAGGCGCCCCACACGATGCAGGCGGTACGATTGCGCTATTGAGAGCAAGGGGTGAATCCAGAGGTGAGGCCGAAAGGCCATAAAACATAATGGAGGATGTTTATATGAAAAGGTTTTCGTTCATTATTATTACCGCAGTATTTGCCGCAGGGCTGTTACTCTCAGGGTGCGAGTCCACGAAGGGAGCTGGCAAGAGGGTCGGCGACGACCTGAAGAAGACTTCAGAGAGGTTCGAGAAGAGCGTATCCGACGCTACAAAGGATTTCAGGGAGAGAAACCAGTAAATAAAGGAAGGGCAGGGATAAGATGCTGAAAAGGATATTCATGCTGGCAGGGTGCGCGGCACTGCTGATGGCAGTTGGATGCTCGAAGCTCGAGGAGGCCTCGGAGAAGGGCACAAAAGCGGTTGACAAGGTGATCATGGACCCACAGAGGAAGGCCGAGGATGCCAAGGACGCGATGAACGCGGCCATAAAGAATATGGACAAGAGCATCAAGCGCGCAACCGAGGATGTAAAGGACAAAGCAGAGGATTTGTCAAAGTAGCAGGCAAGGACCGGCCAGCCACGGGCTGGCCTTAAGCAGGTCGCGACAACCCGGTCTCACGGACCAGCCACGGGCTGGCCTTAATAGGTCGAGTCGACCCGTAATGATTCCTTTGAAGGATAAACAGAAACGCTTTAAAGACGAGATGCTCTCGTTACATCTTCTGAAAACGGTCGGGGCTGACGGCCTCCAGTATAAACGAGCCCGTGGCTCGGTCGGGGCGAAAGCCACCAGTTGAAGGGGGCCCATGGCCCCGTGACCCCCTCCATAAATGGAGCGCATAAGCAGCCTCATAAAGTGATCAGACTAAATACAAAAAGCCGATCTGGCAATTAAAGGCTTAAATAGGGATTCTTCGTTACATCTTCTGAAACGACCGAAGCTGGACGCTCCAGTTTAAAAGGGGTCAGTACATCTTCTGAAAACGGTCGGGGCTGACGGCCTCCAGTTAAAACGAGCCCGTGGCTCGCTCCAGCTTAAAAGGGGTCAGTGACCCCCTCCACAGTTTCCTTCGAGGTTATCGATAAGCACGATGATATTCTTTGAGACCTCTTCCATCTCAAGAAACATCCCGTTTGCGCGCTCGTGCTCGCCCCTGTCGTAGGCCTGGATGATCTCCTTGCCGATCTGATGCACGCGCTTATGCGGGTCTTCAAGCTTTACAAAGGCATCGCTGGTCCCGCAGGCCTCCATGCCCTCGCCGTAGTACCATTTGCCAAGGCGGCATTTGGTGTGGTCGTTGAGCTTGTCCGCCTCCAGGCGGGCCTGTCCGTTCAAGTGCGCTGCAACGCGGTTGACCCAGAGGCGGTGGTCGCCCTTTGAGAGCTCAAGCACCATCTCCTTCCTTCCGGGGGTCTTGTATTTGGCGATGGCAGTGCGTATCGTGTCCACGATGTTGGTGACCCCGTCCACCTCTGTAAGCACCGTGGCGCTCTTGGCGTGGATGGTGCTTGATATGCTTGATGTCTCCCCTATGGTTTCGGATATCTGCCTTGTGGCCGATGCCTGCTGCTCCACGGCAACAGAGATCTGGGAGAAAAGTTCATTGGCCTTTGTAGTGGACTCCACTATGGAGTTGAAAGAGTCCTTGACGTTCTTCATGGAGGTGTTGGCCTTCTGAACAAGTTTGGAGGAATCGTCCATGTGCTGGCGTGTCTCGTCAGAGCCCTCCTGCACGGCTGTGATCTTCTCGGATATGGCGGCAGTGGCCTTGATGGTGCGCTCGGCCAGTTTCCTTACCTCATCGGCGACCACTGCAAAACCCCTGCCCTGCTCTCCGGCGCGCGCCGCCTCTATGGCGGCGTTCAGGGCAAGCAGGTTCGTCTGGTCAGCTATACCGTGTATGACCGTGATTATATCGCTTATCTCGGTGACCTTTATGTTGAGGTCGTCTATCATGTACTTAAGCTCCAGGATGGAGGACGAATAACTGTCAACTGCCTCCACCGCAAGGTTGGACACGAATTTTCCGCCGTCAGCCACCTCCATGCTCTCAAGAGAGCTCACGGCAGCGGAAGACGTCTTTCCGGCTATCTCAGATATGGTCTGGCTCAACTGCTCAGCGTTGATGGCGATGGTTTCGGCCTGTTTTGCCTGCTCTGATGAGCCCTGGTTGTTCTCGGCCGCATTGTGCCGGAGTTCGTCCACTTTCTTTATCACGCTGGTCACGGCGCGGATGGTCTGGTCAAAGTTATCGCCAAGGTTACGGGCGAAATCGTCGAGATCCTCGCCAAGCCGCCCGATCTCGTCATTGCTGAGCTTGCCGTGTCTTGCCGTGAGGTCGCCCTCGGAAAGATTAAGCACCTGTTGTTCGAGCCTGCCAAGGGGGGTGGTGATGGTGCGTGAGAGCACCAGGGCCAGAACCACCGCGGCAACAGACCCTGCAAGAAGGCCTGTAACATATATGGCGCGGAGGGCCTCCGCGGACCCGGCCCCGAGGGCTTTTAAGAACAATAAAGTAAAAAACCCTGCAAAGACCAGGAAAAGCACAAGCAGGGTGAATACGATCTTGATGCGAATACTGTGCTCGCCTCTTTCAGACATATTACTCCCCCGGAACCAAACACCATAGTTTCAAACAGGAAGTGCCCTCCCCCGTGCATGTCCCTCAAACAGAAAACATAACAAAAAGAATAACAAAAACATAAGGAATATGTCACATGATATTACTTAATAGGCACATATGGGGCTTTTAGTCCCGAAGCTTCATTTGATATGATATTTGAGAAGCCATGAAAAACCGCTTTAAGGACATACAGATGGGTGTGGCACCTGAGTGCTATCCGTGTTTTTTGCGACAGGCAAATATCGCGATGGAGATGGCGGGTGTTGACCGGGATACCATGCATCGCGTCATGCTCAGCGTACTAAGGGCGATAGGGCAGGCGGACCCGTCCAAAAAGACACCAGCGCACATCACAAGCCCCATGCACAGGCGCATCCGCCGCCTGCTCAAGCTGGACCCGTTCCGCGGGGTGAAGGCACGATACAACAAGATAGCGCTTAAGATGTACCCCGAACTCAAAGAGATGGTTGCGTTGAGCCCCGAGCCACTTGTCATGGCCGCGAGGCTCGCCATAGCCGGCAACGTGATCGATTTTGGCATATACAGTTCCGTGGACATCAGGGGCACGGTGGAGCGGGCTGTGGGCGAACCGGTGGCAGTGGACGACTCCGGGGAGTTCATCAAGGAGCTTAAGGGTGTGGACAAGGTGCTATATCTCCTTGATAACGCGGGCGAGGTCGTATTTGACCGTTTACTTATAGAGGAACTTCTTGCGCTTGGCAAGCAGGTGACCGTGGCAGTGAAGGCCGGCCCTGTGATAAACGACTGCACGGCCGAGGACGCCACAAGCGCGGGCCTTGATGATATCTGCCGGGTTATTGATAACGGTTCTGACCATGTGGGCACTATCCTTGAGCAGACCTCGCGGAGTTTCCGCGAACACTTCGGGAGGGAAGGCCAGCTTATCATAAGCAAGGGCCAGGCCAACTTCGAGACCCTGATGCACGAGGATCGGAGGATATACTTCCTGCTCCAGTCCAAATGCGAAGTGGTCTCAGGAAGGCTCGGCCTTGAGCTGGGCGCGATGCTGTTTGCGCGCGGCGGGGGCAGGTAGCAGTGGACATACTTCGAGCTTTGGGCGCGCAGGATGCCAACTCTCTAATGGAGGCCGTGCGTGTGCTCAAAGAGGGAGGCATTGTCGCCTATCCCACCGAGACCTTCTATGGGTTAGGCGTGAAATACGATAACGAGCAGGCCCTTCGGAGCCTCTTTGAGCTTAAGGGCCGCCCCGAGGGCAAACCCTTCTCTTTGATCATCGCTGACAAAGAACAATTGAAAGATATTGCCGGGCCGCTTCCGGGTGCTGCGCACGAACTGATCAGGCAGCATTGGCCGGGACCCCTTACGCTTGTGCTTGAAGCGCTTCCGGGGTTGTCTCCATACATAGCGTCTTATATAGCACCTGGCGGCACCGTGGCAGTGCGTGTGCCTGGCGAGTCCATGGCCCTGGAGCTTGCGCGCAAGTGCGGGTTCGCTATCACTGCAACAAGCGCCAACCCCTCGGGCCAAGCCCCCGCGAGCACGGCACGAATGGTATCGGAATACTTCCCTGAAGGCATTGACCTTTTGCTTGACAGCGGGGCCACCCCAGGCGAGCTGGCCTCGACGATAGTTGACCTTACAGGCCAAGTGCCAAGGGTATTGCGTGAGGGCGCGTGCAGGGTATCGCTTCCGGGGCCGAGATGAGCCAGAGGCGCCTTGCCCATGAGATCAGGGAGGCTTACGAAGCCCTGAGCCCCATGATCGAGAGCTACACTTCCAGTCTATGCCCGGGCTGTAAACAGGTCTGCTGCATAGACCGTCATGGCACACACGAGCAGGCTGACCTTGAGTTCATAAGGCTTCTGGACAGTGATGCGATTCCCGTGGAGCCCCCGCTCTTTGATGACAAAAAGCCCTGCCGATATCTTGGAGAGCGCGGATGCGTGCTTGTGCGTTGGCAGCGCCCCTACCGGTGTACCTGGTACTTCTGTGAGCCTCTGCTTGAGCGGATGCGCCAGGCCGACTCGCGCATGTACAGGCGGGTGCTTGAGGCCCTCCAGAGGTTGGGCCTGCTGCGGGGCAGCATGATTGGCGTGTGATCCCCCCTCCAAAAACCCAATATGGGAGTGCTTGCCATATGGATAAACACAAGGTATTGTGGTTTGACCCCTTGACAAGCCCCCCTCACATACAATAATGTAGACGGAACAGGATAAACAAATTGTGAGGAGGGGTTGATGATAAAGAAAACGCTTGTAATCATGGTAATAATTCTTCTCGCTTTCAATGGCGTGGCGTTTGCTGCCTCTGGCGAGGTGGTAATGGAGAACACGATCTACGGTGGTATCATCGGCGGCATGCTTGGCGGGGCCTGGTATCTGCTTGACCAGGACGATGCAGGCAAGAAGCTCGGCACCGGCGTAGGCGTGGGCCTCATCGCGGGCTTTCTTCTTGGGCTTACCGATGTGGGGAGCTTTGTGGAGGTGGAAGACGGCAAGATGCACGCCGGAGTTCCGGCCCTCTACGTGGTGGAGACCGAAAGCAAGGGAACGTTCTACTACACAAGCCTGCTTGGCATGAAGTTCTAGGTATCATGTCCAATGCACCGCATCTGCGGTGTTGCGCGGCACTCGCAGTAGCTAAAGTACAGCTTCGTGCCACGCGCCTAGCATCTGCAGCACCTTGAACATGATATTGTTTTACTAAGAATTGAACCGGGGCGGGGTCGTGGGCAATGGAAAGCCGCGACCCCGTTTTTATTTGCGGGTTAGCGCCTCGCGCATGGCCTCCATCACCAGGGTCGGCACCTCCTGCTTGCTCCCGCTTGCGTCAACGAGCTTGACGCGTTCCGGTTCCGCCTTTGCGATAGCTAAAAAACCCTCGCGCACGCGCTTGTGGAACTCCACCTGCTCCATCTCCAGCCGGTCCTGCTTGCCCGCGCCACGGTTGCGCTCAAGCCCCAGCTCCACGTCCATATCCAGCAGTACGGTGAGCTCCGGCTTGATCCCTCCGGTAACTATGCGGTCAAGCTCCTCAATGAGCCGCATGTCCAGTCCCCGCCCGGTGCCCTGGTACGCGGCGGTGGAGTCAGAGAACCGGTCCGTGATAACGACCTTCCCCTCCTCAAGCGCTGGCAGTATAAGCTCCTGCAGGTGCTGCCTCCGGGCCGCGGCATAAAGCAGCAGCTCGGTAACAGGCTCCATGGCCTGATGCGCCGTGTCCAGCAGAACACCGCGTATGCACTGGCTTATGGGAGTGCCCCCGGGCTCGGCCGTCATAATAACCTCATGCCCTTCGGCCTCAAGCGCCTCGGCCGCCATCCGCACGTGCGTGGACTTGCCCGCGCCCTCCCCGCCCTCAAAGGAGATGAACATGCCCTTTGAAGCCCTGGGGCCCATCAGGCAAGCTCCTCCTTCAGGCGCATCAGCAGCTGGAATATCTTCATGGTCTCCTCGACTGTACGAGAGCCTGTGCCGCAGGATGGCGTGAGCATGATGTTGCTCATCAGCAACTCCTCGGGTATCACCTTCCCAAGATGCTGCCTGCGCTCGTCAAAGAGCCTAAGCAGGCTCGTCTCGTCCTCGTGCTCTATCTCTTCTCCCAGTGTGGGCACGATGCCCCAGGCGATGATCCCTCCGCGCTCAAGGAAATCCGTGGTCTCCTCCGGGTATATGGCAAGTGTCTCGCCGTAGCCGTACACATCGAAGTTCAGAATGCGTATCGATGTGCCCATCACCAGCGGCCAATCCGCCCGGCCGCAGCAGTGGATGCCCGGTATGCCCCCGGCGTGCGTGATGGCCTCCGAGATGTCATCAAGCAGTCTTACTGTCTCCTCCTGGCTCACCCCGAGGTACGCGCTTGTGCCGATGGCCGAGAGTATGGGCTCGTCGATGAACACTATCACCTCGTCCGCGAACTGCCTGAGCTGCTGTACCTGCCACCGGGCCTTGCCCTTTAGCAGCATGAGCGCAAGCTCTCTCAGCTCCTCGTCAAAGAATATGGGCCTGTCAGCCGAATCCTTGAGCCCCAGCGTGAAGGTCAGGGGGCCTGTGACGTGTCCCTTGAGCATCGGAAAACGCTTGCCCTTGATGCGGCTGGTGAAGGCATGCATTCCGTGGGCAAAGTCATGGCTTACAGCGATTGAAGGAAGCTCCGCGCATGTCTCGTAGAACCTGGCTATCTCCTCCTCGTCGCGCTCCACCCAGATGCGTTCCTTCTCCATGTCCATGCGCACCCCGGGCATGCCCTCGGAGTACTGGGGTATCATCTGCTCCTGGAATCCCAGGGCGGGCAGCTGTGGCCAGAAGGGGATGTCCACGCTCTGCATTGCCAGCTCCACAGCTTCCAGTGCCGAGCGGTGCGGCAGGGTTCCGATGCCTGTGGTCGTAAATGGTTTTATCTCTACCAATTCAGTGTCCTTTCATCAGGTGATAAGCAATTTTACCAGAATATGAGCATGCCTTGCCCGGCTGATATTGTTTTTCTTTCTATGGAGCCTCCAATCGCCCGCTTCAAGCGCGATTGAGGGTATTAAGGTTGACAAGAAGACCATTTAAAAGTTCTTGAATGATTTAGACAAGCGCAAAAAAGATAGCTCTACAGACTGATATTTTCTATAATTATTTATCATCAACTAAAATTATTACCGGGGGTGATTGAATGATAAATAAAATACTGATTCTCTGTACTGTTCTTCTTCTTGGTTTATCTTCATTCGCGTTCTCGGGTGAGGCGGACGTGATAAACGTGGTTATGAGCGAGAGTATGGACGGCACGTTCAACCTTGACGTCACTGTAAAGCACGCTGACACCGGTTGGGAACACTATGCCAACTGGTGGCGGGTGACTACAGTGGACGGCAAAGAGCTTGGCCGCAGGGTGCTTGCCCATCCACATGTGAACGAACAGCCCTTCACTCGCGAGCTCTATGACCTGAAAGTCCCGGAAGGCGTGAGCGTTGTGATAGTCGAGGCGCATGACAAGGTCCACGAGTACGGGGGCAAGACAGTGCGAGTGGACATGACCAAAGAGCAGGGCGAGGGCTACAGGGTCATCATGCGAAAGAAAAAATAAAAGGATGTTTGCCTTTCAGGTTTCTCCAATTAGATTTTTCCAACAAGGCCGCCTGTCGTAGGCCGTCTGAAACAAAAAAGGCCGCCCGGTGTAGGTCGATAGACTCGATCCGAGGGCGGCCTTTTTTGTTGTACTGAATTTATTAGTTGGTAGAAGTCTGCTTTGCTTCCTCAAGCTCGGTGCTCTCGCTGGTCACGATCTCAAGTGCGGTGCCCGCTGCCCAGCCTGCCAAAGATGAGCCGACCACAAAGAAGGCCGCTGAGCAGATCACGCCTGCCACCATGGACAGTGCGGTTATTATCCTGGGCAGGATGGATATGTCAACAACGCCCCCCATGATCAGGTTCGAGATGTAGAGGCCTGCGGCCCCGCCGATCAGTGAGCCCGGGAACATTCCAACCAGAAGGAAAAGTACCAGCCCAACTCCTGTGCCTGCGTATAAGCCTTTGTTTGCCATTTCTCCGTGTTTCATTTTGTGTACTCCTTTCGTATTATGTTTTTGCCTATCCATAAAAACCATAACCATATGTTCCTGTTTAGTGCCTTACATGGGCATGAGGCAGATGGTCGTGCACCCAGTGGGCGCTTCTGCCAGGGTGAGTTGCGATCTCAGCGGTCTTTCCCGCGACCCATCCAAGGGTTGTTCCGGCAATTGCAAAGGTAAGCGCTGCGACCGTCACGCCCGCCAGCATGCTAAGCGAGACGATGACCTTTGCCACCAGGGTGGACTCAACCGGGTATCCCATTATTGCGCCGGTTATATTGAGGCCCACGAGCCCGCCGATGAGCGATGCGTTCAGAAGTCCGTATATGGCGAATACTGTGAGGGCCGCGCCGCATCCTGCTATTGCTATGTGCGAGGCCATCCTGCCTTTGTTTTTCTCAGTGAGTGCTTTCATCGTCTTTTCCTCCTTTTTTTCGTCTTCTGCCTTTAGAAAAGCATTTTCCGTGCCAAGTCTTAAGTGACTGAATAAAAATCAAAATCCGGCATATTCCTTTGCGAAACAGCAAAAACGTCCGCGTTTATGAGAAAGCTGCAAGGGGCCACAGGCCCCATATGCATGCATACTGCAAGCGGCTCAAGGCTCATGGCGCGGTAGAGGTGTTTCCTTTAAAGGATAAACAAGAGCACTTTAAAGATGAGATGCTACGATACATTTGCTGAGTACGTCTGAGGCGGCTGCCGCCGGTCAAAAGGGGCCCGTGGCCCCGGCTAGCTGAAGGCCCTCTTCATATTAGGTATGTCTGTGGCAAGGTGTGTGAGCACCCCAGGTTCAATTGCTTCCCCACCTCTCCCTTATCACGCGCTCCATCCTGGGGGCGATAACAAGGTCAAAGACATCCCCCTTGCCAGGGAAGAGCCTGAGCGCGGTCTGCCTGAGCCCTGCCACGGCCTCCCGCGCTTCCTTGAGGCTCATGCGCTCCACCGCAAGCCTCTGACTAGTCAGGTCCGTGAGGAACCGCAGCACCCGGGCCCTCTTGTCCTCCTCAGCAACTGCCGCATCAAGATCGTCCATAACATATTGTATCAAACTCCGCCTGACACCCCCTTACAATACCTGCCCAACAGGACTACAATATGTATAGAGGGGATACAAGGCTTGCGGATGTTCCGGACGGGTTGCTTTAGAGGACAAGTTACGTGAGCAGGGACGCGGGTGTCGGGCGTGGTGTGCGGGTCCAGAGAGAAGGGGGATCTGCCTTAAGCGTCTGCCGAAGCGCAAAATTGTAAGATGCTCAAAAGCGCCCGCCTGGGACATTCCGTTTAAACTTTGTTTAAGCTTCAGGCAATGGAGCCGTACCTGGCAAAGGACGACCACGTTGACCACGTCAGGTCTTGGTAACCGGGTCGCCAGTGGAGACAGGCCAGAGGGCGGCTCCATTTGTGTGCCCGCGTCTGATAGCTTCCGTATTTTGCGGAGTCATATACAAGGCCCCGCCGGAACACTATGGTTCCAGCGGGGCCTTGGGTCAAGCCATTTATTTATGATTGCTTCGGGCTACCTCTTGCCTGCGAGCGCTTCCTTCAGGAATTTCGCGAACACTATGGCGGTCTTCCTTCCGTGCTCCCTGTAGAGGTCGTTCTGCTCAAGGGGGTTGACGACCCCGGCCACAAGGGCTGCCTGCTCGTCAGTGGTGAGGAACCATTCCTTGATCTCAAGTATGACCTCCCCGTTGCGCCCCACCATCGCCACTATGTAGGCGCTCCCTGTGGATGCCGCCCCTGTGCCGGCCACACAGAACTCGCAGCTGAAGGAGAAACCCGGGTCGTTTACAACGATGACAGCGTCAACGCCCAGGGCCTTGATGGAGTCCAGGAGATACTTGGTCTCCACGCCCTTGCCGTTTAGAGCGGTGCCGCTTGCCCAGTTTACGGCCAGCCCGTAGCTGTTCAGCATTTTAGGGGATTTGCCCGGATCGGCTGACATCTGCTGCTTGATCATGGAGCCGAACTTGCCCATCATCGAGCTGTCGCTTTCAGGCATTGCCACGGCTGCCGGTTTATGCAGCGCAGTGAAGTCGGGGTTGCCATACATCTCCTCCGGGGAGATGGCCACGAATGAGAGCCCCTGCTGGTTAAGGGTCTCGATAAAGCTCTTGTGCGCCTCGGTGGAGGCCTTTGTGCCGTCTCCACTGAGCATCTTCAGAGCGGCCTTGGCCACGTCAGCCAGGGTTATCTTGCCGCCGGCCTTTTGGGGGTCATCCCTGAACTCGATCTTGCTTGGCACCGTGTACTCGACCACGGCAACTTTCTTGATGTTCTCATACTGTGGCTTGTTGAGGGTGAATTTTGGAGCGCATCCGCCTGCCGCCAGTGCGAATGCGAGCACGATACAAAGTACGATTGTCTTTCTCATTAAAGATACCTCCCCTCGAAATAAATACGCCCTGAACGGGCCATATGAGTCTCATAATAGCAGGAGACAAGGCATTTGGCAAGGATATAAACAGAATATTTCAGAGAAATGTTTCCAGCGCGGAAAGCGATTCAGCCCTAGAGCCTGAACCACTGCACCAGGGAGTTGGTCTCGACGGCTATCTTCGTAAGGTGCTCCACGCTCTGCTCCAACTGCTCTGTGGACCGCTTTGAGTGCTGTGTCACGCTTGCTATCTCGTCTATGGTCACCGAGACCTCCTCCACGGCGGAGGACTGCTGCTCGGTAGCCGCGGCAATTCTTCGCACCATGTCCGCGCTCTGGTTGGCGGCCTCTACTATATGGTTAAGCGATACCATGGCCTCTTCCGCAAGAGTGATGCCCTGGTCCACCTCTTCCTTTCCGCTTTTCATGCTACTTACGGAGTCAGAGGCGTTGTTCTGGATATGCGTGATCATGGCCGCTATCTCTCCGGTGGCCTTTGTGGTACGCTCCGCGAGCTTTCTGACCTCGTCCGCCACAACAGCGAACCCCCTGCCCTGGTCCCCGGCGCGCGCGGCCTCGATGGCTGCGTTCAGGGCCAGCAGGTTGGTCTGGTCAGCTATCTCTTTTATGGTATTGATGATGTCGCCTATCTCCTGGCTTGATCCGCCGAGCTGCTCTATGGTCTCAGATGCCCTGTGCACGGTTTCCGCGATATGCCGGATGCCCTCCACGGTCTGCGTGACCTTTGCGCTGCCCTCCTCGGCGGTCCTTTTCGTGTCCTCGGCAGTGGTGGCCACGTCCCCGGCGTTCCTGGCCACCTCCATGATGGTCTGGGCCATCTCGGTCATGCTCGTTGCGGACTGTTCGGTCTGCCTGGCCTGCATGGAGGAGCCGCTTACAAGTTCCTTTATGGTGGCCGCAAGTTCCTCGGAGCTTGAGGCAAGCACGTCGGTGGAGTGCGCAAGGCCCTCCACTATCTCCTTGAGGTTCTCGGCCATCAGGTTAAGCATTTCCGAGAGCATGCCCACCTCGTCCTTGCGGTCGATGTCGAGCCTTTGAGTAAGGTCCCCGTCCGCGATGGCGCGTGCAAACTCAACGCACTTCGTGAGCGGGCGGGTGAAGTCCCTGTTTATAATGAAAGCGATGCCAGCAGCTATAAGGAGCGAAAACAGCACACCCGCTGCCGCGTTGGCCCCTGTATTGTCAGCCTTGTCCAGGCTTTTCCGCTCCGCGGCCATGATCTCGTCCTTCACAAGGCGCTCTATCTTCTCAAGCCCCTCAAGCAGGGCCTTTGAGGACATATTCATCTCAGCCTTTATCTTCTCAAAGCCGTCCAGGGCTATGGCCAGCGAAAGGATGTTTCCGTCAGCGCTTTCGAGTTTCATTGCATGGACCTTCTCCACCCTGGGCGCAAGCGTTGTCTTGTAGAACTCACGGGATTTTGCGACCTGCGCGCGCATCTGCTCGTTGTCAGTGGCGTAGATAGTGTAGCCGTTCTTGTCCGAACCGCTTAAGAGCGCGTTGGCGTAGAAATCGAACTGGCGGTACAGAACCTTTGCGCGGGAGTTTGCGGCCTCGATGGTCTCGGGGTCGCTTGCCACGATCATGTCCTTGACCGCCTCAAGGTTGCCGACCACAGCGAATTTCATCTCCATCACGGCCTTGAGGTAAGTGGATGCGTGGACGATGTCCTCTGTCTGGCCGCGCATGCTGTTGATGGTGAAGAACTGCATGCCGCCCACGGCAACAAGCAAAAGCGAGACAACACCAAAGCCCAGAAACAGCTTTACCTTGATCTTAAGGTCCTTCAGCATGCAACTCCTCCATCTTTGTTTTGTCAACTATAGTCAATTCACTTTTCTTTCTCACTGATATAGATCATGCGTTTAAAACACAGGGATCCATTTGCAATTGCTTGGAAGAACTAAACTCCATATATAAGCAATTATATCACAGAAAAATTATATCACAGGGTCTCTGGAACAGAAGCAATATTTTTTTATGAGTGTATAAAAAGGCCCCCTTTAAACTGGAGGCGAGCCACGGGCTCGTATTAACTGGAGCGCACAGCTTCCAGCGTCTCCAAGAAAAGCAACGTAGCATCTCTCCCTTGGAACGTATTGCCCACAGGAATAAATAGAAGTCTCCGTGAGACCGGGTCGACTCGACCTATTAAATCCAGCCCGTGGCTGGGAGCCACTGGCTCGTATTAACTGGAGCGCACAGCTTCAATCGTTTTCAGGAGAAGTAGCGCAGCATTTCTCCCCTGAAACGTTCCTATTGCCCACCGGAATAAATAGAAGTCTCCGTGAGACTGGCCCCAAAAGATTTTCCTTGCTATAGTTTCTTTTATTAGATACTATAAATCTACAGATTTAGGGAGGGGCAGGGCTCAAGTACCTTTATATATCAACCAGCGCATATTCCGTTGTCATATCCATGTGCAGGCTGTCTCATATAATTGGCCGTGCATGGCGGGCCGGGATTGCGCAATAACTAAGGAGGAGGGATGATGGAACAAAAGGGCACTACAAAGGACCAGGGAAGTATCAGCAGGAGGGACCTTCTAAGGGGCGCAGGCGCCATCGCAGCTGGTGGAGCCTTTGCGGCAGCCGGGGGTACCACGCTTGTGGGCATGGCAGAGGCTTCCAAGCAGGCCGGGGGGGCCATATACCCATGGAAGTACGCGAAGATAGACCCCGACAAGGCAGCAATGGTCGCCTATAACAACTGGTACAGGAACTTCTGCAGCTATGGCGCTGCAAGCGGCATCATCGTTCCCCAGCGCGAACTGGTTGGCGGGCCATGGAACAGCTTTCCCCTGATGGCGCTGAAGTTCGGCGAGGGCGGCGTGGAGGGCTGGGGCACGCTCTGCGGGTGCCTGCTTGGCGGAAGCGTTGCAATATCCCTTGCCGCGGGCCACGATGGCAAGCCCATGATAAACGACCTCATGCAGTGGTACTCTGAGACCATGCAGCCGGTGTTCAAGCCCAAAAAGCCAAGGGCCAGGTTCAAGAGCAAAACAGTGAGCGGCTCCCCGCTCTGTCATATCTCCGTTGGCAAGTGGATGAAGGCAGAGGGCAAGTCCCTTGGCTCAGCCGAGCGCAGGGACCGTTGCGCGCGCCTTACCGCAAGTGTTTCATACAAGATCGCTACAATGCTCAACGACTGGGCAGACGGCAAGTACAAGCCCTCCTATACCAACAAGCAGTCCGCCGTCGGCATCACTACGCAGAACAACTGCACTGGCTGCCACGGCTCGGACGTGCCGTCACCCATCTAGGGCTGACAGCAAAGTCAACAATTTCAGCAACCCTTAAGGGCCATCCCAGCAACCGGGATGGCCCTTTTTTGTGCCATTTTCCCGAGAACAAAAAACCCTTGACCTATAAGCCCCACTTATGCTTTAATAAGAACGTCTAAGGGCAAAGTGGGAAATTTCAAGGAGGTTATTGGTATGGATTATCAGGATTTCAAGCTATACGGTCTTTGCGTCATGAGGCTCAAGCATCAGATCGCTCTTGCCAGGGAGCGGGGCCGAATGTGCAATGGCAGGGCGGTGCTTGAGTCCTTCTGTACCGGCGAGGTGGAGGAGATAGTCGATCTCCTCGAACTCTACGACCTCAAGGACAACTCCCGCCAAGGGCTTTCCGCAATGCTTGAAGAACTGGCAGGGGATGCCTCGCTGTTCGTGCGCGAGCCCCTTGCCTTTGATTATGACGAAAGCGGAGAACTCTGCCTCTATCTGCTTGAGGAAGCTCAGGTAAAGGCCGATCCGGCAGAGGTCAAAACGGAACTGGAAACAGCAGGAGTATTAACCACGGAAATATAAATAGCATCTCCCACACACCCCGAAAGGCCCCGGCACCTTCCCAAATTTGCCGGGGCTTTTCATTTTCTCTATCCAGCTTTCGTCCCGGCCCTCTCAAGCGCCTTGCCAGAGCCGCATACGGTTAAACCTGCCCCGGGCGCGGCCTCTTTTAAATGTATATCGCTTGAGACGATTATCTCCGCCCCATGCGCCAGAGCGCATGCGATGAACTTGTCGTCTTCAGGGTCGTCTTTAACCCACCGCCCATCAGGCGGGTTTTCATCCAACAAAATATTTTTGCCATCACGAATATCATTAAGAAGGTTTTTCAACTTTTCACCTCTGAAGGAGAACCTTGTAAGGATATTCTCATACTCCCTGAGCACGGCAGGGGTGACGCAGAGAAATATTATTCTCTCCGGATAGAAGGGCCCGTGGCCCCGCCAGGCCTCCACAAGCCTGCCAGCGTTTCCCCCAAAGAGCGAGGCAACAAGCACGTTGGTATCAATTACGAGTTTTAGCATGCTCTCAGAAACCTCCAACCAGACACTTCCAAAAGGATAACCTGAGTAACAGAGAGAGGGGGGGACATCTAGAGATTGGGCATGAATCTCGCGACAAGCGGCAGGGCCCACTCAAGCCCTATGGCCTTTTGCGTCACCTTCGGCCCGGGGGGAGACTGCCTTCTCAGGGCCTCGGCCCCCTGTATGCGGGCAAGAAGCTCCTCAAGCCCCGCAGGGCCGATCTCCCCTACCTTCATGGCCTCCTCAAACCCCAGATCGTCCTCAATAAGCACCTTCAACGCGGCCTCCTCGGGGTTTGGCTTCGAGGCCACCTCGATCGCCTCCCTGGGGATGACCTCACCCATGGAGTTCCGCCACGCGGAGAGCCTCAGCACATCAGGCCCCCAGAGGTCTTTAAGTGGGGCAAACAGTCCTGCTGTCTCAGCATATAAAGTGATCCCGCCCGAGGCAAGGTCGGACTTTGATATTGAGGATATTGGAAGCAGGCCAAGGGCTACCGATTCATCCATCAACGCAGCGCCAAGCTCCCGCATGCCCGCGCTCATGGACGGGGCCTCCACAGTATTGATCCCAAGCAGCTCCGCGCACCCTTTGGCAGAAGGTGCCCACCTGCCATCGGCGATAAGGGCATGCACAGAGGCGCTGCCGATGGAGTCAGCAGCCATGCAGGCCGCAAGGTCGGATGCGAGCCCCCCGCTCATAACGAGCATCACGCCCTTGTACCCGCCTTTTTCCACAAGGTCGACCAGCGCTGTTGCAAGCGCGGAATAAAGGGCATGCTCAGGCGCCATCGGCTCTGGTATCTCTCGTTCAGGGATAGTTGGCAGGGGCTTGTCATTAGCAGGCTCTGTCAACTGTATAACGCGGACATCGTCCTTTATCTGCCCGGCCTCCGCAGAGGTCTCAAGCGGCACGTCCACCACGAGCAGGTCCTCCACGAAGTTCCTTGCGCGCGCGATGGTTTTCCCGTCAGCACCCACAACAAGGCTTGCGCCCTCGAAGATCAGCTCGTCGCTGGCACCTGCCATGTTCACAAACGCCACAGGCGTGGAGCACCGCGAGGCAAAGCTTGACGCCAGGTGCTCTGTGTGTCCGGACCGGCCGGAGACATATGGCCAGGCGCTCATATTTATAATTAGCGAGGCCCCGGCGCTGCACTGCCTTTCGGCCGGGCCTTCTAGATACCAGAGGTCCTCGCGCAGGTTCACGCCGATCAGTTTGTCAGCGAACTTAATAAGACCGAGTTCCGATGCGGTTTGAAAATACCTTGACTCATCAAGTGTGCCAAGACCTGGCATATGCTTTTTGTGGAAGGCCCCCCTCATCAGCCCGCCGGAGCAGACAGCAGCGGCGTTCGTGGCGGAGCTCTCAAGCAGGGGCAGGCCCACAAGCATGGTGATCTCGGGCACGCTCTCCCATACCCGTTTCAGTTCAAGGGAACATGCGTTGAGAAACCCCCTGCTTGCGAGCAGGTCCCTTGGGTGGTATCCCGAGAGCGCCAGCTCGGGAAACGCGACAATGCCAGCGCCAAGCGCAGCCGCGTTTCGTGCATAGGCAATAATGCGGTCAGCGTTGCCCCTGACGTCTCCCACTGTGGGGTTTATCTGCGCAAGCGCTATCCTGATGGAATCCATGGTGGGGATATCATACCATGCCGCGCAAAGCTTAAAGCCGCACGCTTTGGCGTACGCGCATCTATGCTCTGCGCCCTTTAAGGGCTATAATATATATATGCTTCTGGTGATGGACATAGGCAACTCGGCCATGAAGGCCGGGCTCTTTGGCGCGGGGGTCTCAGGCAGGGAGCGTGTCCTTGCAAGGACGCGGAGGTTCGACCTCTCCCCCTCCCACCTCCCTCACGAATACGCGGACATGCTAAAGGATTTCATTGGGGCTGACAGGCCCGCAAGCGCGGCCATTGCAAGCGTGGTGCCTGAGGCAACCGCAGCCGTGGCAGAGGCGGCAGAGGCCCTTACGGGGACACCGCCCCTGGTGCTTGACCACGAGACAGACAGCGGGCTTATACTGGACATAGCGCTTCCCGCCTCTGTGGGCGCTGACCGCATAGCAGGTGCGGTGGGAGCTGTGGAGGCAGTGGGCGCGCCGGTTGCGGTAGTGGATTTCGGTACTGCCACGACAGTGGGCTTTGTGTTCGAGTCAGACGCGCCGGACCAGGCGGTATTCAAGGGCGGGGCGATAATGCCAGGGCTCTCTCTTATGGGAAGCTCGCTTGCCTCAGGCACTGCAAAGTTGCCTGAGGTGGATTTCCTTGGCACCTTTGACGCCCTTGGCAGGGATACGGAACAGAACATATTGTCCGGTGTGGTGCTTGGCACGGCCGGCGCGGTGGAGCGAATAGTTGCGGAGGTGGAGCGCGCAGAGGGCGTCGGGTTTCAGGTAGTGCTCACCGGCGGCATGGCACTGGCGGTGCAGGGCCATATGAGCAGGCCCCCGGCCCTTGTGGAACCCAACCTCACCCTTATTGGCCTGCGTGCGGTATATGAGAGGAATAATTAAAGAACAGGGGTCGGGCCTGAGCCGGGCTGGTTCATCTGGATTTAAGAGGCGCCATGTGAATGTGAAAACCGAGGAGGTCTAGAGAGATGGAAATAAAGAAGATACTCTTTCCAACGGACTTTGGTGTGGGGGTGGATGAGGCAGCCCCTTATGTGGCTGACCTGGCAAAACGCTATGGAGCGAAGGTATACGTGATGCACGTGCTCTACGACCTCACCTCGGACGCGTGGGGCTATGGCACGCACTTTGACACCGAGGCCATGTACTCGGAGATGAAGGCCGGCGCTCACACAGAGCTTGAGGCCCTGGTGGACAAGTACTTCAGCGCTCTGGACACAGAGACCATTCTTGAGCTTGGCACCCCGTTTGAGGACATCATATGGTTTGCCGATGAGAAGAAGGTGGACCTGATAGTGATAGGTTCGCACGGACGGAAGGGCCTTGGCCGGGTGTTGTTTGGGAGCACTGCGATGCGCGTTGTGAAGAACGCCCACTGCCCGGTGCTCACCGTGCGCGCGCATGCCGCTGGCCGCCAGAAGGGAATGGCCTAGCCAGAAGCGTAATGCACGATCGCGATCATTGCTCAGACCTCCCGGGTACACCTCTGCCAAACGCCGGGCCAGAGGCCCGGCGCTGCCATCATATGGGCCAGAGGCATGGATAGGGCTGTGGCTCAGGAGACTTTTGGAGCAGGGTGGGCACCCGGCCTCTGGGGCTATGTCCTTTTCTCAATGCTCATGCATGTGGTCCTGTTCGCCGCGGCCTCACAGTATCGCGCGGCACCGGATACGATACAGACCGCACCCGTGCTTGTACGCCTTATAACCCTGCCTCTTCCATCGCCGCCGGCCCCAGTGCCTGCGCGTGCTCCGGAGACCATGGACGCCTTGCCGGATTTTTCAACAGGGACCGAGAGCGCGATCGACAGGATATCCGTGGAATCGGCTGAGCCTGCGGCCCCTGTTCCTGATGAACAGGAGAGGCCTGATGCAATGGAAGGGGATGTGGGGAGGCCGGGCCGGGACGCCCTGTTCGATCCCGATATAATCGCCCAGCGCGCGGTGGAGCCGGCAGAGACTGCCAAGGAGAAGACAGGAATAACCTTTGACACCGGCGACGTGGTCATCTCCGGCTACATGGGGCGCCTGAAGCGCAAGGTGGAAGACGCCTGGCACTACCCTTATTCCGCGATAAAGGAAGGCATATCAGGCGATCTCAAGATAAGCTTCGTGGTCCGTCGCGACGGCACGCTCGGGGCCGTGCGCGTGGTGCGCACAAGCGGGCATCCGGAGCTTGACAAGGCCGCGATGCAGGCCCTCAGGGACGCAGAGCCCTTCTGGCCCCTGCCGGAGCTATTTGAGAAGGAAGCGCTTACTGTTGACGGGCGGTTCATCTACACACTCAAGGGCAGCAGGCATATCCGCTGATCCCGCGCAGGCCGGAGTGTTCGTGCCGGACTGTTTGCAAAAATTAAACACCAGAGGCACCTCAAACAAAAAGAACCCGCATCGCCAGCCCCCCGGGCCCTGTGATAAAATAATGGTATGAACCGGATCATTGTTCTGGACAAGCCACAGGGCCTGACCTCGCAGCAGGCAGTGACACAGGTGAAGCGCGCCCTGGGGGTCAGAAAGGCCGGGCATGCAGGCACGCTTGACCCCATGGCCACCGGCGTTCTGCTGGTCTGTGCAGGGGAGGCCACGAAGGTCAGCAGGTTTCTTATGGACCTTCGAAAGGAGTACCTTGCCACGGTGAGGCTTGGCAGGCGCACCGACACCTTTGACGCTGAGGGCAAGGTGGTGGAGAGCGTTGAGGATGTAGTGCCCACAAGGGCCCAGGTGGAAGAGGCCCTTGGCCGGTTCAGGGGCGAGATAATGCAGCAGCCCCCCATGTACTCGGCGCTCAAGCGCGATGGCACGCCTCTTTACAAGCTGGCGCGCAAAGGCATCGAGGTGGAGCGCCCGGAGCGCCCTGTGACCATATACTCCCTGACACTTGAGGACTACCGGTTCCCGCTCATCACAATACGTCTCACCTGCTCAAAAGGCACGTATGTACGCACACTTGCGGACGACCTTGGCCGCGCCCTCGGGACGGTTGCGCACCTGAGTGCTCTGAGGCGCACAGCGATAGGTGCGCACAGGGTTGAGGACGCTGTAAAGCTTGAGGACCTGCCCAGATCGACCAGGGGTTTTGTGGAGGTGGAGGAGGCCCTGTCTCATCTTATGGTTGTGTTGCTCAAGGAACCGGATTTTCAGATGGCGCGCCACGGAAGGCCGGTCCCGGCAGGGGCATACGATCTGGCCGACGGGGCTGAGTCCCTGCTCCTTAAGGACCATGAAGGGGCCCCCTTTGCGTTGGGAGAGGTAAAGGACGGCTATCTCAAGGTCGGGCGTATTTTGCACCTTAGCGGGGAAAGCTTAAACCAATGAATGAGGTTTCGAGGCGAACTATTTGGATTTTTTGGAAAAAATGCTTGACAACGGCCTTTGTTTTCTGGTTAATTACATATAGATATGATTTTTGGTAAAAAAGATACGATAGGGCTTGATATAGGCTCGAGCTACCTTAAGGTTGTGCAACTTAAGGAGAAGAAGGGGGCCTATGAGCTGGAGGCATTTGACCTCCTGCAGCTGCCGCCGGAGCTTGTGGTGGAGGGCTCCATTATCGACTCCCTCCGCCTTGTGGAGAGCATCCGCGAGCTCGTGAAGCTTGCCAAGATCAAGAGCAGGAACTGTGTGCTCGGCATCGCGGGCCACGCCTCTGTCATCATCCGCCGCATATCGCTTCCCGAGCTGAGCGAGGAGGAGCTTGCCGAGTCCATCAAGTTCGAGGCCGAGCAGCACATCCCCTTTGACATCGACGACGTGAACATCGACTTCCAGATCCTGGGGCCGATGGAAGACGAGCCCGGGCAGATGGACGTTATGCTCGTTGCGTGCAAGAAGGACATAATCAACGAATACACCTCGGTGGTGCGCGAGGCCGGGCTCAAGCCCCTGGTGGTGGACGTAAACGCCTTCTGCATCGGAAATGCATACGAGATAAACAGCGAGATCGAACTGGACCGCACCGTGGCCCTTGTAAACATCGGCGCGTCCACGTTGAACCTCAATATCCTGAAGGGCGGCCTTACTGTCTTTACGCGCGACAGCGCCATCGGGAGCAACCTCCATACCGAGGCCCTGCAGAAGGAGTTCGGCCTTGAGTACGAGACAGCGGAGATGCTCAAGAAGGGCGAGGCCGTGGACGGCGTTGGCCCGGAGGACGCCCAGCCGGTGCTGGAGCAGGCATCGGAGGAGATAGTGGCCGAGATCTCCCGCTCTATCGAGTATTACCAGAGCACGGGCTACATGGAGGAGATACACGAGGTCGTCCTCTCCGGCGGCGGGGCGCTGATCCCCGGGTTCCTGGAGCTCCTGGCCCAGGCCGTGGGCCTGGAGGTCACCATGAGCGACCCATTCCGCAACATAGTGATACCGGCCAAGTTCGACGTTACGTACCTGGAAGAGATGGGGCCCATAGCCACGGTGGCCATGGGGCTTGCCATAAGAAAGCTTGGTGACAGATGATACGGATAAACTTACTGCCCACCAAGCGAAAGAAGAAAACCCAGCCGGTTGCCACGTATCTGGTCACCGCCGGCGTGGTGACACTTGTGTTCATAGCCCTGGCGTTCTTTGCCAATTCATACATGGGCTCGAGGATAGACGACCTTGAGGCCACGAGCGCTCAGAACAAGAGGCTGCTAGTTGAACTTGACAAGAAGATCAAGGAGGTCAAGGACTTCGAGGCGATCAACAAGAAGTTCATGGACCGCAAGAAGGTCATAGAGGAACTGACCGCCGGCCAGAGCCTTCCGGTGCGGATACTTGACGAGCTGAGCATGAAGCTGACGGACGGCGTTTGGCTGAAGACCCTCAGTATCAAGAACGAGAAGGTCTCTTTGGCCGCGATGGGCTTTAACAACAGCGAGATAGTGGATTTCGTACAGGACCTCAAGGGCTCGGAACTTTTCAAGGAAGTTGTTCTGCTTGGGACCACCAAGGCCGTGATCGACGACGTTGAGGTCTTTAACTTCAATATATCCTTTGTGGTGGGGAGCTAGCCATGGCACTTGATCTTGGGTTTGATCCAAAGGTCCTGAAGCAGAAGCTCAGGAACCCGCCCAAGCCCGTAAAGATAGCGGTCAACGTGGTTCCCGCGGTCATTGTTGTGGCCCTGTGCGTGGTCCTTGTCATCCTTCCCAAGAACAAAACGATCAATGAACTCGGGGACGCCATATCCAAGCAGGAAAAGGACATAGCGGCCAAGCAGTCCAAGGTGGCCAACCTCGATAAGCTGAAGGCGCAGACGGAACTTCTGAAGAAGGAGCTTCGTGAGTTTGATGAGGCGCTGCCTAAGGAAGGCGAGATCTCCACCCTTTTAAAGCAGGTGAACTCGCTTACTAAAGAGGCGGACCTCGATATCATCTCATGGAAGCCCTCCACCCGCAAGCAGATGCACAAGAGCAAGATAGTGTATTCCATCCCCGTGCAGGTGGTGCTCAAGGGCAGCTACCACAAGCTCGGGGTATTCTTCAGCAGCCTCACCCAACTGAAGCAGATAGTGAACATTACGAGCATCTCGCTTGGAAGCCCGACGGTTACGGGCGACGAGGTGATCCTTAGCGTTAACTTTACGGCCGTGACCTTTGTGGCCGTGCCGGAGGCGAAGATAAAGTGATGGGCGCGCGCCAGGAAAAAGCGATAATGTTCCTCACACTGCTCATGCTTTTAGTGTGGGCGGGCCCGGGCGCGGCACAGGAACAGGAGGCGGCCGCGGTCGGCGCGGATGGTGACGAGTCCGGGTTGGTCAAGTACCGCGAGCCTACATATATTTACAGCTCCATCGGCATGCGCGACCCCTTCCGCTCTCTCATACAGAAGGTGGAACTGAGCGATGAGGGGGATATGGAGAGGCCAAGGACCCCTCTTGAGAGTTACAACGTGAGCCAGCTCAATCTCATTGCAATAGTTAGCGCGGGCGACAAGGCGTATGCCCTTGTGGTATTGCCTGACGGCAAGTCATATACGGTTCACGAGGGCATGAACATCGGGTTGCATGACGGGATAGTCAAGGAAATTCGTTCGGACCAGGTTGTGGTCGAGGTGGAAACCAAGGACCACAAGGGAAATAAGAAGCTGGAAGAGGTATTCCTCAAGCTCCGCCAGGAGGATGATAAATGATGAGAAGAAGAGTTGCACTTATATTTCTATTGATGGCAGTACTGGCTGTTGCCGGCTGCTTCGGAAAATCTCCTGGAGCGGTCCAGCAGGACCTCGGGATGACAGTGGTGGACTCTGTGGTCGTCTCGGACCGAAGGGTGGAGATGCAGATGGACGGAGAGTTCAGCTCATCGTATTCGGTGCGGAAATCCTCTGACCCTTATGTGGCGATAGTTGAGCTTCCTGGTGTGGCTGTGGGAGATTTTGCGGGCTCCATCCCCTCTGACAAGGAAGGCATCTCCGAGGTGAGGCTTGTGATGGTAC
The DNA here is from genome assembly GCA_030638335.1 of Nitrospirota bacterium. Lineage (GTDB taxonomy): Bacteria > Nitrospirota > Thermodesulfovibrionia > Thermodesulfovibrionales > JdFR-86 > DAOWET01. The sequence continues at coordinate 26,162 of DAOWET010000283.1, forward strand.
AGACCCCGGTTTTGCTTACGAGGGTTGAGATAGTTTTCAGCGAGCCCCTGGAGCTCATTGCCTCAAAGCACGGGCAGACACTCGTGCTTGACGCGCTGGAAGGCGGCGCTGCAGTGCAGGAGGAGGTGGCCAGGCCTTTGCCTATCGCCTCCACGATGACCGCTGAGGGGCTTGAGGTTATCGAACTCTTGCCAGCAACAGAGATAACGGCCCTTGCAATTGTGACCACCGGAGGCCAGACAAAGCTTGTGATCTATGGCGATGGTTCAATGGAGCCTGATATTTTCACCCTGCCCGGAAGGATAGTCATCGATGTGCCAGGGGTTTCCATAAAGGCCCCCATGCCCTCCAAGCTTGAGAGGCCGATGCGTGATATCAGGTTCGGCTCCTATGACGATAAGGTAAGGCTTGTGCTTGATATGGAGCATGAGGGTGAGTTCCTGGCGATCACAAAGGACAACATCATAGAGCTAAGCGTGTCAGTGGAAGAGGCGCGCGCGACCATGTTCGGCGCTGGAGAGTCCGCGGCGGTGCCAATCAGCGCACAGGTAGAGACGCTTGAGGCCCCTGAAGGCGAAGAGGTGGAGGCGCTTGAAGTGCCTGAGGACCAGGAGATGGCCGGGATGGAGCCTGCGGAGGACTTTGCCGAGGCACCTGAGATCTATGATGAGGATGTGGAAGCCCTTGACGAGACCGGTGTCGAAGAAGAGCCGGTAAAGGGCGGGATAGCAGGCTATTTGGGAGACCCCAGTGCTGTTTATGGCCAGCAGTATACGGGCAAGACCATCTCGCTTGATTTCCAGGACGCGGACGTGGTTCCCATATACAGGTTCCTGGCCGATATCGGCGGGTATAACATTGTGGTGCACCCATCGGTCGCCGGCCGGGTTACGCTAAAGCTCACGGATGTTCCCTGGGACCATGCCCTTGACATAATCCTGGAACTCTCAGGCAACGGCAAGCAGCTTCAGGGCAACATACTGCGCATAGCCCCGGCAAGTGTTTTTGTGCAGCAGACCGAGGCCAAGGCCAGGCTGAAGGCCTCGGAGAAAAAGGCCGCAGACCTGCAGCAGGTGGCAATACCTCTTAAATACATCGCGGCCATTGACATGAAGGCCCGGATTGACGAGCGCAAGTCGGTCCAGGTCAAGGAAAGCAGCGGACAGGTGGCGGACCGCGGAACTATAAGGGTAGACGAGCGGACCAATACGATAATAGTCAGCGACACCGCTGACAACATCAAATGGATGCTGGATGAGGAGATCCCTTACTGGGACACGCCTGAGCATACAACACTGCAGGTGCTTATCGAGGCCAAGATCGTGAGCGTCAGGACGGACTACGCGCATATCCTCGGCATCCGCTGGGGAGGCAGCGCCAATAGCGACAACTTCTCTTTCATAGACGACGACATGTCATTGGATTTCTCGGTGAACACTCCCACATCGGGGGCCGGCGCAGATGCCTCGGCAGCGGGTGGTCTGTTGAACATCGGCTATGCGGAGACGTTTAACCTGAACCTGTCCCTGAGCGCGCTTGAGACGGTGAAGAAGGCAAAGAGCCTTGCCAACCCGCGAGTGATAACCATTGACAAGATGCAGGCGATGATCACCCAGGGCACGGCCATACCGTACGCAACGAGCGCCGAAGGCGGCGGAACGACCATCGAGACCAAGGACGCGTCCCTTACCCTGACCGTGACGCCCGAGATACAGCCAAACGGGATAATCAAGCTTGTTGTGGATGTTAAAAACGACTCGCCCACTACCATAGCTGGCGCGGATGCCCCGGGCATTGACAAGCAGCAGGTAAAGACACAGGCCCTTGTGAAGAACGGCGAGACCCTGGTGCTTGGCGGCATATTCACGAACACAGAGCAGGAGAGCGAGGTCCGCGTGCCGGTGCTCAGCAGGATACCGGTGCTTGGCTGGCTCTTCAAGACCCGGACGGTGTCGAGGTTCCCAAACGAGCTTCTTATCTTCATAACCCCGAGGATAATAGGCAATTGAGACATGGGAGTCCACATATAATGGTGCCCTCCGGAGGCTTGGGGACAGATAAGGGGCATCCCGGCCATTGGGCAGGCAATGCCATGCATGTGTGTAGAGCGCTTCATATCTCAGGGGAAAGTATCCCTTGTGAATTTGAGAAGGATGAAGTATATGTTTGATAAATCAAGGGGTTGCAGGTTTTTTCCTGTTGCCGGCCCCAAGGAGCAGGTTCTGGCATGCAGTTTGCTTCATTTAATGAAGAGGAGTTCTGTGTATATAGGGATGAAATTGATAGGCAGCACTCATATATATCCCCCCGGGGGGTCGGGGGGCACATCTGAAAGCGGAGGTCATCTGATATGAGACGGAAGGCGTTTCCATATTATGTCCTGACAGGCATTGCACTCATTTTGTTATTTATTGTTTCCTGCGGTAACCAAGACGGAGGATCGCCCGTGGTAGATTCCGGCGACCCCGCCGGCAACAGCGCCGGTATGCGGGACGCCATGGGCGGGTTCATCGATGATGCATTTAATTTAACCAATGCTATCGATGATGACCAGTCAAACCCTTCCTCAGCCTATGATATTGGGCAGAATGTATTTTTTACTGTCTGGGCTGATGCGCGTCACCAAGACCCCTATGGTAAAGACATATATGGTGCATTTATTAATGCCTTTGATGGTGCTATCATGAGTGAGATCGTTATCGCCAACTCAACGGGCAACGAGATCCAGCCTTCTGTCGCCTTTGATTGGCGGAACAAACGTCATCTGGTGGCATTTACAAACAGTGCGGACAAACATATTTGGGGCCGTTTTGTAAACGCCACAACCTATAACTTTGCTGGCATGGGCGATAATTTCCCTATTGCGATGTTAAACTCAACCGTTGACAGAACCGTGCCATATGGTTCTGGGCAGATAGCTGTAGCCGGAACAGTCACAAATACTGTTGGTACTGCTGATGGAACTAATGGCACTTTTTCCATCGATCTTTTATCAAACCCTCCAGTTCCAAATCCTGCATTTATAAATATGCCATATGGCTCAGGGGTCGCGAATATTACTGCTGCCACCTCTGTGTCTTTTGGTACGTTAGGGATATTTGAGGATGGAGTTCAGGTCGGATGGGAAGACGCCTTCAACGGCATTATAAGTGGTTCACGTACAGGTGGGCCTAATGCTACACAAACATCGTCTGGCGTTGCGGATACTTATACCTATCCATTTACACTTACAAATACCCCTGTGGCAACAGGTACTGTGGATATTGTTTATGATGATGGTTCTACAACTGACAGGATAGCCTATGATGATGGCTTCGGGACATTTATTTTAAATACTCCTAATCCTTCAGGCTTCCCAACTCTTGATATAGTTCAGTCAGCTGTTGATTACAACACAGGTGTAGTGTCTCTTGTTTTTGAGAACGATGTAACCAGTTATAAATTCTCTGCTGGAGCTGGAGTGGAAGGCCCATATGATGCGACCCTTATTAATTCACCTATAAAACCAGGCTCTTTGTATCTTTATTCTGGCGCAACAAGTATAGGTTCTGACCTTAGCGGTTCGGGAACTTTTGACTCCCCTGGCGGGGAGCTGGATGTTATCAATAACACACCGACCATAGACTACTGGACAGGTGTGCTTAATGATATATATTTCTCAACAGGAAATTATCCTGCCATAGGTGTTGACCTTACTGCCACGTACACGATAAATTCCCCGCAGGCTGGCGACACTGTTTCCCTTGATTATATAACTGGTAGTGCTTCAAATCTTTTTAATACAGCGGCCTCATATGTTGATTACAGCGATGGGATGCTGTATCTTGATTACACCGCAGGGCTGGAGCCGTTACTTAATGTTGAGATCACATCCGAGTATCAGTATAGCCAGAATAGTGAACTGGTTCATGATATCTCATATTATACAGCTTATCAGGAGAGTCCTCATGTGGTTTATAATGAGGTTGATGATCTGTTCCATGTGACCTGGCTTTCCACCACCAATAAGTCCAATAACGTGCATTATCAATGGACAGACCCTAATTATGTCTGTTCAAATGGCTACAATGATGGTAATGGCTGGAATGATACCTCAGGCGATACCAATATATTCGACTTCACCTATGTATTGGAGCCAGGTGTGGACAGCAAGATGGTTCGCTACCGTAATGTTTCCTTTGATGATTACTTAAAAGGCGATGGTGATGATGGCTCTGGTAGTACTGATGATTATATAGACGAGATATACAATTATGGTTACGATCTGGATGGTGATGGCACGCCTGATGATATGGACGGCGATGGCATTGCGGATCTGGACTTCTCGCCCATTGACAGTGAGATCATTGATGCCAGCAAGTTCAGGTACAATACGTTCAAAGAAGAGTTTGTATGTGAAGAGTTAAGCGAGACACTGACAGTTACGCTTGCGCTTACAGAGTACAATTTTGAGAGTGACCCGCATATTTCCTATAATCCTGTTAACGGTAATCCAGTTGCCTTATGGTCAGGTCAGGACAAGACTATTGATCTCGTATATGTGTGGAACAGGACGGGAGAGAAGAAGACTATAGATGGCGTTGAATATATTTTCTGGAAAGGCTGGAAGGAGACCAAGACAGGACCAGGTTTTAGTGCTAATTCAGCTCAGCGCATCGTGGCCGTGACAAATGATTTCAACACATGGTACGACAACTACCTTGAGGTGGCCGGTTCTTCTGCCGACAGGAGGCCCTGGGCTGCAACGGACATCTACACGGAAAACATGCTCGTGGTCTGGGAGAGCCAGAACGCCACTGACAAGGACATATACGGGCAGTTCATTGAGATGCAGAACTTCCAGACGGACGTGGGAGATCAGATCGAGATATCCACGGAACAGTTTGACCAGTCAGTCCCTCGCGTGAGCTTTGATTCCGTGAACGAGCGTTTCATGGTCATCTGGGAGGATGCCAGGAACACCGCAGTGAACCTCTCCAACATGGATATATTCGGGCAGTTTGTTGATGGTGCAAACGGACAGCTCTCAGGTTCCAACTTCTCCATTACCGTAAATACGGGCAACCAGCAACAGCCATCGGTGGCTTTTGGCGATTTCGACCGCAGGAATTTCCTCATAACATGGAAGGACGGACGCGACCCCGGTAACGCGGACGTATGGGGGCAGCTCTGGGAGTTCTCAGAGGCCCCACAGCTCCTGATCACGGACGACCTTGGAGACCCCATTTATGACCAGACACTGAGGTTTGGCGGGGTACCGGTATACTCAAGCGAAGAGATCATCTTCCGCATCCAGAACAACGGTAATGCCCCGCTGGTCATAAACTCCATCACAGCCGAATCGGACGTGAGCCTTGTCTCCGACCCGGACATCCCGTTCAACATGACCACATCGCCTCCAAGCAGCATCAACCCGGGCAGCTACCACTCCATGACCGTGAAGTTCGCCCCCAAGATAGCCAACACCTACAGCGGTATTGACAGCTCCATACTCATCACCTCTAACGGCGGCATCACGCGCCTTTACTTCAGCGGCTATGGCATTGGCGAGGACCCGTTCATAACAACCGAAGCCCTTCCCGACGCCGCGCTCTCAAACACCTACACCGCTACACTTGAGGGCTCGGGCGGCACAGTTCCCTACAGCTGGGCGGTAACGAGCGGCGTTATAACAAACGGCCTTTCCCTTGACGGAGACCTTGGCACTATCACAGGCACCCCAAACGCGTCAGGCCCCATGTACTTCACCATCCAACTCATAGACAATGCCAACAAGACCACCTCAAAGAGCCTCTCGATCACCGTACTGGAAATGGCCATTACCACCTCCACTCTGTCCGACGCGGCGGAGGGAGTGCTTTATTCGGACACTATAGATGTGGCTGGTGGCACCGGGCCTTATACATGGGAAAGGCTCTCAGGAGCCCTGCCTGCAGGTATTCCTGATATAGACGATACACCAATAGCAGGCACAAGCTACACGCTCACAGGCACGCCCACGGACCTCGGAAGCTTTACCTTCACGGTTCAGGTCACTGACTCGAGCGGCGTCCCGAAGACCGCTACCAAGAGCCTCACACTGACCGTCTCATCCGAGGTGCGTATCACCTCCACCTCACCGCTACCAAGCGCGGTCCTGGGTGAGTACTATACACATACCATGCAGGGCGAGGGAGGAACCCCTCCATATGTATGGGAGGTTGACAGCGGCCAGCTCCCGGACGGACTGGACATACACAAGAACTCGGGGATTGTCTATGGCACCCCAGGCCTGGAAGGCACGTTTACAGCTGACATACGTCTCACTGACAATAACTTCGTAAACACGGTATCTACTTTCGAACTTTCAGTCGGCGATCTCAGCATTGTCACGGACTCTGTCTCTGACGGTTCTCTGGATACTTATTATTCGGCCACGATACAGGCCTCTGGCGGGACCAGCCCCTACACCTGGACGCTGGACCCCAATGACCTTCCCGATGGGCTGTTGCTTAACACTACCGATTCTCCTCCAAACGCGATCATCAACGGCACCCCAACGTTGATCGGTTCATTTTCATTCCTTGTAAACGCCACTGACACCAGCTCTCCCTCGGCGCTTACCGTCCAGAAGATATTCAATATAGACATCACCTCGCTTGTAATAAATACCATCTCGCTCTCTGACGGCGCACAGGACATCGCCTATGCCCAGCTTATTGAGGCGGGCGGGGGAACCGATATCCATACATGGCGCGTTATAGCGGGTGTGCTGCCCACAGGCCTTGCCCTTGATGCCAATACCGGCTATATCAGCGGTATGCCTGCCTCTGTCGGGACGAGCTGGTTCATCGTGGAGGTGGAGGACAGCGATGGTGCTGTGGCCACCCAGAAGCTCAATATAACGATCAGCGATCTGAACATTACCACAGAGGACCCGTTGACACCTGCCTCGGAAAGCGAATACTACGCGGAATTCCTTGCGGTGGAAGGCGGCACCTCGCCCTACACCTGGTCATACACGGGCACGCTTCCAGCCACCATGGCCTTCAACTCCAACGGCCTTATAAACGGCACCCCATCTGTTGGGGACAAGGGTAACTACAAGATAACGGCCTTTGTCAACGACACCACGGGCCTCAGGGTGAGCAAGGAGTTCTCCTTCACGGTCTATGATATAAGGATAACGACCATATCGCTCTCCGCAGGCGTTGTTGACCTGGCCTATTCCCAGATACTGGAGGCCTCCGGTGGAGACGAGATCTACACCTGGAGCATTGACGCGGGAGTGCTTCCCACCGGGCTTACGCTTGATGACTCTTCCGGCTACATAAGCGGCACGCCCACGACACAGGGCACGACCACCTTCAGGATAAAGGTGGAGGACTCAACCGGAGACGTGGCTACGCAGGTCTTCTCAATCACGATCTCCGACCTGAACATAACCACGGAGGACCCGCTTAACCCGGCCTCCGAGGGAGTGTACTACAGCGAGTTCCTGGCGGTTGAGGGCGGTGCATCCCCATATTCCTGGTGGTACACGGGTACGCTTCCAGCCACCATGAGCTTTGCCTCAAACGGCCTGATAAACGGCTCCCCAGCGATCGGAGACAAGGGTAAC
>DAOWET010000027.1 GCA_030638335.1 Nitrospirota bacterium
AATGCTCCATAGCGTACCTTTGCCAAGGAATTCGCGCACAAAGCTTATGATGACCAGCGCCACCATGAAGCCCGCGCCCATGCCCAGGCCGTCAACAACAGATGGGGAGAACTTGTTCTTGCTCGCAAATGTCTCAGCGTGGGCAAGGATCGAGGCGAAGGCGACGATGTGCTGCACGTAGAGGCCCACCTCGTGGTACACGTCACGCACATAGGCCTGCAGTATCATGTCCACAACCGTTACCCAGCCGGATATGACCAGCATGAAGATGGGTATGCGGATGCGGGGATGGATGAAGTTCCGCATGAGCGAGACGGTGGCGTTCACGCCTGTCTGCACGAACATGACGGCCAGCCCGAGGAACAGGCCGTTCTTTACGTTATTGGTAACGGCGATGGCCGGGCAGAGGCTGATGGCGAGCTTGAATATGGTGTTGTCCGAGAATATGCCGTCTCTGAAAATTGTTCCAAGGCTTCTGTCATCCACCATTAGTGCCCACCTCCTTCTTCTTTTTTATCTGACTCGGCAGCCACGTGCGGGACGAACTCTCCGGACTCGTATTTCTCAAGCAACTCCAGGGCGTCCTTGACGCCGTCTGTCACGGCGCGTGTGGATATTGTCGCGCCGGTAATTGCCTGTATCTTGTCCCCGGCATCGCCGCCTTTGATGACCACCATCTGGTCCTTGCCCTTGCCTGCGTACTGGTCTTTAAAATAATCAAGCAGTATCTCATCGCCAAGGCCCGGGGTCTCGCCGTGGGCCAGCACGTTCATCTTTATTATCTTCTTGTCAGTTCCAACCGAGACAAGGATGTTTATGTAGCTTGAGTATCCCTTGCCAAAGGTCTGAACAATATATGCCTTGAGTTTGCCCTCGTGCTCCACCTTGAAGAACTCCGCGTGCTTGTGCCAGGGCTCCCAGTCTCCAAGCTTTACAGGAATGAACTCGGTGTATTCCTCCATCTGAGAGGCCCCGGCCTTTTTAAATGCCTTCATTATGGGTTTTAGTTTCGTGCCGTCCACGATAACGTCGACCATGTATTCGCTCTTGCCGGTCTCGGCGTCTTCGACCTTTCCCTCTTCCGCCAAAACCGCGCCTTCGGGAAAGGCGTCCTTTATCTTCTCAGCGTCAGGCGAGGTGATCTTCAGATGCACGGGGAGCATGCGGCTCAGGGCCTGCTCCTTTTCTTCCTTGTTCTTCTGGAAGATAATGGGAGAGGTCACGGAGTACATCCCCGCAATAATGAGCCCGCCCACGAGGAAGACCACCGTGAGGTTGAATGATATCTTTATTATTTCCTTGACATCCATAGCGCTAGTGCTTTTCTTCCTTAGGCTTAGGCTCCGCCTGCTTTTCGGGCTCTCTGAACCCGAAGGTCTTTGTGCGCATGCTGCGGTCAATGATCGGGGTGAAGCAGTTCATGAGAAGTATGGCAAACATAACGCCCTCGGGGAACCCTCCCTTAAGGCGAATGAGCATCGTGATAAGGCCGCAGCCCACGCCAAAGACTATCTGGCCGCTCCTTACGCTTGGCACGGTGACGTAGTCGGTGGCCATGAAGAAAGCGCCGAGAATCAGGCCGCCCGAGAGCACATGAAAAAGCGGGTCTCCGCCAAAGAGGGCCAGCCCTCCGGTTTCCGGATTAGTGCCGAAGATGAAAGCTATCACCGCAACTGTCCCAATAAAAGATACTGGTATCTGCCAGGTGATGTAGCGTTTGTACATAAGGAGTGCCGCGCCGATGAGCAGAAGCAGGGCGCTTGTCTCGCCAAGGCTTCCCCCGGTATTGCCAAAGAACAGGCTCCTGTAAACGTTCTCCATGCTCCCGAATACGTTTATCAACTCATGCAGCCCGTCTTCCTTTAAGAGCCCCAGAGGAGTTGCGGCTGTTGTTGCGTCCACGCGGTCAAGGCCAAGTTGCCCTATTTGAGGAGATGTCCATGTGGTCATGGCGCGCGGCCATGTAATAAGGACGAATGCGCGGCCGATGAGCGCGGGGTTGAATATGTTGAACCCGAGCCCGCCAAAGAGCTGCTTTGTTATGGCAACCGCCACGAACGCGCCAAGTATGGGCACGTACGCGGGGCTTGATGGCGGAAGGTTAAGGCCAAGAAGAAGCCCGGTAAGAAACGCGCTCCCATCCGAGAGCGAACTCCCGGTGCCTGTCATTCTCTGAACGAGCCTCTCCGAGAGCATGCTTGAGACTATGCAGAGCGCAGTGACCCAGAGCGCGGCCACCCCGAAGAAATATACTGAGCCCGCAAATGCCGGCAGGAGCGCAAGGCTCACGGTCCACATTATGCGAGAGACAGACTCCCCGCTCCGCACGTGCGGGCTGGAGGATATGATCAGCTCATGTTCTTTCTTCTTTGGCTCTGCCATCTTTTTAACTCATCATCCTTTTAACTCATCGCCTTCAATAATACATCTGCTTAGCACTAAACCGAATAAATCGGCCCAATCGGGCCTATCCCGGTTTTGTCTGGCTCTTTGCGAGCCTTACGAACTGCACTATGGGGCGCTTGGAGGGGCAGACAAACGCGCACGAGCCGCACTCAAAGCAGTCCCAGAGGTTGTATTCCTTGCACTCCTCAGATTGCCCTGCCTCACTGAGTATGCTGAGCATCTGGGGCATGAGGCCCATGGGGCATGCATCAATGCATCTGCCGCAGCGGATGCAGTTTAAGTACTTGTCAGTGTGAGGGGCTTCGCTCTCGGTCATAACGAGTATGCCGGAGGTCCCTTTGGTAACGGGCACCTCAAGGGTGGAAAGGGCAAAGCCCATCATGGGGCCGCCCGAGATGACCTTGACCGTGTCATCCGTAAGACCACCGCAGGCCTCAACAAGCTCGCTTACCATCGTGCCCACACGCACGAGCAGGTTCTTTGGCTCTCTTATGCCGCCGCCCGTTACTGTTACCACACGCTCGATCAGAGGGCGGCCAAGCTTCACAGCGTCGCGTATTGCAACTGCGGTGCCGATGTTCTGCACCACACAGCCCACGTCCATGGGGAGGCCGCCCTTGCTTGGGACCTCGCGGCCGGTTATGGCCTTGATCAGCATCTTCTCAGCGCCCTGGGGGTACTTGACCTCAAGCATCTGCACCTCAACGTCCGGGTACTGGGCCGCTGCACTAGTCAGTATCTCGAAGGCCTGGGGCTTGTTGCTCTCGATACCTATATATCCTTTTTCCACGCCAAGGGAGCGCATGATTATCTTCAGGCCCTCTATAACCTCGTCCGGCTTTTCCACCATCAGGCGGTAGTCAGCGTTTAGGTAGGGCTCGCACTCGGCGCCGTTTAAGATGACGAAATCAATGGTTTTTTCCTTGGGCGGAGAGAGCTTTACTTTGGTTGGGAAGGCCGCTCCCCCCATGCCGACGATGCCAGCAGCGCTGATGCGGTCCTTTATCTCCTCAGGTGAGAGGCTCGAAGGGTCAGCGCCCTTAAGCTCAACCCAGGTCTCCTGTCCGTCGTTCTCAATGACAACGCTCTTGACCATCCGTCCCATGGGGTTAGGGAACTCGCCGATGGCCACGACCTTGCCAGAGACCGAGGAATGCACCGGGGCGGAGACAAAGGCCTCGGCAACCCCCACTTCCTGGCCGATACTCACCTCCTGGCCGATCTCCACAGTGGCGGCACAAGGCGCTCCGATATGCTGGCTCAGGGGGATGACAACGGTCTTCGGGGGTGCAAGAGGGGTAAGGGAAGCTTCTCGTGAAAGCTCCTTTTTCTCCGGTGGATGCACTCCGCCTTTAAATGTAGCAAGACCCATCTTGTTGAAGACCCCTCAATTTTGGTTCTTTGACAAAAGTATTACGAATATATACATACAGTCAGTTTCCTGTCAGGTAAAGTATATTTATTCATATATAAAGATTACTTTGGATGGAAATTATCCAGGTGCCACGGAGGGGTCAC
>DAOWET010000279.1 GCA_030638335.1 Nitrospirota bacterium
AAAAGGCGGGGCGTCTTTTCTGACGCCCCGCCTTCGTCTCGTTTATGGTGTTATAAAAAGTATGCCGGTTATCAGTCCAGGGTCATAGGCTCCGGGCGGAGCAATATCTCTATCCTGCGGTTCTTGGCCCTGCTCTCAGCGCTTTCGTTGGACCCAACAGGTTTGTTCTCGCCAAAGGAGATCACGAGTAATTGCTCCGGAGGAACACCCTCATGCTCCAGGAGCCTCACCACACTTGCGGCACGGGCTCCTGCCAGTTCCCAGTTGCTCGGGAACTTTTCCTTCAGTTTCCCGCTGATGGCCACGTTGTCCGTGAATCCGGCCACAAGTATCTGGTAAGGGTTATCCTTGAGGTCGGCTGCCGCGCGCTTGAGAACCTCCTGGCCCTGCGGGTTCAATGTGGAGGAGCCCGAGGAGAAGAGGATCTCGTTTGCGAGGTTCACCTTGATACCGCTCTTGAGCATCTCTACCTTTACCTGGTTGGCCTCCTGCTCCTTTGCAAAGATAGCCTGGAGCTTGCCATAAACATGTTTCTGCCGGGTAAGCGCGGCTTCTGCTATGGCAGCCTTCTCATCAGCGATCCGCTTCTCTTCCTCTGCCTGTGCTGCCCTTTCGGCTGCCTGTTCAGCCTGCACGGCAACTTCTACCTTCTCGATTTCGGTCATGGCCAACTGTGTTTTAAGTTGGTCATTATCTGTTTGGAGGGTAGCGAGTTCCTCATCAAGAGAAGCCTTCACTTCCTGAAGAGCAGCTTTCTCTTCCAACGCCGTGTCGCGCTCCATGATCACATTGTCACGCTCGTTTACCATGGCCTCGAAGTCGGCAGTAGAGACGCAGGAGAATAAGGACACTGCAAAGATTAACAATCCTGGTATTATTATGGTTTTTCTTTTCATGATTTCCTCCGGGCAATAATGTATGATTTTGTTAGCATAAGTTTAATCAAAATAAGATTATATTTCAACCAAAAAACTAGCCTGTCAATATCGAAGCTACTGCCTACAATATCCAATCTATAACCAGATGCTAACCACTTACTGAAGAAACATGCAGATTAAATTGAGCCAGGTCGAATATACGGACTCCTATGGGTAAGCTTCAGTGCCTCGTCATTTCATGCCAATTGGCTGACAGGTGAATGATGTTAAGAAAAAGCGGGGCGTCTTTTCGGACGCCCCGCCAGCGTTGTTCGATAAATGTTTATGCTAAGACAGAAGCGCCTTTGCATCGTCAGAGAGCTTCCTGACCACAGAGGGCTTAACCGTCTTGTTGGTTATCTCCACGGTGTTGCCCACCTTGAGCTTCTTAAAAAGGAGTTCGAACTTCTCCTCAAGCTCCTTCATGATGGGCTCCCTCACGTCAGCGGGAAGGTCCCACCACTTCTGCTTGATCTGCCCAAAGCCTTTTTTGCGGGTCTTGTACATGAACTGCTCGTTGGAGTCGTTGTCCTTCTGCTCTCCGCCGAACTCCTTGTGTATATTCTCGTAGGCCGCCTTCTGAAAATCAGCGGGCAGGTGCTTGGAGTCATAGATGATGTTCTGGAAACCCGTGGCCAGGTGCACCTCGCTGGTGGTTGTTTCCGGGAACATGTCAAATGCGTCGTCAGGCAGGGTGGAGGCCCCGTGCTGCACGCAGCCTGAGAGCCCGAAGTCCTTGCGGGATATTTCCGATAGGGTGCGCAGGGTCTCGAAGTCGATCTTCACCTGGGCAAGCGTGCCGTCGGGGAGCACCACGCCGCCGTGCGAGGTCCCGGTCTGCACGCTCATCTTGGAGATGCCCGTGCCGCTGAACTCTTCCTTGAACCCTTCGAGGTAGGCCTTGAGCTCGTCCGTGTCAGAGTTCTTGCCGCCTATCTCGCCGATCTCTCCGCCCACGCTGACGGTCACGCCCCCGGGCTCAATGTCACGGATATGCTTGGTGAGCAGTGCGGCGTTATGGAAGTTGGGGAACTGCTGTTCCTTGATCGTCTCCTTGGAGAGGTCCACCAGTGTGGATGTGTCTATGTCTATGTTGTAGAACTCCGCCTCAATGGCCTCTGCGATAAGTCCCTTTACATAGCCGACCTCAGTGTCCGGGTCGGAGATGAAATACTTGCGCACGATCTGGAAGTGGTCGCCCTGGATGAAGACCGGGCCATCGTAGCCTTCCTTGACAGCTGCGGCAAGCACTACTGTGGAGTACTCAAGGGGGCGCTGCTTGGTATAGCCTATCTCGCTCCTTGCGATCTCAAATATCATGGCGCCCACGTCCATGCGCTGGGCTACCCTGAAGACAGCCCGGCAAGTGTCGTAAGTGAGTCCGCGGATGTTCATGGCCGGCACTGTGAATCCCGGGAATTCCTTGCCCATGGACTCATAAAGCCCCTGGATGGAGGCTGGAACAGCGCCCATGGCCTTGCAGGCCTCCTTGAGCACCGTGAGCTTTGATTTTTTCATTTCCTCGTCAGCCTCGAACACAGCGTCATAGGTGAGGCTGTCAAGGGAATTTTTAAACCCCTCGTGGTCGGTGATCTTTAGAGAGTCGCCCTCAAGAGAGCAGAAGTCCTTGATTTCCATACGATATTCCTCCTTTATCCATTTTCAAGAGAAACGGAGCGTGTGATTGCTACCCCTCTACCGAGTACCTTTGTACGCCACATTATACTACCTTAGAACCCAAAAGTGAACTCTAAATATGACTTATTCCTTATTGCTATTATTGATCGCTGGCTCATCGTCCTGAGTAGACGGGTTTTTCAGCGTCACGTCCCTTGAGAAGTCCGGGCAGCGCATATCCCGGCCTGATATGCTGAACTTCTTCTGGCACGTGGCGCGCCACGCGCAGACCACGCATATCTCGGGGTATATCTCAGGTGAGTCAGTCATCCAAAACCCTCCCATAACAGGTTACCACTAATTATACCGTAGCTCATCATGAACCGCCCGGCCCCCTGGGCAATCCCTGCCACAGGGGCAGATGTTATAATCAGATGTGACCCGGAAAACAGGAGCATCCCGATGATACCCTTTAAGGACGATAACCCTCCTGGGAGATTTCCCATCGTCACTGTGACGTTCATAGTGATCAATACGCTTGTATTTCTGTTCCAGAGCGGCATAGGGCTTCAGGCGTCGGTCATGTCCTATGGGGCCCTCCCGCACTCCCTTGTCACGATGGAGAGGCTCCAGCCCCTGCACCCGTCTTTGACGATTTTCACCTCCATGTTCATGCACGGGGGGCTGCTGCACCTTGGGGGCAACATGCTCTACCTCTGGATATTCGGGGACAATGTGGAGGACCGCCTTGGCCGCTTCCGCTTCACAGCCTTCTATCTCATGGGCGGGGTGTTCGCGACCTATGCCCATGCGCTGAGTGCTCCCCTGTCCACAGTGCCCATGGTGGGGGCAAGCGGAGCCATTGCCGCGGTTCTGGGCGCGTATCTGCTCATGTTCCCAAGGGCAAAGGTTCATACGCTCATCATACTTGTTTTCTACATACAGGTGATAAGGCTGCCCGCCTTGATAGTTATAGGATTTTGGGCTATTATACAACTTGTCAATGGACTTGGAGCCAGTGGCCAGCCAGGGCAGGGGGGTATTGCCTGGTTTGCCCATATCGGAGGTTTTGTCTTCGGTATGGCTGTTATCTCGATCTACATGATATGGCAAAGACGCAATACAGGAGGAAGCTAGAGTGGTCGTAGGTTGTCCTAAATGCAAGGTCAAGCTCAAGATAGCTGACGAGAAGATAAAACCCGAGGGGCTTAAGATCAAATGTCCCAAGTGTTCAACCGTGCTGATGGTAAGGAAGCCTGCCGCACCCGCACCCAAGCCAGCCGCCGCACCTGCGCCAAGACCCGCTCCAGCGGCAGCCCCAAGACCAGCCGCCGCACCTGCGCAACCTTCAACTATAGCACCACAGGCCGCTCCAGCGACCACGCGCGCTCCTGAGGCACCTCAGCCCATCGAGGCCCAGGCCAAGGAACTGAACCTCAAGAAGGTACTCGTGGCCCACGAGAATGCGATGGTCGTGGAGGAGGTCATGAGCCAGCTCACGGAAGAGGGCTACCTGGTGCTGCCAGTGCCAAACGGGGTAGACACCCTTGTTCAGACCATGAAGGAGCTTCCCTTTATGGTCCTTCTTGATGCCGCGCTCCCAAAGATAGACGGTTTTGAGATAATCAAGCGTCTGAAGGAAAAGGAAGAGACAAAGGATATAAAGACCGTTATCATCTCCTCGAAGATCGACGAGGCGCGCCAGCGAAAGAACCCGGCCTCAATGTATGGTGTGAACGCCTACATAGACGA
The DNA here is from genome assembly GCA_030638335.1 of Nitrospirota bacterium. Taxonomy (GTDB): domain Bacteria; phylum Nitrospirota; class Thermodesulfovibrionia; order Thermodesulfovibrionales; family JdFR-86; genus DAOWET01. The sequence continues at coordinate 4,287 of DAOWET010000279.1, forward strand.
CGAGGACCTGCCCGGCACGCTTATGAATGTCATGGCAGCCGTGATCAGCGGCCAAGCTCCGCCGGAAGAGGAAGCGCCGCCTGAACCTCCCAAGCCGGTAGCCGCGCCTGAACCTCCAAAACCAGCTCCAAAGCTGGCAGCCGTGCCTGAGCCTCCAAAACCAGCTCCCAAGCCCAAGGCAGCCGCAGGCCCCGTTGCCACCCAGGGACCAGAGAAGGCCCGCAGGCTTGCCCGCACCGTGCTGTCCGACATTGACCTCTATGACCCCGAGAAGGTCCTGGAGTCCATTCGCAACAATAAATTTGAAGCAGTGTTTGCCGAGGAGCTGAGGGAAGGGCTCAAGCACTACCAGATGCGCATACCCAAGGAGGTCCGGGCACAGGGCAACTTCTTCCAGGAGTCTCTGGATGCCTTTCTCGCCAAAAAGAAAGAACAATTAGGTATTTAGGGCTTATTCAAGCCATTTTCAGCAGATACTTGACACGGAGAATCCTTTCGGGTTTTTCTTTTAAAAACACATTGATTCACTCCTTTTGATTTCTTTTTCACGCGGTTTGAATTATTTATGCTCATTGCCATATAATGTATAGTCAATCGTTTGTTAGCACTCTGTATAGACGAGTGCTAAATCTTATATCTTCACAATACGAAAGGAGCAGGAAGCATGAAACTGAAGCCTTTACAGGACAGGGTTGTGGTCAGCTACTCAGAGGCAATGGAGAAGACCGCTGGTGGTATTTATATACCGGACACAGCCCAGGAAAAGCCCCAGCAGGGCAAGGTCGAGGCAGTGGGCAAGGACGTAAAAGAGATCAAGGTTGGAGACATCGTCCTTTTTGACCGCTACGGCGGCTCAAAGATCAAGGTAGGCGATGATGAGCAGCTCGTTATCAAAGAAGAAGACATTCTAGCGATAGTCAAGTAATCAAGGAGGAATAGAAGAAATGGCCAAGCAGCTTTTATTTGACGAAGAGGCTCGTAGCGCGATCCTCAAGGGCGTTAATGTCCTGACCAACGCGGTCAAGGCAACACTGGGCCCCAAGGGCAGGAACGCCATACTGGACAAGAAGTTCGGCGCACCCACCATCACCAAGGACGGCGTCACCGTAGCCAAGGACATTGAGCTCGAGGACCCATGGGAGAACATGGGCGCAGCCCTCGTGCGCGAGGTCTCATCCAAGACCTCCGACGTTGCAGGCGACGGCACCACAACCGCCACCGTTCTGGCCCAGGCGATCTATGCCCACGGCGTGAAGAACGTTGTTGCGGGCGCAAACCCCATGGACCTCAAGCGCGGCGTGGAGAAGGCCGTGGAGTCTGTGGTCGAGGAGCTCAAGAAGATGAGCAAGTCCGTTGTGGACAAGAAGGAGATCGCCCAGGTAGGCACCATCTCCGCCAACAACGACCCCACCATCGGCGACCTTATTGCCGAGGCCATGGACAAGGTTGGCAAGGACGGCGTCATCACGGTGGAAGAGGCCAAGAGCATGGCAACCACCCTGGACGTGGTCGAGGGCATGCAGTTTGACAGGGGCTACATCTCCCCGTACTTCGTGACCGATGCTGAGAGGATGGAGTGCATCATGGAAGACGCCCTCATCCTTATAGTGGAGAAGAAGATCTCCAACATGAAGGACCTCCTGCCCGTGCTTGAGCAGGTCGCAAAGAGCGGCAGGCCGCTCGTTATCCTTGCCGAAGACGTTGATGGCGAGGCCCTTGCCACACTCGTAGTCAACAAGCTCCGCGGCGCACTGCAGGTCACTGCTATCAAGGCCCCGGGCTTTGGCGAGCGCAGGAAGGCCATGCTTGAGGACATCGCCATTCTCACTGGCGGCCAGGTCGTAAGCGAGGACATCGGCATCAAGCTCGAGAGCGTTCAGATCACCGACCTCGGCACAGTAAAGAAGATCACCATCGACAAGGAGAACACCACCATTATCGAGGGAGCGGGCAAGTCAGAGGATATCTTGGGCCGCGCAAAGCAGATTCAGGCCCAGATAGAGGAGACCTCCTCGGACTACGACCGCGAGAAGCTCCAGGAGCGCCTTGCCAAGCTCACTGGCGGAGTTGCCGTGATCAACGTTGGCGCGGCAACCGAGACCGAGATGAAGGAGAAGAAGGCGCGCGTCGAGGACGCTCTGCACGCCACCAAGGCGGCTGTCGAAGAGGGCGTCGTGCCCGGCGGCGGCGTCGCTCTCCTGGCTGC
>DAOWET010000064.1 GCA_030638335.1 Nitrospirota bacterium
CAGCATCGCAGTGAAGGAGTTCTGGCGCTCACGCGGCACGCTCATAGGCTCTCCAACGCTCAACAACACGCTCTTCCCGCCGGTTGGGGACTTCATGTTCACTCTGAAGGGCCTGAGGCCCAGGAACCGCATCGTAAGCGCCTTTGGCTCATACGGCTGGGCCGGCGGGGCGGTCAAAGAGATATTGGGGATGTGCAAGGACCTGAAGCTTGAGGTCCTGGAGCCCGGCGTGGGCGTGAAATACAGGGCCACGCCCGAGGAAGAGATCAAATGCTATGAGTTCGCGCGCGAGTTCGCAAGGAAGACCAGGGAATACCACAAACAGTTCTAACCCGCATATTGCATGTGCGGCGGTATGCGATTTAAGAACCCCGGGGCCATCACGGCTGCCGGGGTTTTAAATTTACCTGCTCCCTTTAAAAGTCGTTGCCTTTCCCTTTAGTATGTTGTTATCGAAATGTCTTTGATTGGTAGTTTTCATTAGTTCAGCGAAAGTTCGCTTGTCTGACGTAGAGATTTGGGGTTGAGGTGAGGTAGATACAAGGCGCGCGACATGAAGCTGTACTTCTGCTACCGCAAATGTCGCGCAACGAAGTAGATGCCTTGCCTCAGCCCCAAAGGTCGTCTATTTTATAGGAAATTTGATTTCAACCGAGGTGCCGCCCATGCCAGCGGTCTCCACCGTGCCCTTGAGCTGGCGGGCGAGCTTCCCTATGATCTTGAGCCCCAGGGTGTCCAGCAACTCAACGTCAAGGCCCTCGGGCATCCCGACCCCGTTATCAGAGACCCTGAGCAGCGCGGTGCCGTCGGTTCCCTTGTCCAGGGTGATCCTTATCCCGGGGTTTTCCGCGTCCTCTGTAAATGCGAAACGCATTGAATTGGAAACCAGCTCGCTCACGATGAGCCCGCAGCAAAGGGCCATGTCAATGCCCATGATCCAGGGCTTGGCCTCCACTGAAAGGCGTACCTTGTCAGCGCCAAAGGCGGATACTATCTCGCCTGCGATCATCTTCAGGTAATCCGGTGCGCTGACCACCGCGCATTCGCTGCTCTTGGAGAGGGCCTCGTGGATGTTCTCCACAGCCCTGAACCTGCGCTGGAACTCAATTAGGGCGTCCGCGCCTTTTTCGTCGGTGATCTTCTTGGACTGTGCCCCCATGAGCGAGGCGATCATGTTTATGCTCGACTTGGTCTGCCTGTGTATCCCCTTGATCGCGTCCATGGCCTGGTCCGTGAGCCCGGTCTTGTCCTTCTCGGACATCTGGCCTGCGAGCTTTTCATAGTTGGTCTGCAAGGAGACGTTCATGTGCTCCAGCTTCTTTCCGGTGGATATGGCGCGCCATAGCAGTTTTTCACGCTGGTATACCATGTAGCCGAGTATTGAGAATATGAGAGGGATTATAAGGGCCAGGCCGCGGAATGCGAAGGCCTCGAGTTCCGCGCTCATGACGCGCTCCATTACAACAGCGGGCGATGCCCATTCAAACGCAAGCAGTAAGTTCACTGCGATGGTGAGCCATCCGATGATGATGATGTAGTATCCCATGCGGGAGACCTTGACACGTTTCTTGCCTGACGGGGCGCCCGCCTTTTTTGGCGCGGCCTTCTTTGCTGCCTGGGGCTGGGGCTTTGGCTTATTCTCTGCCATCTTACCTCCTGCCAACTGAAAGTTACACCTCTACCAGAGCCAGCACTATCCTCAATAATATAGCATAAATGGCTACAATACGTTTGCAGATATTATATAATTCCATAATGAGAGATCATGTCTAACAACCACGTAATTCCAGAGCGCTTCCGGGCTGTAACCTGCGACAAAATGGGCTTTGCCCTTATGTCCTTAATGGACTACCAGATACACTTTATCGCGGAATTCAACGGCATGCTCGACGAAGAAAGGCTTGCGCGCGCCATGCGCCTGATGCTCGATGCCGAGCCAGTGCTTGGGAGCCGGTTCGTTAACCACTGGAGAGTCCCCTGGTGGCAGAGGGAGGAAGGGCTTCCGGGTTGAGGGGCCCCGGCCCCTGATACTTACGCCTCTAATACAGAATAAACCCCTTTAACAGATCAGATTTAACAAATCAGATCATATAACAGATCGGCACGGACAGCATTCAGGCCCGGGCATGGAGGGCATGTACATCTAAAGGGGAAAGCGGATAGTGATGGTTGTGCCGTTTGAGACCTTCACTTCCGTCTTGCCCTTGAGCTGGCCCACCAGCTTCCGCACAAGCTTCAGCCCCACGGTGGCAAGCTTGTCCACTTCCATACGGGTGGGCATGCCTATGCCGTTGTCGGAGACGGTAAGTTCGGCCATGTTATTGCCGACCAGGCCGAAAGAGACCTGTATCTCAGGCTGATCGATATCCACAAAGGCCGAGACAAGGCAGTTAGAGACAAGCTCGCTTACTATCATGCCGCAGGCCAGAGCAGTGTCCGGCCTGAGCATGACCGGTTCCAGGTCCATTGAGAGCTTAGCCTGGTCGGGAGCCACAACGCCGGCGGTCTCATGGCATGCCTTTCTTATAAACTCGGGTGCGGGAACCATCTGGCCTCCGCCTTTGGAAAGCATCTCGTGAAGAAGCGCGGTGGTCCTTACCCTGCGCCTGTCCTCCTTAAGCAGCCTTTCCTTGTCATGAGGGCTGCCGGCCTGGACACCTATGATCGTGTCCAGCAGGGAAAGGCCCCGCACTGCCAGAGCGTGCGCGGTTGAGACATCGCCTACTGATCGGCGCTCCACCTTTTTACCCATAAAAAACAGGACAAGGCCCGTGACCAATATCACAATGGGAAGCAGGAACGCCACAATCCCCATACGCCAGCCTGCCGGGACCATAGACAGATATTGCTGGATAATCGGATCCACCATGGGACGCTTATACACCAGGGCGTAGTTAACGGCAAGTGCTATAAGCCCCAGGGCTGAGACCAAGAGCCCTCTGCGCGAAAACTTTGTCACAGGGGAGGCAAGACTTTTCTCAGGCTTTTCTTTGCGCTTTTTCTTCTTTTGCATATCGGGCATGATTGCTCTCCGGGATCAAGGGTATATACTCATTGCCAAGGTTATATATAGACAGATAATACCACATACAAACGTCTCGTCAAAGGGAGCCTTAAGGGGACCCTTAAGCACGGGCGAGGGAGACAGCAGTAACTTCGGAGGCACCCGCTCGCCTTAAGGTCTTTGCGCATTCGTTCATGGTGGCCCCTGTGGTTATCACGTCGTCTAAAAGCAGCACACGTTCGCCAGAGAGTTTTTCCTTCATGGCAAACGCACCCCTGAGGTTTATCTTGCGGGCTGACGCGGAGAGGCCCACCTGCGGAGGCGTCTC
>DAOWET010000257.1 GCA_030638335.1 Nitrospirota bacterium
ACGCCACTGTCCAGGAAACACCTTCGGGCAAGCAAATACTCTCATTCTGCCGCTATATCACCGTACGGAAAATGGCGGAATAAGCAAACTTTTACTCACCGGAAATCTTTTCAAAGGCATTTAATAGCAGCCCCCTGGCCATGGCCATCGGCGATTACAGTACGAGCGAAATAATTGATACCAACAAGCAGTTCACGCAACTGACCGGATACAGCAGGGAGGAAGCCGTGGGGCACACGCCCATGGGACTTGGCATCCTCTCGGAGGAGGACCGCAACGCCCTGAGGGCGGTGCTCAAGAAGGACGGCTTCGTAAGGAACTTCATAATACCCATAACCACAAAGCAGGGCGAAAGGCGCATCTTCAACTATTTCGCCGAGCCCCTTCACATGGGCGAAGAGAAGAAGATACTTACCATCGCGGAAGACGTTACTGAACGAAAAGAAGCCGAAAAGGCGATATTCGAGAGCGAGAGGAAATTCAGGGACTATATAGACAACGCCCCCTCCGGAGTCTTCATAGCCGACGCCAACGCCCGCTACGTCGAGGTCAACAAGGCCGCCTGCACGACCACCGGCTACACAAAGGACGAGCTTCTGAGCATGAGCGTCATGGACCTGACGGGTAAAGATTCGAAGGCTACCATTGAGGCGTTCAGAAAGATTGAGAGAGAAGACAAGACAACCGTGGAGCTCGAGTTCATAAGAAAGGACGGCACTACCGGCTGGTGGATAGTGGACGCGGTCAAACTCGGCACTGACAGGTTCATGGGGTTCACCACTGACATCACAGAGCGCAAGAGGGCCGAAGAAGCGCTCCAGCAGAGCGAGCTGAAGTTCCGAAACATATTCGAGACCACCACGGACAACATCGCCTTGAGCAAAACAAGCGATTTCTCCTTCGTTGACGTCAACGAGACATTTGAAAAGACCTCGGGTTACTCCAGGGAGGAGCTGATAGGCAAGAGGCCCGCGGACCTCGGCCTCTGGTACAACGACGAGGACCGCGACAAGTTCCTGAAGGAACTCAAGGAAAAAGGAGTGGTCAGGAACCTCGAGCTACGCTTCAGGATGAAGAGCGGCGACATCTACACCTCCAGGTTCTCCTGTTCGATGATATACCTCGACGGCGTCCAGCACATGCTCTCGTCCATCTACGACATTACAGAGCAGAGAGCGGTGGAGCGGGAGCTGATAAGCTCTCTCAAGGAGAAGGAGGCGCTCCTTCTAAAGCAGGAGATCAGGGACAGGGAGCTCGTGGCATCGCGCGAACAGCTCCGCAACCTCATCACGCACCGCGAAGAGCTCCTCGAGGAGGAGCGGAAGCATATCTCAAGGGAGATCCACGACGAGATGGGCCAGCAGCTGACCGCCCTGAAGATGGATATCTCCAGGCTTTCGGAGATGCTCACCGACGACCAGGAGGACCTCCTGGCCATTACCGGAAGCATGTTCTCGCTGGTGGCCAACGCGATAAAGAGCGTGCAGAGGGTAAGCAGGGCCATCAGGCCGGTAATGATCGACACCCTGGGCATCGCCGCCGCCATCGAGAACGAGATCAGCACCTTCATGGCCAACTCGCCCATGCAGTGCGAGGCGGCCATAGACATTGGAGACAGCGCCATGGACAAGACGCTTGCCCTGTCGCTATACAGGATACTGCAGGAATCCCTCACCAACGTCGCACGCCACTCAGAGGCCACAAAGGTGGACATCAACATGAGGAAGCTCAACGGGCATATCGTCCTTGAGGTCTCGGACAACGGGCGGGGCATAACCGAAGAGGAGCTCTTCGCACCTGACGCCTACGGGCTCATAGGGATGCACGAGCGCGTCAACCTGCTTGATGGTACGCTTCAGATAATAAAGGGCCAGGCGGGGAAAGGCACAAAACTGATAGTAAACTTACCAGTAAAGGACGAACCGGATGATTAATATCATTATAGTAGACGACCACGCAGTGGTTCGCAGCGGCATCAAGCATATCCTGAACGAAAGGCCGGACATCAACGTGGTGGCCGAGGCCAGCTCAGGCTCGGAGGCCATGAAACACCTGAGGAAGAAACAGGCTGATATCGTGCTCCTGGACATATCCATGCCCGAACAATCAGGGATCGAGGTGCTAAAGAACATCAGGAGCCAGCACCCGGATGTCTCTGTCCTGATCCTGACCATGCACCCCGAGGAGCAGTACGCGATACGCGCGCTTAAAAGCGGGGCCGCGGGGTATATAACAAAGGACAGCGCGCCCTCGGAGCTTATCAGCGCCATAGTGAAGATCTCCTCGGGCAAGCGCTACATAAGCGCCTCCCTTGCCGAAAAACTTGCCGGCATGCTGGACATATCCACCGAGCGCGCGCCGCACGAACTGCTCTCGGACCGGGAGCTCGAGGTCATGCTCCTTGTGGCCGCCGGCAATAGCATGACAGAGATAGCAGACAGCCTGAACCTGAGCATCAAGACAGTGAGCACATATAAAAGCCGCATACTCCTGAAGATGGCCCTCAACAGCACAGCAGATATCATCAGGTACTCGATAAAGAACAACCTCTCCTGACAGATCTCAGGACACACCGGCTGACGCACCTCCTGATACACCGGCTTTACGGGGATTCCCCCGGTGCCAGCTATAAGAATATTCCTATTCTCAGGTGAAAAATCCTATAAAACTTTCATTTATTCTCTGACAGACAAGTGCTTTTCTCTGCGATATACTTGTAGTCATGATCCAGTGAAAAAGACGGCTGAACATGGCCAGACGTATCTGTTTCGCAACAAATAACTTTTATCCGGGGGGATATAAATGAATTGTTGGGAATTCATGCAGTGCGGAAGAGAGGCGGGGGGGGCAAAGACTGACGAGTTCGGGATATGCCCCAGCTACCCTGACAAGGGAAAGACCTGTGCCCGGGTAACAGGAACGTTCTTCAACGGGAGGGTACAGGGGACGTTCGCCACCAAGCTAGGCACATGCAAGGACTGCGACTACTACAACAGCGAGCACTACAACAGGGACTACCTCAAGGCCAGGTTTCAGAAAGTCGGGGACTATTAGGCCTCAGCTACTGTTTTAACTGTGCATCAAGCCAGGTGGCGACCTCATCAGCCACATCCTGCCATCCTGGCTCGCCCATGATCCAGTGTGCGTGGCCCTCCATCTCCATGTAGGTGGAGACGTCCGCGTATTTGCCTGCAACCTTACGCACTGTGCTTGCGGGTGTTATCCTGTCTTCCGCGCCCGCAACCACGAGCACCGGGCAGGTCACATGAGACTCATCCACCTCTGATGCCTTTTTCGGGTCCAGGAGCCAGAAGCCTATCTCGCATGCCGCACGGCCCGACTCGTGGCAGAACCTCCCAAAACATTCCTTCTGCTGGTCCTTGTCTATCAAATGCATCATGGAGTACACTGCCTCTTTAAAACTCTGCCTGTAAGGCTTCCTCCAGAAACCCCACCTTAAAAAGGCGCTTTTAAAACTCCACAAGGCGGATGGCGTAATGCTCATGATGCCGCGCGGCGAGGCAGGGGTAATAAATACCGCCGTCTTTGCAAGGCCGCGGGCCGTGAGCATCTGGGCCAGAAGCCCGCCCATGGAGTGGCCCATTATAATGGGCATCTCGCCAAGTTGTTTTATCTCTTCTTCAAGGTCGGCCGCATAGTCCAGGATGCTTGTTGTGCCGAGGTCCGGGTGCGGTTTGTCATCAAATCCCGCGTCGTGGTGCCTGAGCGTTGGCACTACACAGTTATAGCCCTTTTCCTCGAAGAAGCCTTTATAGTTCTCCCAGTTCCAAGGCCCGCCCCACATCCCGTGTATCATGAATATCGTCTTTGACATCAATTGCCTCCCCTTCACATAAACACAATTCAATCCCCAACACGTTATTATTCAGAACATTTATCGTTTAATAAAATTGGGTCACGTTCCGTATTCTCTGCTGCAAATTCTATCCCTTTTTCCTTATCAATTATCATATATTTCTTGATCTTGCATGACGGGTCAAACTCGAAATCTCTCCCCTCAAGTAGATGGCCCTTGCCAATAATGATTCTTGCCTTGGTAACAAGAACCTTTGTATTATCCATAGATATAAACATATGGCTTCTTCCAAGAGTTATTTCAATATATGGTTCATCTGGGATACCAGATTCGCTCCAGAGGGCTAGTGCAACATCAAAGCCCGTATGCGTATGCGGTATTGTCCCATTTATCCAAAGCGTCACTTTACTATGAGATTTAGCATTAACTTCCTTTAACCAGGCATGCTCTTCAACAACACTTGATATTTTAGCGTAAGTATCAAGAAATGAGTTCCAGTCCAAAGAAGGCTTTCCGTTAACATAAGGATTGAACCATGTAGCCCCTCCTATTAGAGATTTATCAAACGATCTTTTTCTGATCAAAAGCTTCATGCAAATATCTTCACACTCAGCATAATTTTCAATCCCCCATAGATTTATTAAGAACTCTTTACTAGCTTTGTCGTAACCGGTAAATTCAACCGCATGCTCCTGCTCATAAACTTCCTTAAAATGCTTCACCATTAGAGAATTGTATTCCCTGGCATACTTTTGAGCAATGGAAATTAACCTCATATGCTCTTCGTTCATTATATGATCTGAGCTCCCGCCAACTATCCAAGAGTCATATTTTCCATTTCTTATATCTATCCAAGTCTTACTTTGCTTTATCCCGGGGAAATATATTGAATATCCCCTTAAACCAATAAATTTAAGTTCATTGCTTTCCATATCAAGCTTGAAATCTTCAAGGGGATCTGCATGTTCAAGTTTATGAAGATCATCGTGAAATACTTTCCTGTTAACATCATAGCTGGTATTTTGTTCATCAGCCCATACAGGCAGGCTACCTATCAGAGTCATTGCCACTAATGCAATAATATTAAGTGTAATTATCTTATGAGACATAAAAGAAGCAGCGCCATTATTTCTATTAATAAACATCCCCTATCCTATCCCCCGCAACTGATTTTAATCAAGACATTTCTTCCTTACACCCCAATAGGAAATATAGAGATACAACAAGGCCGCCTGTCGTAGTGGCGGCCTTGTTTCCATTTATTAAAAAGGATCGTTCGCGCGTCTGACGGAGTAATTCGGGTCTGGGGTGTAGTGCCAATGACTTTTCCCAGGAAATGACTTTGTCTTCTTTCTTTTTAAAAAGGATCGTTCGCGCGTCTAAGCGAGGAATTCGGGTGCGGGGTGTCGAAGAGTCGATCCGACTCGCAGACTCGATCCGAGCCTCAGATGCTAGGCGCGGGGTATGAAGTCGGCAGAGTCGATCCGACCTGTATCCCTATACGCGAATGGCGTGTAACAACGCAGATGAGGTGCATCCGCGCCCGTAGGCCGCCTAAAAAAGAGAATAGATGAAGGGAGCTACGGCCGAACCCTCGGTAAGCACCAGAAGCGCCCCAAGCGAGAGGAGCACCAGCACTATGGGCGTGAGCCACCATTTTTTCCTGACCTTGAGAAAGTCCCAGAACTCGGCTATGATGGAAAGTTTCGACATACCTGATTATACCTAGAACTGCCTCTCGCTGTCACTTGGGGCCTGGCCCTCCTGCCCCCTCTTAACCCAGTAGCTGGTCCTGTCCTCTTTAAACCCAAGCTCCAGGAACCTCTTGCCCGTGGCCCTTGCAAGCAGGCTGACAGGTGTAAGCACGAGAAAGAACAAGACCGTAAGCACCACGCGGCTCATCACAGCCCCCAGAACCACAGCAATGGACATCCATACCTTGTGCGCGGGAAGAAGAAGTTTTGGCAGCAGGGCGCCGGATATTACAAGTACCGCGCCCACCACCAAAACCGCCGGCGCCCAGGGCCTCTGGTGGTAGAGGCCGAAGGCCGCGATGAGCACGAAGATGCCGCCCACCAGAAGCCCGAACTCCCGCAGTTCCTTCTTCGTGCTCTTAATGTTCCTCATCTCTCTAAATATGTTCTCAGTCAAGCTCGTACTCCTCCATCCAGCTTTTGTCCCCGTCCGTCTCAGGCTGGGCGGACTTGTCCAGAAGAAAGCCGCCCATCACAAGAAAGTCCATCTCCGTGCGCATGAAGCACCGGTACGCGTCTTGAGGGCTCTCCACGATGGGCTCTCCCCGCACGTTAAACGACGTGTTTATGACCAGGGGGCACCCGGTCTTCCTGTGGAATTCCGTGATAAGCGCATGGTAGCGCGGGTTGGTGTCCTTATGCACGGTCTGTATACGCGCGGAGCAGTCCACATGGGTCACGGCCGGTATCTCGCTTCGCTGCACCTTGAGCATCTGAAGCCCCGCCCTGCCCTTGTCCCCCTCGCCCAGAGTGAGACACCTGTCCTGCCTCACATCGCTCACAATGAGCATGTAGGGGCTGGGCGTGTCAGTCTCAAAGTACTCCGACATATGCTCAGCCAGCACCGAAGGGGCAAAGGGCCTGAAGCTCTCCCTGAACTTTATCTTCAGGTTCATGACCTCCTGCATCTCAGGCGAGCGCGCGTCCCCCAGTATGCTCCTTGAGCCAAGCGCCCTCGGGCCGAACTCCATCGGGCCCTGGAACCATCCCACAACATTCTCATCCGCGAGCAATGTGGCGGTCTTCGATGCGATCTCATCAAGTGCAAGCTCCGTATACGGCACATTGTTTGAATCAAGAAAGCCCCTTATCTCGTCGTCAGTGTACTCAGGGCCAAGGTAAGAGCCGCTTTGGAGGTCGCCCCCTGATGAGACTGCCTTGGCGTTGCCGAGATAATGGTGCCAGGCAAAGAGCGCCGCCCCAAGCGCCCCACCGGCGTCCCCGCTTGCGGGCTGGAGCCAGATGTTCTCAAAAAGGCCCGCTCGCAGGAGCTTGCCGTTTGCCACGCAGTTGAGCGCCACCCCTCCGGCCATGCAGAGGTCGCGCATCCCGGTAACACTCTTTACATGGCGGGCCATCCTCATCACCGCCTCCTCCGTAACCTCCTGCACCGAGCGCGCAAGGTCCATCTCGCGCTGGGTAAGCTCGGACTCCGGCTCCCTCGGAGGCCCTCCAAAGAGCCTTGAGAACTTCTTCCCTGTCATCCTCAGTCCAACAGGGTAATCAAAATACTCCATATTGAGCCTGAAGGAGCCGTCTTCTTTAAGGTCCATAAGCTCACTGAGTATGGTGTCCACATATTTAGGCTCCCCATAGGGCGCAAGCCCCATGACCTTGTACTCAGCGGAGTTGACCTTGAACCCGGTGAAGTATGTGAAGGCCGAATACAGGAGGCCAAGGGAGTGGGGGAACCTTATCTCTCCCAGTATGTTGATCTTGTCGTCCCTGCCCACGCCGTAACTCGTGGTGGGCCACTCGCCAACACCGTCAAGCGTAAGGAAGGCCGCCTCCCCAAAGGGCGATGGATAAAAAGCGGAGGCGGCGTGCGACTGGTGGTGCTCGGGAAACAGGAACTTACCCTTAAACCCCTCAAGCTCCCTGCCCAGAGTGTCCTTTATCCAGAGCTTCTGCCTGATCCAGACCGGCATGGCCTTCACAAAGGAGGCCAGCCCCCGGGGTGCGTGCTGCATATAGGTCTCAAGCAGGCGCTCGAACTTCAGAAAGGGCTTCTCGTAGAACACGACGTAATCTATGTCCGCCGGGCCTATGCCTCCCATCTCCAGACACCTCCCCACGGCGTTCACAGGGAAATTCGCGTCGTGCTTTATGCGGGTAAGGCGCTCCTCCTGTATGGCGGCAACAATACTGCCGTCAGTGACAAGGGCTGCCGCGCTGTCGTGGTAAAAAGCCGAGATCCCAAGAATATGCATAAACTAAATAATATTACTATCAGACATATTATTCAACCTGGTCATTTTGAGTCATCTTGAGCCGGAACGCCTCCCTGGCCGAAAATCATGCCATTAGGGTCCAGAACATTGTTTTCCACAAAATATTCAAGCAGCCACCCGGCCAACAGCCGGTGTCCGGCGTCCGAGAGATGGGGATCGGTCCCGCTTGCGGCAAGCACGGAGCCCTGGTAATCAGGCATATCGTTGTCGATCACGTATTGATTCAATCTCGGCTCGACAATATAAGCGTCAAACCCCAGGGCTTCAGCCATCTCAAGGGTTGCCTTCCGGGGAGTCTCCCAGAACTGGACAAACACCCTGAAACCGTTCTCTTTGGCCAATGCCGCAAGCTCCTCAAATGAGTCATGGACCATTCTCTCCCCCACCATCCGCTTATACGTCTCAGGGGCCTGGCCCTCGTCGCATGTGCCCAGGTTGCCGTACTGCAGCAGTGGCAGGTGTTCGAACTTCGATTTTAATAAAACCCTCCATCTGTTGATGACAAGATCATAAAGGAAAGATCTCTCCAAGGTGAAGAAATCCGTCTTCTTCCTGATAAAATTCGGCAGGCAGTAATCATTCTCGACAAAACCCAGCATCACTATGTCCGGCCTGAACCTGAGCCCCTTTTCCTTCAGGGTCTCCACTTCCATGGCAGTGTTATACCCCGGCACCGCCATATTAATCACATCCACCTTCAGCTCAGGGTATCTGTTGTTCAGCTCATACTCAAGCACGCTCAAGTACAAGCTGTCCTGGGAGGCGGACTGCCCGAACATGAAAGAGTCCCCGATACCCACCACCCTTACGACACCCTCGCCTTTTTGCACAGGATACTGCTTGTCGCGAAAGCCCTCAGTATTCGTACTTATCCACTTGCCTTCAAAAAGAGCGGATATGTCCGGAAGGAGTTCATAGATGATCTTCTCGTTCCGGCTCATCCTTATTATATGCGCAAGCCCCACACCGTGCGATCTCAGTATCTTCCTGTTACTGTCCCCGCCACCGATCCTTCCAAGTCTATACGCCTCCTCAAGGGTCATTGACTCTTTTTTGCAGGTATACGCCCTGACCCCTATCTCGGTGGCCAGCAGTACAAGAAAAAGGGAGGAAACAAACAACAGAAGGTTTACAAGGTATTGCCTCGTTCTGGAAGAGATGGCCATTATTTATTATACAAAAACCGGAGCCCCGGCCACGGGCTGGACTTAATAGGTCGAGTCGACCCGGTCTCACGGAGACTTCCACTTGCTCCTTTCAGGAGCAGTCATGTTTCCTTCGAGAAACTAGCAGGAACGCTTTAAAGATGAGATGCTTTGTTACTCCTCCTGAAAACGGTCGGGGCTGACGGCCACCAGTTTAAATGGGGCCCATGGCCCCCTTCGAAGGATAAACAGGAACGCTTTAAGGATGAGATGCTACGTTACTTTTCTTGGAGACGCTGGAAGCTGTGCGCTCCAGTTAATACGAG
>DAOWET010000053.1 GCA_030638335.1 Nitrospirota bacterium
ACGGCAAAGACCACTCCCTCTACCCCACGGGCGTGAACTTCCGCGCTAACATCCACGCTCTCACAGAGGCAGGGTGCACCAACATACTGGCCACCACGGCGGTGGGCTCCCTCAGGGAGGAGATCCCCCCCGGGCACATGGTCTTCCCGGACCAGTTCATAGACTTCACCAAGCACCGCCCCCTCACCTTCCACGAGGAGCGGGTGGTGCACACCCCCATGGCAGACCCTTTCTGCAAAGGGCTCCGCGATGTTCTCATCGCCAAGGCGCGCGAACTTTGCCTTGCCCACCACGCCAAAGGCACTGTTGTGACCATCGAGGGCCCGAGGTTTTCCACACGCGCTGAATCTCACATGTTCCGTCTCTTGGGAGCGGATATTATAAACATGTCCACCGTGCCCGAGGTCTCCCTTGCATGCGAGGCCGGGCTTTGCTACCAGTCCATTGCCATGAGCACGGACTACGACTGCTGGAAAGAGGGCGAGGAGCCGGTCACCTGGGAGATGATAGTGGAGCGCATGAACGAAAACGTGCATAACGTGAAAAAACTGCTGCTTGCCGCCATACCCGAGGCCCTTGGCTCAGAATGCGGCTGCAGGAAATAACCGGAGGATATTATGCCGATTAAATCAAGAATACGCACCATCCCTGACTACCCCAAAAAGGGGATAATGTTCCGCGACATAACCACGCTCATCAAGGACCCTGTGGGTTTCCGCCTCGTGATAGACAACCTCACCCAGCGCTATATACGCGAGGGCGTAGAGTTCGACGTGATAGTAGGCATCGAGTCCAGGGGTTTCATACTGGGCGGTGCACTGGCCTACACACTTGGAAGGGGCTTCGTCCCTATCAGGAAGAAGGGGAAGCTTCCGGGCAAGGTTGTGAGCCAGGAGTACGAGCTTGAGTACGGCACCGACGTGATGGAGATCCACGACGACGCCCTCAAAAAAGGCGAAAAGGTGCTGCTCATAGACGACCTGCTGGCAACGGGCGGCACTGCCATAGCAGCTGCCGCGCTTATAGAAAAGCTTGGCGGCGTAGTGGTGGAGATGGCCTTCATCGTGGACCTCCCTGACGTGGGCGGCTCAGGCAAGCTCAAGGACAAGGGCTACAATATGTTTACGCTCACAGAGTTCGAGGGGGACTGATTCTCGAACTCAGATTTCGTTGCCATGTAAGGTGGAAGAAGATGCTTTCTTGTAGAGAAAAGGAAGTTTATGGAGAAATAGGTATAGTGTCCCCCTGTTTCCGATTCATTATGCCATGAAAAATCAAAAAGCTGCTCAAATAGTTGATGTTGGGAATTGGCAAAGAGATCCTGATTATGATGGCGTGTTCCCTAAAGGTGCAAGAGCAAAAGAAGCACTATTTTGCCCTACTGAATCTCCATTCCCATTCCTTATTGGTAGTCACAGATACTTATTTAAAAAATCTGTCCACAGGCATCCGCATCAATTTTGGATGGAAATTATTGCCTACAGGATAGGACTAATTATGGGAGTTAAAGTCCCTCCCGCTTTTGCAGCTTTTAATGGGCCAACAGGTGAGGCTGGAGCATTAATTGAATGGTTTTATGGTTATCCTAATCAGCCCGTAGAAAGATACATAGACGGCGGTAGCTACATGAAAAGACTAGATAAATATTATGATCTAGATAAAGGCAGAAGACACAATTTACAATATATCATTCGAGTGGTTAGAGCTCTTAGCAGGGGGAAGGTTTTAGCAGAAAACTGGCTAGAAACTTGGGTGAAGATATTTACATTTGATGCTGTTATTGGAAATACGGATCGCCATCATGATAATTGGGGCGTTATTTGGTGCACAACAAAACGCATGAAAACAGCTGAATTATTATTAAAATTACTTTGGAAGATATTAACAATTAAGAAAAAGGGGCTTGATGATCTAATTCAAGCCAAAATCTCACCAGCCTTTGATAATGGAACTAGTTTAGGCCATGAAATCATTGATGAGAAGCTTCATGAGTTTGTTGGAGAAAAATTGGATAGATATATCATGCGCGGAACTCACCATATGCGTTTAACATATGACGGTGAAAGAATTAACCATATAGAATTTCTTGTTTATATAGTTGAAAAATACCCAGGAACCTTGAATATTATCAAGGATTGCATAAATTTTGACAGGAAGAAAGTTGAAGGAATGATTATGAATTTGATAGAATTCGAGACTCCTGTAATATTAAGCACAGAGAGGGCATCCTTCATGGTAGAATTGATTATGAAGCGCAGAGAGATGATAGCTAAGCGCTTGGGGATTTGAAATGACTACAGCCAGAGATGTTTCTATCATAAAGCACATAATCGAGCCTAAGCGACTTCTATTGTCTTGGCAGTCTCTAGACCCTTCAAAGTCTAGATCCAGGCGTATTATTGGAGAACTGGTGAAGGAAAATGATGATATATTTTTCCATTATTTAACTAATTCTAAGGATTTCAAGCTTGCACAAGCAGATGGCTTTGACCGTTTCCCTGCTTTTCATAACTTTAAGTTGGAATATAGAAATGATGTATTAAAGCTTTTTATGTTAAGACTTCCACCAAAGTCAAGAACAGACTTTAATACATATCTACACTCTTTAAGGATTCCAGAGCATCTAGAGTTTTCAGATTTTGCTTTACTTGGGTATTCTGAGGCCAGATTACCAAGCGATGGATTTTCAATAATCCATCCCTTTGGAATTGATACTGTACCATGTGAGTTCTTAACTGAGATAGCAGGGTTCCGACATTATGAAAGCATTAATAATATTGAATATGCCGCTGAACTTTCATTTGAGCCTGAACCTTCTAACACATATGATCATAATGCCATTAAGGTCATTCTTGACAATAACCATATTGGTTATGTAAACAGAGGCCAAACTGAAGCTTTTAATTATTGGATTGTTCACAATAAGGTAAGAGCGGTTATTGAAAAGAAGAATGGCACTGATGATAGGCCTAGGGTCTATATGTTTGTAGAAGTCCAGTCGAGCTCAAACCATTAAATAAGGCCACAGTCAAAGTGAATTCTCTGTGTAAAATAAGGTTGAATCCCGGGAATTCCGGGGACACAATACATAATTCCTGACTTCCAACGTGATAATATATTGCGTCTGTTTTCTGTATCATAAAAGGCCGGTTATTAGTACATTTCATTTACAGAAGGAGAAAAAATGTCACTTATAACATTCGATATGGAGTTGTGCTCAAAGTGCGGGGCCTGTGCTTCAGAGTGCCCGGTGAAGATCATCGAGATGGCCAAGGGAGGTCCTGTGGTTGTTGCCGAGCGCGCCTCTACCTGTATCCTCTGCGGGCACTGCGTATGCGTCTGCCCTGTCAGCGCGCTTACACACGAGGAGTTTTCCCCGGAGGAGTGCCCAATGGCGGGCGAGGCCCCTTCGGAACAAGAGGCGGAACGCATCATCCGCCGCCGCCGATCCATACGCTCATACAAGAAAAAACCTGTTGAGCGCGAGGCAGTGGAGCGGCTGATCCATATTGCACGCTATGGCCCTACGGCCTCGAACGCGCAGAGCGTGGGCTGGATAGTAGTGGCGAACCGCGAGGGGGTCACGGAGGTGTCAGACATTGTGATCAGCTGGATGAGAAAGCTTGTAAGGTGGCGGCATCCGGCCTCAAAAAAACCCTATGACATGAAGCTTTTCATAATGGCATATGAGGCAGGCATGGACGTCATCTGCCGTGAGGCACCGGCACTGGTATTTAACTACACGCCAAAGGCCAGCCCCATGGGCCTCACCGACAGCGCCATTGCCATGACCAGCCTGGACATAGCGGCACCCAGCCTAGGGCTTGGCACGTGCTGGGCCGGTTTCGTAATGGCCGCGGCCAGCCATCACAAGCCCCTTGTCAGGCACCTGGGCGTTCCGGCGGGCAACGTACTCACAGGAGCGATGATGGTGGGGTACCCGAAGTTCGGTTACCTGCGCATGCCTGGGAGGAAAGAGCCAAATATAGTCTGGAAGTAGATTTATATAGCAAACCGCTGTGTATTGAGTTGCAATTTATTAGATAACAATTGCCTGGGGGCTTTGTAAAAAGCCCCCCTTTTTTCATTGTTATGATGCGAGTTCCCCTTGACGTAAACATAAGGAAAGGGTAAATTTAAACATGGGTATGAATCTAAGGGAAGACCTCAGGAAGATAGAACTGTTTGCCTGTCTCACTGACGAGCAGCTGGACCACATGGCCATGGGCTCGTGGAAGGTGGCCTTTCATGCGGGCAAGAACCTTATCACCCAGGGCGAGAAAGAAGGCGATGTGCTTGTTATTGTCAGCGGCGAGGCCGATGTCATAAAGCGCGATGCTGACGGGGGCGAGGACCGCAAGCTTGCCACTGTGGGCGAGGGCACCATCCTTGGCGAGATGGCCGCGCTTACAAAAGAAGCCGCCGCTGCCGACGTGGTTGCCGCATCCAGATGCCAGGCAATACGCATCCCCCGAGCCGTATTTCTGGAAGCCGTCAAAAAGAACCTCTCCTCCATGGCCAAGCTCACCACCACCGTTGTCAAACGCTACCGCGCCATGATGGGGGGATCCTGATCCCTTTTTATCTGGAGGCTTCCGCCCCGACCGTTTTAAGGAGATACAGCGCAACATCTCCTCTTTAAAGCATTCCTGTTTATCCCTCGAAGGAAACATGACTGCTCCTGAAAGGAGCAAGGAAATCCCCCCGTGGGGGGATTACTCCGGCTTGAGCTTTTCCGCCAGATCCGCCACAGGGGTGAACACGAACTTTTTCCCTTCTTTACGCTTTTCAAGCAACCCAAGCTCATGCAGTTCCAACAGATCGGTCCGCGCGGTCTGCCGTGCCGTGCCGTGAGTATTCATATGTTTTTCGATCGTGTATTTCTCATCGGGCTTTTCAAGGGCACTTATAAGAAGTGGCCATTGCCGATGGTTTAAAGTGGGGAACATTGAATACAAGTGGTCCGCTGCTTTTGCTAACAGCTTTTTTCTTTTAATGTATTCAACAACATCATCTAATGCTTCTTGAATAGCTTTCAGATGGAACATTATAAAGTATGTCAGGTCATTCTCGTCCAATTCTGTATATAGGAACGCCTTCAGGTACTGTGTACGTTTTTTGTTTATAACGCTTGAGATAGACAAATATTCAATTAAAGGGTAATCATGTTTAAGCATGTACCAGTAGAACAGGGCCCGCGCGGTTCGTCCGTTGCCGTCCATGAAAGGGTGAACATAAGCAAGCCAGAAGTGAAGTATTATGGCCTTGATAACAGGATGCATGAATCCGCCCTCATCATCTTCATTTGCGAACCGGCACATCAGAGCAACCAGAGATTCAATCTTGGAAGAAGCTGGAGGTGTGTGCAATAACGTGGCGTCTGGCGCATACACTTTCACCTTGTCTTCTTCCTTGGCGTTTTCATCATCACGGTATGCGCCTTCCCAGGCAGGGTCTTCAAGTGTGTTTGCAGTCATGCTGCTATGAATCGCCTTTAAAATCTCAGCAGACAATGGTTGGCCTGTAAACTCTTTTAGTTTTACGATTGTTTGATAGTTGTTGAGTATCATTTTTTCGCCATGGTCCCGTGCCTTGCGTCCAGAGCGAAGCATCTCTTTTGCCACGGCACGCGTGGTTGCGGCTCCCTCTATCTGGCTTGAGGCGATTGCCTCTTCCATTATCGAGCGAAGTTGATGCTCCTTGGCTGTTTGTCCTTCCAGAGCGCCGGAGAGCACCTTTTCCATCCCACGGTCTATCAGATGAAGATTCTTTTGTGTGTTTGACAAGATATTGTATGCAAATGCCTTTCCCTTTGTATCTGTCAGAGGGACTTCTTGAGCATCAGCCAGGCGGGTGCCTTTGATTACGTTCCAGACCTCCTCAGGCTTCACCCCTTCTACCATCGGCAGGTACTTGACCTTGTCCCAGTATAGATATTCAAGATTGGCTTTTTTTATCTCGCTTTGCATGCCGAACCTGATATCCATAAACTTTTTACCAGAAAGATTTTTCCAGTCCGGTGCTTTTTCCGGTATCTTCATTGCCAAAACCTCCAACTGCTAATTTAGCACTTATTAGCAGTTTATTAGCATTTAGCTTATTTCTAGTATAAAGTCAATTGCTAATTGATTGTATATTAGCAGTTAACTGGATGTCAAGCATTAACTGCCAATTTAGCAGATATTAGCACTAAGTTAGCAGTTAGAGTGTGCGTATGATGGTACTGCTTGAAGCAGTTCTGGAAAACACCTTAATAAAATAATAAAAATTCCCTCTTGACATTTACATTTGAATAGTATACATTTGTATACATGAAAGAGCTAACAGACAGACAGCGGCGGGTGCTTGAATTCCTGAGTGAGTTTTTAGCCGAGCGGGGCATGCCGCCAACCATACGCGAGATCGGGGAGGCAATGGGCTTTACGTTCCCTGCCGCGCGCGGGTATCTGCAGGCCCTTGAGCGCAAGGGGTTTTTAAGGCTCCACGCGGGCAAGAGCCGCGGCATGGAGTTGCTGGGGGACACGGGCCCGGCCACCGAAACCCCGGATGCATTTCAGCATCCTGACACACTTGCCCTCCCCCTTGCAGGGGCCATCCGCGCCGGAGAGCCCATAACCGCGCGCCAGGAGATAGAGACCTACATAGCCGTTGACCGCGAGCTATTCCGCGACCCCGATGCCTTTGTGCTACGGGTGGTGGGGGACAGCATGGTCGAGGCGGGCATATTCGAGGGCGACTACGTTGTTGTAAGCGGGCGCTCGGAGGTCCCTCGCGGGGCCATAGGCGTTGTTCTTGTGGGTGAGGAGGATGCCACGGTCAAGCGCATATATAATGAAGGCGCTGTGGTCCGCCTTGTGCCGGAAAACCCCACAATGAGCCCCACCGAGCACCACTACGGCGAGGTGCGAATACTTGGCCGCGTGACAGGGGTGATAAGAAAACTATGACCTCTACGAGGCTTTGCGAAGACATAAGCGTGGTGGCAAGCTTTGGCCGCCCTTACAAGGTTCGGCCGGTGAGGTTCCGCTGGAACGGGCGGCTCCTGGAGGTCCGCGAGGTCACCTACCGCTGGTCCACCATGGAGGGCAGGGCCGTTGTGTACCACTTTGCGGTCACCGACGGCTCTTCGGCCTACGAGATAACATTTAACTCGCAAACGCTTCTTTGGAAGATAGAGGCCCTTGAAGGGCCACAATAAAGGAAAACAAGATGGCATCAAGAGATAGAAGGTTTACAGAAGACAAGACAGTACTATGCGTAGACATGGACGCATTTTTTGCCTCGGTTGAGCAGAAGACGAACCCGCGCCTTCGTGGGAAGCCAATCGCGGTCATTGGGTCGCAGGGCCGCACCGTGGTTACCACAGCCTCTTACGAGGCGCGGGCCTATGGGGTGAAGACAGGGATGAACACCTACGAGGCCCGCCGGGCCTGCCCGCGCATAATATTCGTGGTGGGCAACAACGCGCGCTACACCCACACATGCCGCGAGATGGAGAAGATATTCCTCCGATACACCCCTGACGTGGAGGTCTACTCAGTGGACGAGGCCTTTCTGGACATCACCCACTCGCACAGGCTCTTCGGGGGGCCAGTAGCGGTTGCGGCAAAGATAAAAGAAGAGGTCCGTGACCTCTTTGACATCCCCTGCACTGTGGGCATCGGGCATAACGTGCTGATGGCAAAGCTCGCAAGCGACCTTGGAAAGCCGGATGGATTGAATTGGATAAAGAAAGAAGATGTGGCTGGTGTCCTGGACCCCTTGCCGGTGGACGAGCTCTGGGGCATTGGCAAGAAAACCGCCCAGAAGCTTGAGAAGATGGGCATACGCACCTGCGGCGAGCTTGGGCGCGCCCCGGCCAGCCTGCTTCGAAACAAGTTCGGCATCTATGGCGAGACCATCTCGTGCATGGGCCGTGGCGAGCTTGGGCGTGCGGTGGAGCCAACTCAGGGCGAGACCGAGCAGGTAAAGAGCGTAGGGCATTCCATCACGCTCCCTGCGGACGTGACCGCGCGCGCGGATGTGGAGGCATGGCTTTTGCGTCTGAGCGACATGGTGGGCCGCCGTGTGAGGCGGCACGGGCTCATGGGCAGGCGCATCACGCTCACGGTGCGATACTCGGATTTCGAGACCGTAAGCAAGCGAGTGACCCTTGATGCTGCCACCTCGGACACGCACATGATCTACTACGCTGCGCTTAAGGCGGTTGAGCTTTTAAACATAAAGGGCGCTGTGCGCCTTCTTGGTGTGAGTGTCTCGCAGGTGGGTGAGGACCATGGCCAGATGCACCTCATGGAAGAGGACAGGAAGCGGCGCGACCTGCTTGGAGCCATGGACGAGGTCAATAACCGATACGGCGACGGCGCGGCCACCTGGGCCGTGCTCCGAGGGCGCGCAGAAAGAAAACGCAGCCGCGCCGGAGTCATCTCCCCCGCCTGGCGCCCCACAGGCGTCCGCAATGTTCAACTCAAATAATTAATTAAATATATTTCTGTTGTATGAATAAGGGATATTCCTGAGCTCTAAAAACAAGTGTTTGCATCTCATGATGTTTTGTAAAAAACATTGACTTCACTCAGTACACTTGTGGTATTGTATCTCATATTTGCCTTCAAAAGCGGGAGGGTTAATGCGCAACAGGACTATTGTAATTCTTGCCATAGTGTGCGCCTGCCTTATGGTGGCCGCAAACATGTCTATTAAAAAATGGCCCACCGAGAAGGAAAGGACAAGGACGGCAAGGACGTTCCGCAGCCCGCAGCAATGGAAGGAAAGATTCCCCCCTGATTTCGAACTTAAACTCCTTGACGAAAGCACTTTCAAGCTCTCAGAGCAGGTAGGAAAACGCGCTATCATCATCAATTTCTTTGCCACGTGGTGCGGCCCATGCAGAAAGGAAATGCCGGAGTTCGTGCGCATGCACAGGGAATACGGCAGAAAGGATGTTCTGGTTCTTGCGGTGGACGCGGATGAAAAACTTGCCACAGTGGAGAAGTTCGTCAAGGAATACGGGATCTCTTTCTCCGTAGGCATTGACCGTAGCGACGTTATCGGAGAGCTTTACAATGTTCGCTCGTTTCCCACTACCGTGTTCATAGGGGCTGACGGCAGGATCAAGCTGTACAAGATAGGGCAGATCGTGAACGCGGACGCGGCCTTTAAGTCCCTGATCGAGGAATCCATGAAGCAGATAGAGTCCGGTGAGGGTATATCGGCAGAGGAGTATCTTGCAGGGCTTGAAGCGCAGGAGCCCATGGAAGACCCTTATGATTATGAGGATGAACCGGAAGAAGATGAGAAAGAAAAGCTTGATGGCCGTGCTCTTGATATCGCAAAGAAGATGACATGCTCTTGCGGGTGCGAGGATAAGGTTGACAAATGCAAGTGCTCCACTGCCAAGTCCATCAGGAAGAAACTTGCAGAGGGAGAGTTTGAGGGTAAGAGCGACGAAGAGATCATAAAGGAATTGAATAGGGAGTTCTGTGTTGGAGATGATTAGAGCCGAGGACGTAAAAGTAGTTTTCCGTACAGGTTTTAGAAAGAGGCTTAACGCTCTGGAGGGTTTTTCCCTTTCAGTGGAAGAGGGCGATATTTTTGCGCTTCTCGGCCCCAACGGGGCTGGAAAGTCCACGGCCATGTACTGTTTTCTCGGCCTGGTGCATCCACGCTCGGGCTCCATCACTGTTATGGGCCAAAGCCCGGTGCCGGGTTCAAAGGTATTCAGACGAATAGGTTATCTGCCCGAGGAGCCGCATTACCACGGTTACCTAACGGTACGCGAGGCCGTGGAATTCTATGTACAGCTTTATGGTGAGAAAGTGCCGGCAAAGATGATCGACGCGGCTATAGACAGAGTTGGTCTTAACGGATACCAGGACCTTAAGCTCGACAAGTGTTCCAAGGGGATGAAGCAGAAAACGGGCATAGCGCAGTGCATTGTACTTCGTCCTGACCTCCTGATGCTTGATGAGCCAACACGCGGGCTTGACCCCATAATGGTAAAAGAGTTCCGTGAGATAATCATGGAGATGAACCGCGAGGGCACGACCGTCGTCCTGAACTCACATGTCCTGTCCGAGATAGAGATGGTCTGCACGCATGCTGCCATTATCAACAAAGGCCGTGTGGTCAGGCACGGGACTCTGGACGAACTCAGAGGTGACGGCCCCGGCACATACTCCGTACTGTTCGCACCTGCGGGGGAGGTCCCATCGTTTGTGGCCCATCAACAACGCAACGGCCCCCTTGTGTCAGGCATAATTCCAGGCAGGGTTCTCGGTGATTTCATGCGTTATGTTAATGATTCCGGCAGCAAGCTTCACGAGTGCTCCATAACCAAGCAGAGCCTCGAATCGGTCCTGCTGGACACTCTGGAGGGGGAGGCGGAATGAGAACACAACTTCTTGCTAACATCAGGACGAATCTGCGCTTCTTCCGCCGCAACAGACTTTTCCTTGTTGCCTTGCTCTTTTTCATAATAACGTCGTCTCTGAGCTTCCTTCCCAACATGTTCCTCTCAGGTTCCGCTGACCGCTTTGATACCGTGGTCAGCATTATCAGCAGCCTGGGGACCTTTGGTTACCTTCTCTCAGGAACAATGATCCTTATACTTGTTTCCTACCATCTTCGCGGCAGGTCCCTGAAGATGGTGGTCACAAAGCCCTGCACTCCGGCCTTATGGGCAGGCGCCGGGATGCTGACAGCCGGGCTTGTAGCCTTTGTCTTCTACCTCGTGGTCGCTCTGGTTTGCTCGGGACTCATGCTGGCCTGGGAGATTCCCTTTCAGTGGGGTATATTCTATGTTTGCGCATACAGGTTTCTGGTATGTCTGATAGTTATCTCCTACCTGGGTTTTCTGGCGGTTGTCATGCATCCTGTTGCGGCCATTTTCTTCCTTCTGGTCGTAAATGACGACCTTCTCTACTACTTCATCCTGATGCTTGAGAGCAAGGCGCAGTCAGCGGGCGAAGGAGCAGCAGCAACCCTTTCAGGGTTCGGAGCCCTGCTGATAAAAAGCATATATGGTGTTCTGCCAAGCTTTTCTCCGGTCTCAAAAAAGGCAGGTGCGGTATTCTCCAGTTTACGTGTCATGCCGGGGGAATGGCTTTCACTCGTATATGTTTGCGGTTATGCGCTTGTTGCAGTCAGTTTCTTCTATTTGTTGACGATCTACGTCCTTGGGAAAAAAAACCCTTAGTTGATCCTAAATAAATTGTCCATCCCCGCGATAAAACTGTACAATATCTTTAGTGCGTATGAAGATATTACACCTCATATGCGACCACGTGACAAACCCCTGGATAGCCGTGCCGGGGTCATCTCCCCTGCCTGGCGCCCCACAGGCGTCCGCAACGTTCAGTTGAAGTAACTTTAACCCTCCCTCTTTAGCTTCCCTTTCTTTTGTGCTACTCTTGGATTAAGGGGAGGACATGCGGAAGGCACTTGAGAGATCCACACTTCAAAAGGTCTATGACCGCACGGCAGGGCGGTACGACCGCCAGCACGCTTTCTTCACCTTGAGTTCTGACGCGCGCGGACGCAGGATGGTCGTGGAGCATGCGGTGGATGAGGGCGACAAGGTGCTTGACGCGGGAGCGGGCACAGGCGGCACCGCCCTTCTTGCGGCAAGGCTTGCGGGGAAGCACGGCAAGGTCGTATGCTATGACCTGAGCCAGGGCATGCTCGAGGTGGCCGAGGCCAAGGCCCGGGAGGCTGGCCTTTCCGGGCGCATGGAGTTCATGGCAGGCGACATGCTCAAGATGCCTTTTCTCACCGGGAGCTTTGACGCTGTTGTCTCAACATACAGCCTTTGTCCCCTGTATGACCCGGCCGAAGGAGCGCGCGAGCTTTACCGTGTTCTAAGGCCCGGCGGCCTGATGGGAGTGGCCCATTCCGCCGAGCCCCGAAACATGCTGGTGCGCTTGTGTGCCCATATGGTGGAGAGCGTGGCCTGGCACATACCGGCCCTTACGCTCGGGTGCCGTCCGGTGAGCGTGCTTCCAGCGCTCAAAGAAGCTGGAGCGGAAGTCCTGTTTGAAGACTCCATCGGCGTGCCGCTCTGGCCCTTTGATGTCTTTGTCGTCAAAAAACCCTCTTAAGCCCCTCACGGAGGCCCCTCATGGAGGGGTCTTAGTTAAGATGAGTCCTTGACCCCCGTGGCCCCAAGGTTATAAAAGGGGTCCGTGACCCCGCTTTCGCTACGAAATCAATCATTAGAGGTTCCCTTTAGTTCAATGCAGGCAAAAACATTGTCCAACCCCTCAGGAAACCTGTACAATACCAATAGGTTATATGAAAATTCTGCATCTCATATACGACCACGTAAAAAACCCCTGGGTGGGCGGGGGCGCCGCCGTGCGGTGCCTTGAACTGAATAAGCGCCTTGCCGCGCGCGGCCACGAGGTCACGATAGTAAGCGGCAGGTACCCCGGAGCGGACGATTACTACGACGGCACTCTCAAATTCCGCTTTGTGGGATGCGGCTGCAACAACTACGCCTTGAGCACTTTTTCCTACGCGTACAGGGCCGCACGCTATATACGCGCCCACGCGGACGACTACCAGCTGGTGGTTGAGGACTTCGCCCCGTGGAACCCGCTCATGAGCCGCTACATGACCCATCGTCCGGTGGTGCTCCAGCTCCACCACCGCGAGGGCTCGTCCATCAACCGCCGCTGGCCTGTGGTGGGCCTGCCCTTCTACCTGATCGAGAGCTTCTACCCAAAGGGCTTTAGAAACACATGCGCGGTCTCCAGGGCCACGGCGCAGAAGTTCGGCGTTCCCAGGGCAGAGGTCATACCAAACGGTATAGACGAGGACCTGCTCGATGTGGAGCGCACGCAGGCAGCCAGCGATTTCATACTCTACCTTGGAAGGCTCGAGATTGCGAATAAAGGGTTGGATACCCTCATCGAGGCAATACGTACGATGAAGGAAAGAGGCCGAGAGACCCGCCTTGTGCTTGCAGGCCGCGGGCGCGACGAGGCCCGCTTACGCGAGATGGCCTCCGGGCTTCCGGTGGAGTTTGCGGGCTTTGTGGATGAGCGCGAAAAGCGCAGGCTCATGGGCTCTTGCCTGGCCTTTGTTCTGCCCTCCCGTTTTGAGGGCTGGGGCATAACCGTGATGGAGGCCGCTGCCACCGGGGCCCCTGTAGTGGTAAGCGCCATACCCGAGCTTTCCTACGCAGTGGACGGTGGCTTTGGTCTGCCCTTCCGCACAGGGGACGCGGGCGAACTCGCAAGCGTGATCGGCTCTCTGGCAGACGAGCCCGGCCTCAGGCAGAGGCTTTCCGAGAACGCCCGCGAGACCGCGCGCGCATACACGTGGGACAGGATCGCTGTGCGCTACGAGGGCTATCTTGAAAGTGTTGTGCAGAGTGTTGTGGAGGGAGCCCGATGAACATCCTCATCATGAATCGCCGCGACACGGTGAACCCTGCCGGGGGGGGCGCTGAGGTCTATACATTCGAGATAGCCCGCGGCCTTGTTGAGCGCGGGGCCAGCGTGACAATATTCTCAAGCCGCTTTGCGGGTTCGGCTTCAGAGGAGTTCGTTGAAGGCATCAGGCACAAGCGCAAGGGCTCCGAGCTTACGGTACACGTGTACGGGTTTGCCCACGCGCTAAATAACCGCGCCACATACGACGTGATAATAGACGAGTTCAACGGGCTGGGCTTTGGCGGTTTCCTTCTCCCTAATTCCATGATACTCATCCACCAGATGTACCGCGAGTTCTGGTTCAGTGAGCTTGGGGCTCCGGGCGCTATCCCATATGTTATAGAGCCCCTGTTGCTCAGGCTGTACAGCCGTCTTCCGGCGGTCACCGTCTCCCCCTCCACCAGGGACGACCTCGTATCACTCGGGTTTAAGAACGTGCGCATTGTGATGAACGCCCTTTCAAGCACCACTCTTGAGCGCGTGCCCGAGAAGGAGCAGCTCCCAACGCTCATTTATCTTGCGCGCCTGCGTTCCACCAAGCGCCCGGCCGACGCCATTGCCATCTACAAAAAAGTAAAACAGAGCGTGCCCGGTGTGAGGCTGCTCATGGCAGGCAGGGGCCCGCAGGAAGAAGAGCTTAAGCAGATGGCCGGAGACGACCCTGATGTAAGGTTTCTGGGTTTCGTCTCTGACCAGGAGAAGTTCGATTTCCTTGGTCGCTCGCACGTGCTTTTGGTGCCGGGCGTACGCGAGGGCTTTGGCATCAACGTGATCGAGGCTGCCTCCGTAGGCACTCCTGCCGTGGGCTACGACATCCACGGCCTGAGGGACTCCATTCAGGATGGTGATACAGGGCTTTTGGCTGCCGGGGTCGATGATGCGGCCACAAAGGTGGCGTCTCTTTTAAATGACCCCGGGCGCCTTGGCCAAATGAGTGTGCGCTGCCTTGAGTACGCGCGCCAGTTCAACTGGAAAAACCGCGCAGGGGAGTTCGCGGACACACTCGAGGAGCTTACAGGTAAGAAGATTCAGCGCTAGGTATTACATCCCTGTGAATTTGTGTTTGAATTCAGCAGGGTTTTTGCGAGCACCCGAGTACGTGTTGCTCATAGGAGTCAGCTTTGTGGACTCCTTCCTGTAAATAGTATGTTATTGTCACTGAAATTCTTGAAACAATAAGCAGAAATCCACATAATGATTCTTCATTCCTGCTATTAATCTAGTTATATTGTATGGGTTTGTACATAATTCTTAGATGAAGATCCTCGGCATATCGGCTTTTTACCATGACAGCGTAGTAGCCCTTGTAGTAGAAGTTTTCATAAATGGTCTCTTGCTGTTGCCTGCGGGTATTTATTTTACTACTGTGGGAGAATATCCAAACTTTCTGTAAAGAGGCATGAATATCTTATCTGCACAGACCACCAGGATTACCATGCTTGCAAACATGAAGGCCAATGAAACATAAGCGTTTAAATCAAGGAAATTGCAGAATAAAACCGCGAAAGCATGTCCGAGCGTCCAGTGCCAGAGATAAGGGGTTAAGGATTTTCTGCCTATCCAGGCAATGGAAGCAGAGAAGCCCTTGAGCCTCTCAAATAACTTGACATCAGCGTTGATGACCGAGAGCACTATCAGAGCCACCCCGATGGCCGCAAATGTCTGATGCTGCTGAAACTCGTAGAATATAACAGCCATTACCAATCCAAAACCTGTCGCAAAAGTGAACATACGGAGAAATATATTTTCGAGCCTCTCCCTGTAGCGCATCTCAAGCATAGCGACCAGACTTCCGTAGAGTGGAATATCAATAATCATATGAGTTTTCCACTGTACCCAGCTAGGATTCAATGCCCTGAGGATTATCTCTGTTATTATGCCGAATATAACCAGAAGCCCGAAGAGTCTAAGACGGCTCCTGTCAGTCGAGGCTACCTTTCTTATCAGGCGCAATACCGCCCAAAAAATGATATAGAAATGGATTAAAAAGGCAAAGAACCATGTATGATGCAGCAGGAATATTTTATTGGTGTAGTTCTGGAATAGGCCCAGATAGGGAAGAAACATAGCAGGCTTATATTTATACCTGAATTGTTTGGGATACCTCATAGGTATATAGGTGGAGGAACCCATCTCTATTGCATCTGCATCAAACACAGAAGAAACCTTTCCATACAAATAGGTCCTTTGTGAAGGCATATCAGTTATCCTGATAAAGGGGAGGTCGTGCTTGGGGTCTGTTATCACTTCCAGAAGCTGAGAGTCTCGATTGCCAACATATGCTACGTAATATTTGATCCCTGGAACCTGGCCCTGGGACCTCTTTATGATTGCATTTAAATGCGATTTGGGACCGTTTACAATCCAGTTATTTTTGAATGATAGATACCCTTCACTGGGTGCCGCAAGGTTGAAGATAAAGAACAGCATCAAGAATAAAATGTAACCCGGCACGATACGCCCAAGGCTCCGCATAAGGTTTATATCACCGTTCTCAGTTAAATATGCCTTCTGTGCAAGAAAGTAACCGCTAATTATGAGAAAGACATAAACTGGAAAGTGTACCCCCTGCCATAGCAGCTTTACCAGAACATTGTCCTTAAAAATATCAAGCCCGACAATGCCTATGTAATGACCGAGCATGATCCACAAAAGAGCTATACCGCGAAGGAAATCTAATTCTATTCGCCTACCGCCACCAGAAGGCATTGCCTTATCGACAGGGAATTCGCCCAAGCTTATCCTTTACCCCTTATTTTATTATTTTTTCGAAAGCATACGAGTTTTAAGCAAACAGACTAGTAGATATTTTACCAGACATTTATGAATATGAAAAGGTCGGAGCTTCCTTTCGCGGAGAGTCGAGCTTGCGAGAGTCGATCCGACTCGATCCGACCCGGATATTAATAACTATTGTTAATAATTTATTTAAAGGAAATTATGAGGGTTGACCTGACCCCTTGAAATAGGTGCAGATGGTTAATTATCTATACCCAATAACAGGAGGGTTAAGAAATGGCTAGGAAGAACTATACACCAGGGCAGATTGTGCGTTGACTTGCAGGTGAAGGCCACAGCCCATTCCTGCGGAGTATATGTAGAAAGTCACAAAACCAGGCATGTTTCAATCTGAGGATTTCAGCAAGAACTTTTCAGACAATGGAATCAATCTCTCCTAATGACCTCAGGAAGAAGTCCTTTCATTAAGAACAGGCAGCAGTGCGTCA
>DAOWET010000271.1 GCA_030638335.1 Nitrospirota bacterium
ACAACAGGCATCCAGACCTGTGTATCAATGTATACGTACTTCGGCTCGTCTGTCTCGGGAGGGAGGTCACCCTGGATGTTCTGTATCCTCAGGCGAAGCTCGTCAAAAAGCCCCTCGTAATCCGAATCGTCTATGAACTTCACTTCCACCGAAGAATAATTGCGGCGGGAGCGGCTCTGGATGTACTCGATGTTCTCCATGCCGTCTATGGCGTCTTCTATCTTTGCCGAGACCAGGCTCTCAACGTCTTCCGCGCTCGCACCGTAATAAAGAGTTCGCACAAAGACCTTGCCTATGTCCACGGCAGGCATGTTCTCAACAGGGGTGGTCAGGAGACAAAAGGCCCCGGCAACGGTCAGGACGACAAAAACGACGTTTAGAAATACGGCCTGCCCAAGAGAGAAGCGGACTACTGATCTCATTGCGCCTTCCCGGATCCCCCTGACGGAGAGTCAGCGGCAGGGGACAGGACAACGCCCGGGGCAAGGCGCGCGTCATGGCTTGAGATGACTATATGGTCCCCGCTTTCGGCTATCACTATGACCTGGACCGACTCGCCGGTGGAGGCAAGCCTTACGCGGGGATTGCCATATCGTGACATGAGGGCTGCCCTCGGCACAAGCATTCCCTCTGCCCGCACTGATAGAGGCACGGTCGCCTTAAGCCCCCCCCGCCTCTCGCCCTTGTAGCCAAGGAGGGCAAGCTCAAGGTGGATCTTTCTGGTCTGCTCGTCAAAGGCCGGGTTTATCCGGTTCAGACGGGCCTTGGCCTCCATGCCCTCTATGCGCACGGGTATGTCCCCTTTTTTGTCCTTAAGCGCATCGAGCTCGGCCTTGGAGACCGCAAGGGGCACTATGAGCCGCCGGAAATCAGCGGCCCTGGCCAGCTGGCCTCCGGGCTGGATGATCTCCCCCGGCTCAACCAGCCTGGCCGTAACGATCCACCCGGCGGGGACCGTTATCATATGCCTATTACGCCGCTCGGAAAGCTCAGCAAGGGATGCCCTGGCCACAGCTAGCTCGGCCCGAACAGAGTCCACCTCAAGCCTGGCCTGAACCATATCCTGGTGGACCGCATCCCTTCGGATGCCAGTGGCCCTGTCTTCCTTGTGGAGGTAGTCTATGCGGTTGAACTCACCTTCAAGATAAAGGGCCCGGCTCTCGGCACGCTCAAAGGAAACCTCAAGCTGCTCTACCCTGGCCTCGGCGCTCAACACGGCCTGGTCTATAAATACCGTGTCCACCTCTATCAGGGGTTTTTTTGCGCCGACCGTGTCACCCACGTCGTAGTTGACCCGGAGAGCCCTGCCCGAGACCTCGCTTGTGACAGTCATGGAACGCACTGCGCGCGTGTAGCCCACTAGCTCCACTGTCTTTACCGCGGGCCTCACGACCAGGGGCTCCCCTGCCATAAGTGCGAAGGGAAAAATTACCATCAATACAACAAACATTGTTTTAATGCAGCATGGGCGCACAGGCTTCCTCCCCATTACCATATGTGCCTAAAGGTTAAGCCCCAGGCACCATTATGTCAAGGCTTTGGCTGCATATTTCCGGGGCTCCACAGCTGAACAGATGTTTAAACAGGCTTGTCAATTTGCATGCCCCATGCCGCTTTTACGCTTCCTGGCCTTTATGCTATAGTTTACGATGCGCTATTTACTTTATATGGTAGCTATAGCCACGGCCCTGGCAGCGGCCTCACCTGCCCAGAGCTATCCCGGCATCGGGATGGGCGAGGGAGCGGACTGCTCCCAATGCCACACCCTGAGCTTTGACGAGGCCACAGAGATGGTAAAAAGCGTTAACCCCGAGATCGAGGTCATGGAGATCAAGCCCAGCCCTGTTGCAGGACTCTGGGAGATCACGATATTGGCCCGTGGCAAGCGCGGTATCGCGTATATAGATTTTCCCAAGGCCCATATCATCACAGGCTCCATCATTGACGTCACAAGCAGCATGAACCTCACGAACAAGAGGCTCTACGAGATAAGCAAGGTGGAGTTCTCGGAAATCCCCCTGGAGGACGCCCTCATACTTGGAAACCCCGAGGCCCGCTTCAAGGCCATTGTCTTTGACGACCCGGATTGCCCTTACTGCAAGAACCTCCACAGGGAGATGAAAAGCCTTGTGGAGGAGTACGAGGACATCGCATTCTATATAAAGCTTCTGCCCCTGAAGAGCCACCCAACGGCCTACAAAAAGGCAAAGGCCATCGTCTGCCTTCGCTCCATGGCGCTGCTTGAACGCTCCTATGACGGACGCCCTCTGCCAGAGCCTACATGCGAGACCACCGAGGTCGACGACACCATTGAGCTTGCAGAACGGCTTGGAATAGCAACCACTCCCACAATAATACTTCCCGACGGCGGAGTCGTGCAGGGGTTCAAGGACCGCGAGACACTTCTGGACCTTGTGGAGACGGCAGGCAGGGCGCTTGAGGAGATGATAGCCGCGCGGCAGGTGGAGATAGAGGCCAAGCGCCTCAGGAAGCTCCACGAGATGGAAAGGGAAGACTTCGAGGATCTCACCGGGAATGATAATATAATCGCCTTCCACGAGTTCCTTGGCAAGTACCCCAGCGGCAAGAAGCGCAAAGAGGCCCTTGAGCGTCTCTCCATGCTCATTGACCAGAAGTCTGACAACCTTATACTCTATCGAGACTTCATCGCCCGTTACCCGGACGGGCTTTCCGCGATCCCCGAGGAATACCGTCTGCTTTACGTTGGCCCGCGAGAGCTTCCGCTCTACGCCATCCTCCAGCTCCTTGGCGAGGGGATGGACGAGGACCAGGTGGCCGCCAAGGTAAGCTCCATGATAGGCAGGTACAAGGAATTCACCGTGGAGGAGGTCCAGAGGCTTACCGAGATGGGGGTCTCCGATACAATAGTTGATGCGATGCTCGAGGCCACCTTCAAGGCCAAGAGGCGCGAGGAGGAGGCCAGGAGGCAACGCCATGTCACCCGCCTTATGGAAGAGGCCGATCAGGTACAGGCAGCCATCTATGACATGCAGGCAAGGCTCGATATGGAGATGACCGAGGACCCGGAGATACTGGTGGATACCATAACCGACGAGATCGGGACCCCGCTTACAGACAAGATAGAGCGATGCACAAAGCTCCTTAATGCCCTTTCTTCATGCAGGCGGGCAGTCAACGTCAACTCCTGCCGCGTCGCGGCACAGAGCGAATTCCTCTGCGAATAAAAGGGCTGAACCCCGAAAGAGGCACACTGGCGCAGTGACCGATCTCAATTCCAGCATGAAATCCCTGTATGAGGGTATGCAGAGCGATTATGACTCCGTTGCCAGCCACTACGGCTTCACATGCGATGGGTGCTCTGAGAACTGCTGCACCCAGCGCTTTTTCCACTATACCTGGGCAGAGCACCTCTATCTCCTTGAGGGCATGCGCAATGCTGACAAAGGACTTGCCGGAGAGATCGTCCTGAGGGCAAGGGAAGTGGTCCGTGCCTATGGCGAGGAAGCAGACCCACTCGCCCCCGAACCCCTGATGTGCCCCGTGAACTTCGATGGCCTGTGTTCGCTCTATGCGCACAGGCCGATGATATGCAGGATGCATGGCCTGCCCCACAGGGTGCGCGGCCCCCAGGGGCATGAAAGCCGCGGAGGGGGATGTGGAAGGTTCGAGGCCATGGAGATAAAGGTGGACTGGAGCGTGAACCGCACACCCCACTATACGGCCCTGGCGCGCATCGAGAGCCAGCTGCGAAAGGATCGCAGGCTGACTGGCAACCTTCGTCTCACCACCGCCGAGATGATCGTCATGATGGTGGACAGGGACGGGCTCTTTTCAGATAAGGATACCAATTAACCTGTAGCCTCCTGTTTAGCCTCCCGATTCTGCTCCGCGCAAGCGAAGCATTCAATTTGATGCTGGACGTTCCAGCAGTAAATGCTTATGCAAATAAAAAAGGGACCGATGCGGGGTCCATTTTATTTGCATGAAATATTTTCGCTCATATCCAAAAGAACGGTCGAGGCGGAAGCCACCAGATAAAAAGGGCTCCGTGTGCACCCTTCATATTTCATTAATACGTTCGAGGCTGACAGCCTCCAGTTAAATGGGGCCCTTGCCCCCTTCATATTTCATTAATACGTTCGAGGCTGACAGCCTCCAGTTAAATGGGGCCATGCCCCCTTCATATTTCATTAATACGTTCGAGGCTGACAGCCTCCAGTTAAATGGGGCCATGCCCCCCTTCATATTTCATTAATACGTTCGAGGCTGACAGCCTCCAGTTAAATGGGGCCATGCCCCCCCGTCATATTTACTTCACTCTTTTCCCTTAACATTATCATGCAATAACACGCCCCGGCAGTATAAGCAGGAGGCGTTTCATGCAATTTGTTAGCATCTAAAAACTCTTGCGCACCCGGAGGACTAGCATGTATACTGCAACTATGGCCAAGGCTAAGGTGCTTGTTGTTGAAGACGAAGCAAAAATAGGCGAGATAACAAAGGCATATCTCGAACGTGAGGGGTATGAGGCCACCCATGTGCTCACCGGGGGCGAGGCCCTTGAGAAGATCTCGGAGGGCTATGACCTTGTTATACTTGACCTGATGCTCCCGGACATGGACGGCGAGGAGATCTGCCGCTCCCTCCGGATGCACTCTGATATCCCTATCATCATGGCCACCGCAAAGAGCGCTGAGGAAGACCGCATAGCGGGCCTTGGCCTTGGAGCGGACGATTACGTTGTGAAGCCCTTCAGCCCGCGAGAGCTTGTTGCGCGAGTTGCGGCGCTTTTAAGGCGCACCATGCGTCCCTCGAAGACACTGAGCTTCAACCAGGGAAGGCTGGTCATAAACATCGAGAAGATGGACGTGCAGTTGGACGGGAAGGGCATAACGCTTACCCCAACCGAGTTCAAGCTCCTGCTCGCCCTTGCCGACAGGCCAGAGGTGGTCATGAGCCGGCTGCAGCTTGTGAACCAGGCCCAGGGTTACGGGTTCGAGGGGTATGAGCGCACTGTGGATGCGCATGTAAAGAACCTCCGCCACAAGATCGAGCAGGACCCCAAGAAGCCCGAGTTCATCAAGACCGTATACGGGATGGGCTACAAGTTCATAGGCTCGCGGGATGCGGACTAAACTCTTTTTAGCCTTTCTCATCGTCATTATCACAGCCCTGGTCTCAAACCTTATCTTCGAGCGCCTGATCATCCGTGACTTCGAAGACTACTCAATGGGCATGCGCGAGGACAGGCTCTACTGGATGCTGGCCTCCATCGAAGGCAGCCACTCCTCAGAGGGCGAGGGCTGGGACACCGGCGCCCTCACTCACATTCTGCGCTGGGGGACGATTCTGGGCTTTGACCTCAAGGTGAGTGACGCAAGCGGCAAGGACGTGCTTACCTCAAAGGAGGCGATAGCAAGTGTCTCGCCCACCATGCGCCGGCGCATCGAGAGCCTCGTGCTGCTGGACAGCGCACAGGGCGATTACGAGATGTACCCGCTCTTTGCCCGGGGAGAGGAGATAGGCTCTCTTTACGTTCGGGGATATGTGACCCTTGGAAGCTACGGCGAGAAAGAGGTTATCTTCAAGAATCGCGGCAGGGCGTTTCTGTGGATCTCCTTCTTAATAGCCGGCGGCGGGGCCCTGTTTCTGGCCATAGCGCTGAGCCTGTTCCTGACCGGTCCTCTGAGACGGCTCCGCCTTGCCGCTGAGCGCGTTGCTCAAGGGGACTTCACCGGAAGCGTCAAATACCGCGGGCATGACGAAGTGGGCAAGCTGATCACATCCTTTAACAGGATGGTGGAATCCCTAAAGCGCGAGGAGGCGCTCAGACAGAGGCTCACGCAGAACGTGGCCCATGAACTCCGCACACCGCTAGCCGTGATGCGCTCGAACATAGAGGCCATGGCGGACGGCGTTGTGGACTGCGGTGCCGAGGCCATGGACACTCTCATGGCAGAGGTCAAGCGCCTTATTAATCTTGTGCAGGGCATCGAGGACATGACAAGGGCAGAGGCAAGTTTTTTTAAACCTGTAGAGATGGAGTGCGTTGTTCTTGGAGATTTCCTGAATGGAATTCTCTCAGGCCTCAGGCCCCTGTTCAATGAGAAGGGCGTGGCCCTGGAGCTTGAGGCACAAGAGGAAGTGACCGCTGAAATTGACACAGAGAAACTTGAGACCGTGCTCAAGAACATTGTCACAAACGCTCTGAAGCACACCAATAGCGGCCACGTAAGGGTCAGCTCGGCATACGCCTCCGAAGGGAAAAGCGTGATCGAGATATCCGACACT
>DAOWET010000046.1 GCA_030638335.1 Nitrospirota bacterium
ACATCCTTCATGAACGGAAAGCGCATAGAGCCTTTCCCTGGGGAGGAGAGGATAGAGGTCAATACGAAATTCGACCCATCCAAATTTGCCGACCACCCGGAGATGAGCGCGTACGAGGTTGCCGAGACCACAGCTGATAAGGTCCGCTCGGCACAGTTCGCTCTGGTGGTGGTGAACTTCGCCAATTGCGACATGGTGGGCCATACCGGCAACTTCGACAGCACGGTGAAGGCCGTTGAGAAGGTGGACGAATGCGTGGGCAAGGTACTTGAAGCTGTAAGGGAGACGGGCGCGGTCGCCCTTGTGACCGCTGACCACGGAAATGCGGAGGAGATGTTCGACCCTGAGATAAAGGAGCCAAAGACCGCGCATACCACGAACCCGGTGCATCTTTTTTACATTGGCGATGACGCCGGGGATGTGAGGCTGAAGGATGGCGGGATACTTGCCGACATTGCGCCCACGATCCTTTATCTGCTGGATATCGAGGTGCCCCCTGAGATGACGGCCGAGAACCTTATAAGGACTTAGGCGATAAAGCAAATGTCAGACAAAGATACAGCACCGGAATTCCCGGAGTTTATAGACACCCACTGCCACCTTGAGATGGCACAGTTCGCAGGTGACCGCGAGGCGGTGATCAGCCGTGCCTTTAGCGAGGGATTCTCAGCGCTTATTACCATAGCGTCGGACCCTGCAAGCATTGAGCAGGCCCTCGATATTGCCCGGGGCCATGACAACATCTACTGCACCGTGGGCGTGCACCCGCACGAGGCGCGCCTTGTGGATGAGAAGATACTTGCAGGTATCCGCCAGTGGGCGTCTGACCCGAAGGTGGTCGCCATAGGAGAGACCGGGCTTGACTTTCACTACGACAACTCCCCGCGTGATGTGCAGCGCGAGGTGTTCACGGAACACCTGAAGATCGCGCGTGAGACAGGGCTCCCGGTGGTAATACACGTGCGCGAGGCGGAACAGGACGCTTTAAAGATAATGAACGAGGAGGGCGTCACGCATGGCGTGCTCCATTGTTTCTCCGGCAGCCCCGCACTCTTTGAATACGCCGTGGACAAGGGCCTGCACATGTCCATTGCCGGGCCGGTCACTTTCAAGCGTGCCTTGGAATTAAAAGACGCGGCAGCCCGCATCCCCGACGACCTGCTGCTTCTGGAGACGGACTCTCCATATCTGGCGCCCGTGCCCATGCGGGGCAAGCGCAACGAGCCCTCATACCTTCTGCATACCGCGCGCGAGGTGGCGGACCTCAGAGGCATAACACTTCAGGACGTGGCCCGCATCACGACGCTTAACGCCCGGAGGCTCTTTGGCATAGGCGAGCTGCCACAGTCTGGAGAGATAACCTACAGGATAAGGAATTCCCTATACCTGAACATCACCAACCGCTGCACCAACCGGTGCGGCTTCTGCGTACGCACGACCTCGAATTTCGTAAAGGGCCATAACCTTCGCCTTGAGCGCGAGCCCACGGCCGGGGAGATCATCGCCGCCATAGGAGACCCGACGAAATACGACGAGGTGGTCTTCTGCGGATACGGCGAGCCCTTGATACGGCTTGACCTGGTAAAGGAAGTGGCAGGCTGGGTCAAGGAGCGGGGCGGGTGGGTGCGCGTGAACACCAACGGCCACGCCAACCACGTTCACAAGCGAAACGTTCTGCCTGAGCTTGAGGGCCTGGTGGACGAGTACTCGGTGAGCCTGGACGCGCAGGACTCGTCCACCTATGACCGCCTCTGCAGCCCTACCTTCGAGGGTGCCTATGACGCGGTGGTGAAGTTCATACGCGATGCAGCAAAGGACACCGTGGTAAAGGCCACCGTGGTCAGTTCCGAAGGGGTGGACATAGATCGCTGCCAGGAGATCGCGGACGAACTTGGAGCCACACTCAGGGTACGCAAGCTCAACATAGTAGGCTAACCCCTCTGACTCTGATTCACTGCATCTGCGTTGTTGCGCGACATTCGCGGTAGCATAAGTACGGCTTCATGTCGCGCGCCTAGCATCTTATATGATTAGGGTAGAATGAAATCAAGATGTGACGGGACAAGGCCGACCTTGCATCAAGGATTAAACCTGTGCTGTAGATTGGCCCCCGTCCACCACTTTTTTGAGATTGGACGGAATCTGAGGCTTCGAGCCT
>DAOWET010000003.1 GCA_030638335.1 Nitrospirota bacterium
GCTGACAAAATCATGAAACCCAGGAAGGCCGCGTGACTGAAATCAAATCCCGCCCGATACTAGTAGTGAAGAAGCCTTTTTGTGCTATACCGGCTATTGAAAGGCGGGACCCGCAGGGGTTTGGGCATTCATGTACGTTTGGCCACATAAAATGTCAAGGCTGTAAAAGGTACAGAGCTAATAGCACCCTCAACACCGAAGAAGTGGAAAAGGTTTTGCGTGAATACGCTTATCCCTACCATGAAACATTAACTCCAGGAGATATACGAGCTGCCATAGCCCATGGCAAACTCAAGTTCAACGGCAAGCTCGTAGTAGAGGCAAACACTAAATGACTGAGCCCATAATCAAATCCAGCCCAATACTCATGTCAGGCCCGATGGTGCTGGCAACCCGTGAGGGCCGCAAGACCATGACGAGACGGATTATCAATCCACAGCCATCATATGTGGACAAAGACGGCAGATGGTATCGAATGCCAAGTGGTGGCTACAGTCTTAATTGTTATACATGTCCCTACGGCAAGCCCGGCGACAGGCTCTGGGTGCGGGAGGCATTTAGATATTCACTACGTGGTGATGAAAGCCTGAAGGGATACATTACTGGCATTGACTATAGATCAGATGGCTTATTTAAGCGTATACAATTCGATGAGTGGCAGATAAATAATTACGATGCATTTAAAGTGCGTCCCTCAATCCACATGCCCAGGTGGGCCTCCAGAATCAACCTTGAGATAACCGACATCAAGGTTGAGAGGGTGCAGGACATATCCTTTAACGACATTTTATCAGAAGGCGTTAATGAACGGCTAAATAAAATTGGTAGAGATAATCTTAAAAAAATCCGACCTGAGTGGCCATTGGAAACAGAAGTGCGTTATGTTTGGGCCTGTTTGTGGGACACTATCAACGGCTCCGGAGCGTGGAAGCGGAACGACTACGTGTGGGCCATCAGTTATGAGGAGATAGATTAATGAGCGGTGCTGGGATAGCCGGGTCTTATGTAGGGTGTTTTTTTGATATTCAAGAACGCAGACTAGAACCACGGTGTTCGCCCCATTTTGTTGAAAATGATTGCTTTTATCTCAGGAAAAATAATCCCGCACAAGGGGAGGAGTGGGAGAAATTGCGGAGATTAATCTATGGGAGGCCCGTTGAATGAAGAAGAAGAAAATAAATACATCAGGCGGCGGTCTGCTTTACTTATCCCAGGACGTCCTTCTGACCCATCCGAAGAAGCTGCGGCGGTTTTATCCCGAGAACCAGGTGCGCGAGATGGCCGATTCCATACGCGCCGCAAAGGGCGTGCTTCAGGCCCTCCGTGTAGTCGCAAACGGCAGGAAAGGTAAATACTGTGTCGTTGACGGAAACATGCGCCTGGCCGGGGCCAGGGCATTGGGAAAAGACTGCCCGCCGTTGAAGTGCGAGATCGTAAAGGAAAGCGAGGTCGAGCAGCTCCTCGCGATGCTCGTAACCGCCAAAATCCGTTATGACCCCGACCCCATCAGCGAGGCGCTGCATTACAAACGGCTGATAGAAGAGGAGGGCTACACTGCCTCGGACATCAAGGGTGCGACCGGCGTCTGCCTGAAGACAATCGATACGCGCCGGAAGCTGCTTGAGCTGGATCCGGAGATACAGGAGCTCGTCGGCAACCACAGGCTGCCTTCGGACTTCCGCGCGACAGAGGCCTTTCTCTCGATAAAAAACAGCAAGGCCCGAGTGAAGCTCGCCGAGCGCCTTGCTCGCGCCGGGTCAACGGTAAAGGCCATCGTCGCCTCGTGCCAGCGCCTTGTAGCGCGAATGGAGGCCCACGCAAGGGTGGAACATAAAGGCGCGCCGTCTCTTACCCTGGGGAAGCACCGAGCATTCGGTAAATCGGTTTCTCCCGCTGCGTCTGTGCCCTTGACAAAGGTGCGCAAGGCGGCTGCGGAGATGTGCAAGAAGTGCGACATCAGGATGAAGGCCGCCCCTGAACCGGCGTGGACGCTTGTCTCCCATGCCGCCGAGGATACCTGTAGGGAGTGCAACGTGCGCGACATCAAGGGCTCCTGCGGTGAATGCCCCGGAGTGGACATCATAAGACGGTTGATCGTGGCCGTTGGAGACAATAGGTCATGACC
Source organism: Nitrospirota bacterium (assembly GCA_030638335.1). GTDB lineage: Bacteria > Nitrospirota > Thermodesulfovibrionia > Thermodesulfovibrionales > JdFR-86 > DAOWET01. The sequence continues at coordinate 2,126 of DAOWET010000003.1, forward strand.
AAGGCGGTGATGGACGATCTTGATTTACTCGTCGAATCCGCAGCGGTCCATGGACAACTTGAAACCGGCGTGTCGCCAAGGGTCATAGCCGCCCGCTCATCACTTGGAGCGCGAGGGACAGCGGTGCTTGCCGGCAAGGACGGCCGTCCAGGTCTACGTGCAAGGTCGCCTAGGTGGGCGCGCGAGGAGGACGACTTTCTCAGGTCGTTCCTTGGCGTGCTTTCCGAGCAGGAGATAGCCGAGGCCCTTGGGCGAACGCAACCGGGCGTGCGTATCCGGTGGAAAAGAGAATTGTCCCTGACGGCGCCATCGAAACACCCGGACTTAATGACGTGCAACCAGATTGCAAACGGTCTCGGGGTTGATGGTAAGAGCGTCTCCCTGCTTATCGACCGGGGTATACTGGCCGGGTATCGCCTGCCGTGTGCGCGCGTGATGCGCGTTGTAAAGCGAGTTACGCTTTTGCGGTTTCTGACAAACCCCATGAACTGGGTTTACTTCGACCCGAAGCGCGTTGGCCGTCTGTCGCAAAAGGTCATAAGAGGCATTCAAAAATACAGTGCGGCCGCGGAGTTCTGGGCATACGCCCGAAGGCTTATAAAAAAACGTCGGACCATGTGGAAGGACGAATGGTGGCGCATAGGCCAGGTTGCGCGGCACCACGGGGTGCAGACGCATGCCGTGAATAAGGCCATCCACCAAGGCAAGCTGCAAGCAGTGGACTGGGGCAACTGGTGGGTCCTTAAATCACATGCGACCGACCCTGAGTTGGTTTTTATGCGCGAGTACGGGCGGGGCAGCATTACCGCGAGCACTGGCGCACAGGCATTCCTTGTACTGGCCGAAGCCGTGGGGCTCACACACTCGGAGACCGGCGTGCTGATGAAGTGGAAGAAAAATCGCGTTATGTGGCTGCTTAAGCGGCTTCACCTTGAGGGCCGCATTCCGAAGGTGGTCCGGGAGAACGGCCTGAAGGTCCTCTATGACCGCAAGACGGGCAATACGTGCGCCAGCTGGCGGATGCACAGGGACCGGTTCCCGCGCCTGGCCAGGCTGATGGCATCGCTAAAAGGTCGTCGGTTGTCGCGGGCAGAAGGTAAATACGTCAACCGCGTGAAACGCAAAGCGGAGAACTATAAATCTCACAAAAACAGGAGGCATTCATGTTTAAAGTAATCCCGCTTGATAACGTCAAGCCGAGCAAGGAAAACTATCGCACGATTTTTCGCAAGGTGTCCATGGAGGAGCTGACCGCATCGGTCAAGTCAAAGGGCGTGCTTCAGCCGATACTCGTGCGCCCCGTAAAAGGCAACGGCAGCTTCGAGATCGTCGCCGGCCACCGGCGCTTTATGGCGGCCACCGATGCCGGCCTCGGGGAGATCCCCGCAATGGTCAAGGAGCTGTCCGACGTGGAGGCCCTGGAGATTCAGGTCATCGAGAACTCCCAGCGCGAGGACCCGAACCCCATGGAGGAGGCCCGCGGCTTTGCCAAGCTGATAAAGATGGGCAAGCACACGCCCGACACGCTGGCAGAGAAGATCGGCCGCTCGGTCCGGTACGTCCTTAGCAGGGTCAAGCTCCTGGACCTGCCCGAGAAGGTGCAAGCCAAGGTCGAGAGCGAGGAGCTCTCGCTGGGCCATGCCCTGCTCCTTACCAGGCTGCGGCACGCGAGCGAGCAGACGGCTTTTATGAAGGAGATACTTGACGAGGAATTGTCCGTGGGGCAGGCAACGGGCGGGATCAGGGACTTCGTCAGTACGCTGGAGAACGCCGTCTTCGACACTGCGGGCTGTGAGCGGTGCCCGTATCTATCGCGCAACCAGTCCACCCTGTGGCCGGACCTTAAGAAGTCCGACCATTGCATGGACAAGGGATGCTTCTTCGCAAAGACCAGGGACCATTACAAGGCGATCCTCAAGGCCCGGGCCGCGGACGGATTCAAGACCTTCACAGACGAAAAGACTGTCCGGCCGCTTATCGCACACGGTGCCAAGAAGTCCGCGCGCATCGTGGACTCGGAGAGCAAGACCCGCTACTACTACGGCGTGGAGCCGAAAAAGTACAAGGGCCAGTGCATGAAGTGCACCGAGCAACACGCCTTCTACATGTACGAGACGAAAGGCTACAACGGCAAGGGCATCGAGTTCGGCGATATATGCCTGGACACGAAGTGCCTTAACAAAATGCAGGGCCACGCCCGCCCCGGCCACGACGGCGGCAACGGCACATCATCGTCCGGCAATGGCCATAACAAGGAGATGAAGGCGCGTGAGTGCCGGGACCGCTTTTTAAGGGACCGGGTGCCGCCGAAGGTCGCGGCATCGGCGCCGCTTCAGAAGCGGCTGCATATCTATTATATGTGCGTCGCCGGTAACGACTTCATGCCCGAGGACCTGGCGAAGGAACTCGGCCTCGGTAAAAGCAGGTGGATTTTAAGCACGGAGCTTTACAGGGGCATCATGGCACTGCCGGCAAAGCAGCTCGACAAGGTACTGTCAAATGTGCTTGCGGCCAAGGTCGCAAAAGACACGGACACCGGCGCCCTGCTTCTTATGACGGACGAGGCAGGCATCGACGTGAGCAAGGAGCTTGCCGTTGATAAAGCCTGGTTGAATTCAAATACAAAGGCCGAGCTTGCCAAGGTGGCCAAGCAGCTGGGCGTTAAGCTGCCGGCCAAGGCCGAAAAGAAGGGCGAAATGGTCAAGGCGATTCTGGCCGGCAACCTGGTAGGCAAGATTCCGTCTGACTTTAAAAAGGTCCTGAGCAAAAAGAAGGGTTGAATGGACGCGATAGAAAGAGTCCTGATTGCTAAAGAGGTCCTGGCCGAGCAGCTGGAGGATCCGGAATACTGGGACGAGGACCGCGCGGCGATCGCGCGCGTGATGGAGTTGCTAAATGGCTGACATTTATTTCCCGACATACACTGGTCGCCACTTCACGCCGCTTGAGCCCAGGGCCGAGGACGTGGACGCCCTGGACATAGCACACTCGCTCTCGATGCAGTGCCGGTTCAACGGACATTTAAGGCTCTTTTACAGTGTGGCAGAGCATTCGGTGCTGATGAGCTACCAGGTCTCGGAGGCGGCGGCATTCCTGGCCCTAATGCACGATGGGCAGGAGGCGTATCTGAGCGACATTATATCGCCTCTAAAAATAATCTTTAATAATGTTGCTGTCGTTGAAAAGAAAATATGGCAGGCCGTCCAGGTGCGGTTCGGTATTTTTCTGACACCTGACATTGTCAGTGAGGTTGAGTTTGCGGACCTGAGGAGGTGCGCCACGGAAAAGATTCAGCTTATTAATGATGATTCCGTGTGGGCTTCTCTTCGGGGTATTGAACCCTATGACATTACTATCGAGGGATGGGGACCAGTCCGCGCACGGACCGAGTTTCTGAGCCGCTGCCGCGCACTGAGGGGGCAGGTGTGATCCCCCCCTCTTTAGAGGCTAAACAGAAACTGCAGGAGGCGCCGACGTGCCACTACAGCAAGAAACTCCTGGCCCGCTTCGCGGTCGTGCGCTGGCAGGGCATGATAGGGCCGCCGTGCGATTGCGCAATGGACAAGGATGTGCCCCCCTGCACGAACACGGACTGTCAGCATCATCCGGGCATGGCGATCGACAAGGACTATGGCATGAACATGAATTTGATAGCGCTGGAGAAGGCAATGCAAGAGGCGTCCGCATGAGAGTCCTCATAATCGACATAGACAGCAAGATACCGAACCTGGCCCTGAAGAAGGCCGAGCGGTACCACCTGGATCGTGGCGACGAGGTTATATGGGACATGTCCCTGATGGCAAACCAGGTCGACCGGATTTATGTGTCCTGCGTGTTCAGGAAGAACCGCCACAAGGCCGAGGAGTACGAGGTCTATCCCCATGCCCTGATAGGCGGCAGTGGCTACGACCTGAAGGTCACGTTGCCGCCCGAGATCGAAGACGTGACGCCCCGCATAAACATGGGCTTCACGACAAGGGGCTGTATCAGGCAATGTGGCTTTTGTGTAGTGCCTGAGAAAGAGGGCGGCATCAGAATCGTCGGGCGACTCCTTGACCTGTGGGACGGCAAGGCAAATCAGATAACGCTCCTGGACAACAATATCCTCGCTGTGCCTCGGCATTTTGTAGAGGTATGTTTTCAAGCTCTTCTCAATTGGATACGACTTGATTTCAACGGAGGGCTCGACCACAGGCTTCTGACACGGGAGATCGCCGTGATGCTTGCCGTGACGCCCCATGTTGTTTATAAATTCGCCTACGACCGGCCAGCGTACAGAAAGAGCGTCAACAGGGCCATTGCCCTTCTGAAGGCTGTGGGCATAAGGCAATCCACATGGTATGTGCTGGTCGGCTACGACACCACGCTTGAGCAGGACCTGCAGCGGCTTAATCACCTGCGGTTTATGAATCAGCGGGCATTTGTGCAACGGTACGTGATGCGGCCGGAACTTAATCCACTTGCAAGGTGGGCAAACCAGAGACATATGTTCGCGGCCATGACGTTCGGGCAGTTCCTTCGGGAGCCCAGGAAGAGGGATTATTATATCGGCATTTATGGACGAGAGAAATATGAGGAGTTGCTGGCAGCATGAAGCGCGCCCCTGATATAAAGTCCGTCCTCGAGGCTGACGTACAGCGCCTGACCGAGGCCCTTATGACTGGCAGGATATCCCTGCCCGACGGCCGCGGCCTTGCCGACGTGGGCCTGACCGAGGCCGACATATACTACGAGCTTGAGCTCAGGAAGCAACTGGGCAAGCCAGTCCGGTCCACCGAGACCGTGGCCGGTCTCATCGAGCCATATCTGGAATGGGTGCGCCTCCATCAGGCAGAGAAGACTTACCGCGACAAAAAGAAAATGCTGTTCGCCCACCTGCTCGGGTTTTTCGGCAACATGTATCCGGATTTCATTGACCGTAGCTTGGTAGATGCATACAAGCAAAAACGCATTGCAGAGATTCAACTGGTCGGGAGATACGAGGGCAAGCGCGCGGTCAACCTAGAGGTGCTGTGCCTTCAGGCCCTCATCAAGTGGGCCCATGAGCATGGTCTGTGCTCCGAGCCGCCCGTGAGGACGCGACAGTTGCCGTACAGGCGGCCTTTGCCTCAGCCTCTGACGTATGCAGAGACCCGCGCGTTCATAGACGCCTGTGAGCCGTTTTATCGGGCGCTGATGCTGTGCCTGTATCACGCGGGCCTGCGGAAGCACGAGGCGTTCAAGCTTATGGACACGGACCTGTACTTCGAGGCGGGCCTGGTTAGAGTGGCAGGCAAGGGCGACCGCGAGAGATATGTGCCGATGTCGGCCATGCTTAAGGATGCGTTGCTTTCTGTCGTGCGGCCGGGGCTTGTGTTTCCATCGCCCCGGACCGGCAGGGTGCTGGTGGACGTAAGGCGGGCCATTGAGCGCGCGAAGAAGAAGTCGGGCTTGACACGGAGGATATATCCCCACCTTCTGAGGCACTCGTTTGCCACGCACCTGCTTGAGGCGGGCAACGACATACGGTCTATCCAAGTTCTCATGGGCCATCAGGAGATTACCACGACGCAGATTTATACCCAGGTAGCAATGCCACATCTGAAGCACGTCATAGCATCACTGGAGGCAGGTTGTCACGATGTTGTCACGGCAGGGTATAAAGAAGGGGTCACGGGACCCCGTAACCCCTTGATTTTAAAAGCCGGGGATGAGAGTCGAACTCACGACCTGCTGATTACGAATAAGTCGGTCAAGAAAAAAAGGGCATAAAATCGCATGGTTACAATGTGTGCAAATGACGACGTTGTCACTGCTTTATTAACAGGAGGTGATTTGTGGCAATAGTGGACTTTGAGACGGGTATGTGGGGCAAACCCTGGTTTCAGGAGCTGTCTCCCACTGCCAAGCTTTTGTTTCCGTATCTGTGGACCAACACGCATAAAAACGTCGCCTGCATCTACACCATCAGTCTGAAGACCATAAAAGACGAGACTGGCTTGAATGATAAACAGGTGACCGAAGCATTGCGATCGCTGTATCCGAAGGTCAAGTATGACAAGGAGTTTCACCTTGTATGGGTTGTAAATCACGTGAAACGCTCGTATATGAGGACCGAGAACATATCTCCGAAGATTGTGGCGGCCATAAAAAAGAATTTACTTACGGTTCCTGAGGGTCATTCTTACATCGGTGAATTTCTCAATAAATACAAGGTGCTGGGGATAGAGTATCCATACCCTATCGATAGGGTACCGGAAGGGTATCCATACCCTTCAAGTTCGGGAAAGGGTTCGGGAAAGGGAAACGGAAAAGGGGGTGCGGGGGAAAAACCACGGTCAGAGCTGATGAAGCGGTTTGACCGCTTTTGGCAGGCATACCCTGAGAAAAAATCGAAGGGGCAGGCCGAGAAGGTCTGGAAGCAGATAGCACCGAGCGAGCAGCTTTTAGAGACAATGCTTTCCACGATAAGGCGGGCCAAGACCTCGGTTAAATGGAATCCGGACAAGAATAGCGAGACGTTTATTCCGCATCCCTCCACATGGCTGAACGCCAGGGGATGGGAGGACGTGTACACGCCATCGCCGGAGATTCAAAGGCAGTTCAATGAGCACAAGGTGGCCATCACAAAACACCGAAAAGATGCTAAGGATGGCAGACAGACCCTTGAGGGCATGGCCGAAGACCATCCGCGCTATCCAGAGATTAAAGAACGGGCGGAGAGACACGAGGCGCAGGCCATAGTGCTTGAAAGGCACCTGGAGGCGCTTGTATGAAGATAGGGAATGCATACCCTTTAGATACCCTATACATAGAGAATGGAGGTTGATATCACAAGTCAATTCGCAAGGCCAGAGACATTGACCAGCACGGTGCTCGGTGGAGCGACAGGAGTTAAGGTTCAAAAGCAGGTCGAGGGTGCCCACAGCGCAGAGACGTACCAAATGGGCAGTTGCATCGTAACGCCGGAGGCGCGTCTGGTGCCGCAATCAACGGGCAAGAGCGGGCGTATAATGTATCACGGACGTCGGGAGCTTGACGGCGCCGCTGGGCCTGAGTGCTCCCTCAAGGACAGGTCGGGCCTGTGCGCCGGCCATCCCATGGCCCGGGAGGACTTCATCACGCTGTTCTGTGATGGCAAGGAGCCGGTGAAGATTGGTTGAAGATGGAAAACAGATTGAGAAAAAACAAAACATGCATTATTGCTGGAAGGCAAGTCAAACCAGGCCAAAAACGGAGAATGGCCCCAAAAGGGGTTAAACTGACATGAAGTATTTAAGAATGACTTTTCGATACCTTCTTAACCCGCATAAACACTCATGTTTTTTCAAACCGAGCCTCAGAAAAGCCTGAAATCAGATAATAGCTTGATTTTGGGCAGAACTGAAGTTGAAGAAACAAAAGTGTCATTTACCGCAGTTTTTAGATATATTCAAAAGGAGCTAAAAGGGCAAACTTTGAGAAAAAACCAAAACTGAGATGAAAAAAACAAGAATGGGTGTTTTGAAAGAATCGACTTCGGAAATAGGCAAAAAACGGACTTTAGGTCAATTGAGGGCAAGACCGTGAATCAGAAAACAAGAATCAAAATACAAGACGCTGTAGAGCTAGTGTTTAAGCGGGTTTACAGGGGGGCAAAATGGACTTTGGGATAATAAGGAGTTCTGTTTTGCAATATTCCAAAAGGGGTGTTTTTGAAAATGGGACTACGAAACTACTAAAGAAAGGAAGTAATCATAATGCATTATAGCCTTGAAACAGACATCAGGGCGGCTCAGAAAGGGTTAGGCGATCTCGGGCGCAAGGTCTTCCCGGCGGCCCTGGCAGCGGCGATAAATAAGACAATCAGGTTTACTAATGTGGCAGCTTCAAAGGAAATCCGCCAGGTATACAATATCAAGGCCGCTGATGTTAAAAAGACCATCAGCGTCAAGAAGGCATCGAAAAACAGGCTCAGGGCTGAATTTGCCTCACGGGGAGCGCGGATAGCTCTTGCGAAGTTTGGAGCAAAACAGACAAAGCGCGGGGTTACGGTTAAGGTCAAGAAGACCGGGGGGCGGAAGCTCATCAAGGGGGCGTTTCTATCAACGATGCCTTCAGGCCATAAAGGCGTATTTCATCGCATGAAGGACTGGAAGAAGAAGGAGATATCAGGGAAGAAGTCCATAACCGGGGGCAAGGTCTATCACGGCTTAAGAATAGTCGAGCGGACCACCGTGTCGGTCTCACAGATGCTCAAGAGCGCAAAGGTGCGGTCGGTGATTCGCAAGACGATACGGGACAGATTCCCCGAGCAGCTTGCAAATCAGATCAAATTCAGAATGGGAAAGCTGAAGTGATGGAAGCGTTTATAGAGATTCATACTATATGGCAGAGAATATTAGCTCGCAATTCGAGAATAAATCTTATAGTGCAATGCCCGACATTCGATGATATAGATAGAAAGAAAAAGAAGTGGGAAAAAGTTATTGAATTGAAAATGGAGAATTTAAAAGATATCGTGCAATTACGAGAACTATTAAAGGAAAAAGAGGAGCATGAGAATGAGCGATAAAAAACCTAACATGGACGACCTGGTATCGCATAATATAATGGGGATAAGCCTGAATTGAACAATCAGAAGAAATGGCTGAAGGGTATGGAGGGCAACACCGTAAGTTATAGCAGTCGATATATTGGCAATCATGAAGGCAATCAAGGCCATGAGATAACCATAGAACGGATACGTCTAACAGGAGGGAATAACAAATGATGAAGCAAACGAGATATGTCTTTACAGGCTTTATACGCAAGGGCAGCAAGGGGTCAATAGAAAGGGTGATGGCAAAGGCTGACTGCTATCTCTGTGGAGGCAAGGGACGGTTTGTGCATCACAGGGGCGTGAAAAGAAAGATGGTCAACCGTCATTGTTGGCGGTGGATTTTTATTGGCGATATTCAGTGCGCTCGTAGCAAGGCTCGGAAGTGATTGATAATAATAAAAAAGGTACTTCCAGAGGTATAAATCTATTGCGGATA
>DAOWET010000212.1 GCA_030638335.1 Nitrospirota bacterium
GTATCCGATGTACCAGATATCCGTGCCGCTGGCTTGAGAGGCTATAAGGGTGTCGTCAGCTGCCTCGGCCCAGGAGATCCCGATACGCCTGGACTTCTCATAAACCTTTACCGGCCCGTCGTCAGCTATCCACCGCGCCTGGTACGGCAGGAGTACTCCTGACTTCCTGGCATTCATGAAATCCGTGGTCGGGTTCATGCAGGAACCCCCAGTATCTTGTTGCGGATATCATCGGCCATGTTGTCGGTGATCCCTTTTGCTATCTGCCTTATGCTTTCGTCCTCGCTCTCGTCGCCCTTTATGTATTCCAGCTTCCTCAGGTACAACCGGAGCTGGCCCAACACGCCGCTGTATGCATACACGGCATTGTTGTCCGGCCTGCCCTTTGCGTTAAAGAACTCTGGCGAGTCAATGTATTTGTCATACATGGCCATGACCTTGAGTAGGCCATGCACTGCACTCACCCAGGCGGTCACAACAGCCTTACGGTTCGCCTGGCGCTGCGCGTCTACCTCGATGCGACGCTCGTCGAACCTTTTAGCCTTTATCCAGTTGTAGAGTGTTTTGCGCGAGATGGAGAGGCCGTGCTTCTTTTTAAGTATCTCCACGGTCCGGGACTTGTCGCCGCCCGTCTCGCAGTACACGTCAAAGGCCAGCTCCACGTTCTCGCGAATGGCCTTGCCTTTTGTGCCTGGCATTAATTGAACTCCACGTAGACGCCCGGATCGCGCTCCGACTTGTCACTGTCCAGAAGGTCCAGGCCTTTGGGTGTGATCGCCGCGAACCTGATAGTGATGCCAGGGGAACGCCTTTTCTCGTAACGGAGGTATGCTTTGGTCTTGTCGTTCAGATAGGAAAGGTGGCCGTGCAGTATGTCCTCTGGCACAGGGTGCCCCAGGTGGTCCAGGACATTTTGCAGGACCCGGAAGTCAACTGGCTTTGGGTACTCCATTGCAAGAGACTTTAGGATCAAGCCCCTCTCTATTCTATAATTTTCGACTTTAGGGTCCAACCTTTGCCTCCTTGCCGGGTGTGCTGGACGTGAGCGTCTCTAGCCGGTCGGCCAAATCGTCAAGTCCGCCCAGACTGTTCTTTATATCGTCCAGCTCGTTAAGCCTTCTTTTGATTCCCTTGGTATCGGCCTCCATGAGCTTTAAAATAATCATCATCTCCTGGTGATCGCCGTTATCCCTGGTTATAAAGCCCTGCATCGAGCCTGTTAACGATGTCATTGCCTGGGCCTGCGCGCCCATGGACTCGGCCATGCTCTGCTGTGTCTTTATGAAGGTGTCTCCGTATTTGTTCAAAAGGCGGTACAGTCCGCCTAGGACGCAGAGCGCGACAACCAGGCCCGGAGCCTGCGTTAAGAGTTCCGCCCATATTGCATTCAGGTTGACGAGGTTGCTCACTTACCCAGCCCCATGAGCAGCTTGGTCTTGTCCGAGCTGCCGCGTGAGCTACCGAAGAAGTACTTGCACACGGAGCCGAACTCGGAGCCGAGCACACCAAACATAATGTAGGCGATCTCCTTTTTCCCGTCCGGGATAGCCCCGGAGGCAAAGACGAGGATACCCAGGCTGACGAAGAAGCCCAATGTTATGAGGATCGCAAGAGCGTCCTGTACCCAGTTACTGTCTCCGGTCTTGCGCCTCTCTATCTCGGCCTTACGCGCGGAGTCCGTATCCTGGTTGTCCACGCGCTTGTCCTCTATGGCGAGCTCGGCTAGCCTTTCCTTGTTGTTCGCCTGTATCTCCAGGAGCCGCACACTGAGCTCGGAGGGGGGGGTCCTTTGTAGGATGTCAAGTACCTTCACCGGGTCGTCCCCGTCCACCCCAAGGGCTTCGCTCAAGATAGAGCCGCCTATACCACCGATTCCGGGCAGGATCGCATTGCCAAGGGCTGGGGCTATCGCGGCCACCGTCCCTTTTATTTTTCCCCACAGCTCGCCCATATTAAAGTCCCTCCGTTTCAATTTTCAGCATGGCCGCGAGGTGGACCTGGGCAATATCGAACCTGCCCCGTTCAGTCATTAATATCTCGCGACACTCACGCTCGTTATCCATAAAGCCGTTCTCTGTGAGAATGGCGGGCATGGATGTATTCATGAGCACATACAGCCTTGCCTCCTTATCCGGGTCGTCGTCCGTGAAGTCGGTCCTCTGCTTGACCTCGGGGAAAACCTCGGCGTACTTCTCGTAAAAGACAGTGGCCACCTTATCGGAAAGGGTCTGGCCAGGAGAGGTGAACACCTCTATCCCGTGGCCGCCGCCCGCGTTTGCGTGGATAGAAACGTATATGCACTTGCCGTGCTCGGCAGCGTAATTATTGGCACGCCGCACGCGCTCGCCCAAGGACACGTCCGTGTCCTCGGGCACTAGGTTCACGCAGTCAAGCCCGAAGCGTGGACCCCAAAGCATTATCCGCCTCACTATGTCGCGGTTGAATTCCCACTCAAGAAGTTGTGAGCCGTCCTCCCAGACCTCACTGCGCTTGCCTGGCGTTTCTTTGCCGTGGCCAGCGCCCAGGAGAAAACGGAGCCTGCTCATCCCTGGTCCTCCTCATAACATGCCTGGCAGGTCTGGTCTTCACGGAGGGGGATGCAGCGCTGCCCGCGGTTTATGGTGCAAGGCTTGGCCCTGTGCCTCAGGCGTTCCATTGCCCAGTGCTCGTATCCCATCCGGCCATTACTTGTGGAAGGCAGGGGGGCGGACCGCGCTCCAACGGTCCGCCCCTCTAGTGGTGAGCTTGATGTATTGTTGTTCTTGCTATTCATGCCCTATGGTATAGAGAGCGGGTGGGGAGAAAATATAAGACAATGTCGTGAGACAGGTATTACTAAAGGAAGGAAACTTGACGGGGGTCGGCCTTGTCTGTTCCGGAGAGATAACGCGCGATCTGCTTGTCCGAAATACCGGTTAGCATCCTGAGGTCGCGTATGGTGATCTCGTTCCTGGCCAGGGCCTCGGCATGGCTGAGAATGAAACGTTGTTTCGCGGCCGAGACAGCGCTCTGCGCCTGGGGCACATAGATGGTGCCGCCGCCCAGCTCCTCGGCGAGCTTGACCGCGGCCTCCACGCCTATGATCCTGGCCACGTGCGCCAGGTCTCCGGGCAGGTCCTCTACCTTGACGAGCTCGCGCCAGTCCTTCACTGTGTGCCTCTCAGCTTCTTGCCGCAGTCAGGGCAGTAGTTCATGTTTACCACGAGCTTGTGCGCACTGCCCCGCTTCTCGATCGTAAGCATTCCGGCATTGAGGCCGGACTCGGCCGCCGCCGCGCAGAACTCGCACACGGGATCATCACCGCGCTCCAGGGCCTTTAGTCCCGCAGCCTCAAAGTCCTTCCACATCCTCTGCGATTCCTTATCAACGTGTCCATCACCCACGCTCCGCCCCCTTCCTCTGTTGTGAGGCCCTCATGTGCTTGAGGTGTTCGATCAGCTTGCTCGCTTCCCCTGTTGTCTGTGGCCATCCCACCCCGAGCATGCGCATGCTGAATCCACGGAGCCCGAGACGCTGGCCCCTGTCCCAGCGAATGTCACCGGCCAGGGCTTTTATCTTTTCCTTCTGCGCCTCGGTGGGGAAGTCCGCCAGGCTCTTTGCCTTTGTGCGCTTGCGTGGCCGGGGCTTCGGCTTGAATGAAGCGCCCTTGCTCTTAAGGTGGTCTATGAAGTCGCTGGCGTCCTTGTACGAGAGTTCCTTGCAGGAGCCGGTCCGGCATGAGTCGTAACGCTCGCGCAGGAGCGCGCGGTACTCCTCGGTGGCCATGCCGAGCTGGTTCTTGGCAATGTGGATTAGCTGTATCTGCTTACGTATGATCTCAGCCATTTAAACCCTCGCCCTCGTCTTGTTCCTCCCGAGGCCCGCCCAGCGCGCGATCATGCCAACCTGGTCCGCAGTTGTGTTATGCCTGGCCGCGATCTGTTTATATGGCAGGTTGCCTTTGATGTCCTCGATAACAGCAGCGCGCCTTTCGGGCATAGTACTCCATGGGCTACCGTCGCCCTTTTCACGATGCTTCCCATTATTGCCGTTGGTCTTTTGTGCCTGCTTGAGGACATAGTTCACGCCTCCGGGCGTCAGGTCCTTTAGCCTGGCTATCTCGGCAACTGGCACACGAGCGGCCGCCAACTGTAATATCTCTTTATTGCGAGCCTCGTTCTTTGCCCACACGCCAACAGTCCCTGTGCCTGTGTCTTGTTGTCTCTTTTGCGAGGGAAGATACAGCGTCGTTCCGCCAAGGACTCGCAGTACCGTCTTAAATTTATCGCTTCCGACGATTGCGAGGAGTGCGGCAAGGGAGCCGTGCTCCTCGCGGGCCCAAACAAACACCTCATCATTGTAAGCGCTCCGCCAGAACCCGCACAGGCAGCGCACCACGACGTAGCCTGGTGACTCGTCCAGGTACAAGGGCTTCCCGCATTTAGGGCACATGAACATGCCAGGGCCCTTAGCCATTGCCGCCCTCCAGTTCAAGCTTGATCTGTCCGAGCAGGTCGTCGGCGGTGCAGTTGTTCAGCGCCTGGATGCGGAGCAGCATCGCCATGGCCCGGTTCCTGAGATTAGCGGTGGTCGCGTCAAGCTCCGCCTCTGTCTCGATGAGGTAATAACCAGCCGGTGCCGCGGACGTGGAGCCGATGGGCACACCATGCACGAGGATGAGGTGGGTCACTATGCTCTGCACCTGGCGCGTGGTCGAGTCAATGAGCTTCGCTATCCGGGGCATGGGCACGGCCCAGGCGCGCCCGAACTTGAGGGCATCGAGTATGGCCAGCTCTTCCGCGGTCATGCCCACTGCCATGTACTTAGCTCCCGATCTGTCTGTCGTCGCTGTGCTCATTAGAGCCTCCTCGTCCCTGTAAAGTATTGGGTCGTCCGCGTCCGTGAGCCTGTCCGCTTCACACCTTCGAGCACCAGGCCAAAGGATGTCTTGGCCCCGTCCTTAAATGAGACGGACAGGCGGCCTCTCTTTGTCACGTCGTCGCTGTCCGCAGCGTTCTGGATGTAGAACACCACCGCCACCAGCTTGATGGTGTCTGTTTCGTACTTCACTTTGGGGCGCAAAGAATACACAGCTGATTCCTCTTCTTGCCCGTCCTGGCCCACCACCCACCTGTGGAGCACTCCCGCAGAGAAAGAGAAGTCCGTTGTCTCGCTCCGGTAGATGTAATACTTCGGGCCTCCTCCTGCAAGGTTTTCTTTTGGCACGGCTAGGCTCTGCGAGTACCGCTCATCAAACCACAAGGCCCACTTCCCGTTCAGTTCTATGTCATAGCCGAACGCCAGCAGCCAGAAGTCCTTTGTCGTGATGGCAACGGTCTTGCCATAAGCCCTCTCGGCTACATAGGCAAGGGGGCCGTGTTCACCCTCAAGCCGGACCATGTACTGGTAAGTGTCAATGTCGTCCTGAGAGGCGGCGGCTCCCCCCGTAAGTTCCGGTGGCCCTGCCAACGCTGGCACAGCCATGAGCATTAGAATTACTATTGCAATGTGTTTCATGAGTCCTCCTCTGTTATGGCCCCCTGGGCCTCCACATACTCAAACCTCACCACGTACATATCTCCCCCAGAGCGCCGCCATATATACCAGCCCTCCGGGCTCACGTCAATAGGCATGCTGTCCGGTACCAGCTCCGGGTGCTCCCGCAAGTACTCGAATCCTTCGGCCTGGTAGTCTGAGTCCGGCATTGCCGCCAGGGGCTCGAGCACCGGGTCAGCCGTAAGGCGGATAAGGCAGTGCTCACGCACACCGAGGAAGCGGGCGCGGTCGGTTGCGCGGACGATATCACCCTTTTTAAACATGGCGGCGTGGCGCGGTTTCCATGCGCGCCTGGTACAGGTCTTGCGCCCGGCCTTCATTGCTGGCCACGTCCACCCGAAGGAGATATCCATCATGTCCTTATCCCTCCCACCGCATCAGCTCCTGATCGGCCTTAACATAGAGCGGGTGCCTTGGTGCATTTGCTTTAGTCGTTCCCAGGCACCAAAGCCTCACGTTTGCTTTCTTTGCCATAGATATAAATTCCGCCACTCTGTCCTTCTTTGCATGCGCCCCCCAGGCGCAGACAACGTCGCCACGTGTTACCAGCAAGTTAATGATGTGCAGGTTATTGTTTGGCCCGACCGGGTCTTCGGCTTGCCACAGGTCACTAGGGCTTGTTGCGCGGTACGCGTATAAATTCGCAACGTACAGGCCCTCGTGGCCCCACCGTCTTGCGAATCCCATACAGCGCCTTATGGTAGGATCGTCACGCTCTGCATCAGCAGTAGAGGGGTTCAACATCACGAACAATACGCGAGGCCGGGGAAAAGGCTGTGAAGGTATATTCCGCGAGAGGATATACCTGTAATTGCCACAGGTGCTCATAATCGCACTCATGCCTGCGTCCCCTTCGCCCTCATCCTGGCCATGAGCTGGCCGCCCGCCTTCCTGGCCATGACCTTCCGTATCCGGTACGCGAACTTGTCCACATCAAAAGGGATCATGTTCACCGGCTCGAAGTCAATCGGGTACAGCCGCCTTGCGTCCAGGAACCCCTTGAGCTCTTCCATGGACTTGTCTTTAACCTTTGCCATTGTCAGCCTCCCTGTCCGATTCGTAACAGGTCTGGCAGAACGGATCGCCTGTCAGCGGCGTACAGTCCATCTCCGGCTCCAGCGTGCATGGCGGCTTTTTATCCAGCCGTCCTATGGCCCACCTGGTGAAGGTGATCTCTTTAAGCGACGCTTTCATGATGCAGCTCCTCTCTCTGCACAAGGCTGGACGGCAAGGGAAGAAAAAACATCCTGTAAGGGCACTCCGGCATTGTGCTGAACAATACGGAGCGCTTCTCTTTGGTCACCTTGCATCGATACACGGCCATGACGATGTCCTCCACCACGGAGTCCTCGCGCTTCATTGCGGTGCACCCTGACTTGTAGCACTCAACTGACATACACTTTTCCATCCAGCCCTCCTTTCCGCCTCGGGGTTATTGGCCCTTCGGCTCATGGAGGCGGGGCCGGGTTTCCCCGGCCCCACGAAATGGCCCCCTTACGGGGGACTGACAGCCTGTTGTTCGTCCTCGCATTCGCGGTGGGCGTCAAGCGAAAGACTGCGGCGTGTGCAAAAACCTGGAAGGCCCTTCAACCCTCCGGGGCCTGTGTTAGAAGCACACTCTTTTGCGGGACACTTCACCAACGTCCCGAGAAGGCCACACCAGAACATCGCGCCCACCGCCCCGATCACGCCTATGGCCACATAGGCTATCGCTTTTAATATCTCAATCCACATAACCCCTCACCCTTCCTTCGGCCAGTCCAGCTCGATGCCGAGCTTGCGGCACGCCTTCTCTGCGCTCTTTATTACGTGCTTGCGCTTGCCCCTGGACTTTGTTATAAGGGTGCATCCGTGTGGCAGCTTCACCATGCCCTTGTAGCTGGCCGTGGTGCTCCCTGCGGGAACGTGTCCTATGACCCATGCCATGCACTTCACTTGGTGTCCGCCTCCCCAGCCTCAAGGATCGCGGCGGCCGCCTTCTCGGCGTCCGTCTGCTCCACCTTCACGAACACGACGTCCCCCGTGCCCGTGACCGTGCATCCGAGCTTCTTAAGATCATCAGCCTTGAGCTTGGCCAGCTCGTTTTTAACGGGCGTCTCCGTCACCTTTATGAGCTGCTTGGACTTCTTGGGGAACATACGCTTAATGCGCTTTAGGAGCAGGGAGTCTTTGATGCTCCAGCTGAGCACGCCCTTGCCCTTCTTGAGGCCGAACTGGATACCGTTCAGGCTCCTGCTCTTGGGCTTAACGAACAGGCCGCGGTTGCTGTCTATGGCTTCCTCCAGCTCCGCCTTTGAATCGCCCAACGCGCGCGCCATGATCTGTATGCTCTCGATCACGTCCGCGTGGTCCTCCCTGAATGCGGCCATGGCCTTGTTATAGTCCGTGATCGCCTGGACCAGGCTGCTCTCCCACCTGGCCACATTGCCTGCCAGGTCCGTTATCTTTTCCATCTCCACCATTAACGTCCTCCCTTCCCGTAGCCGGGCAGCGACCCTGCCCGCGCTCGGATGTCAAGCATTCCCTGCAAACCCGGTTCGTCCCAGGGGAGCATGGGCTTGCGTCCCAAAAACAGTTGCTCTGGTCCATGCGTACCTCCCTTGATGCTCCTCACCCGTCCGTTCACTTCCTCCACCGAGACCATAAGGGCCTGGGCCTCGGTCATCAGCTCCTCGCACACGTAACGCTCAGTGGCCTCGTGCCGCGCGTTGTGCTGCGTTATGCCTGTCCAGTAAGCGGCCAGGCAGAACAGGGCCGCTACGACGCACACGAGCACGCTCGCGTGGCCACTGGCCATGTGAGCTGCGCGCTTGATGCTAAGGACGTGCTCGTCTATCAGGCTGTCCACGCACGCCATGAAGCAACGCTTGCCGCAAACGACCGCGTCGGAAAGCTTCCCGTGATATTCCTCTACGTTCTGCACTACCATCACGAACCCTGAGGAGCTACCGCGAGCAGTGACGATCATGAACGGGCTTTTCATGGGCTCGCCGCACTGTGAGCATTTCATAGCGGCACCCCGGCTGCTTTCATAATGTCCTCAAGGCAGGGCATGCAAAGGCAGGGGCCCCAGTCCGGCTCTGTCACGTCGTCGCCTTCTATGGCCATGTAGGTGAGCTGGACGATCTGCTGCTTTTGCACAAACCCCTTGCCGCACTTTGCGCAGTAGTTCATGCCGCCTCCTTGTCTTCATCCATGCCCTCGGGCTTCGGGCCTCCTGGCCCTGCCGGGCATGCCGTGAGTTCCTTGAGGCGTATGATCTTTTTAAGCGGTCCGCCGCCGGGCACATAAAGGCAGGTAAGGCCGTGCTTGCTTGTCCAGCCTGCGTACTCGCAGAGCCCGTTACCGTGCTCACCCTTGTATTTGCATATCATCCAGCTCATAGCTTGTTAATCACCTCGTCGGTCACGACCTTCTCGCCGATCTCCGCGGCCATGTTCAGCGCAAGGATGCAGAGGTTGTTCACGGTAAGCGGCTGGGCGTTAGATACGTCCCTGCCGCTACGCCTCCTGGTGAGCCTCACGCCGAGTGCTTCAAGTGCTCCGTCCGTGAACAGCTTCTTACGGTCAATATTCGCCCGCTTACACTTGAAATCAATGTACGGGCCGGTGGAGCCGTTCAGCCCTTCGATGTGCAGGGTGTGGCAGCGGCGTATGACCTCGCGCATAGAGGGGTTCTCCCGCTCGTCAAGCTTGTGCCCGAGTTCGGTCTGCCCGATAAGCACAATGCCCAGGGTCTTCTTGAACCCGTCCTCCACCTCGTAAAGCCGCTTGAGCATCTTGAATGCCTTGGGTGTGAGGTCCTGTGCTTCCTCCATTATCAGAGCCACGCGCACTCCGTCACGCGAACGCTGAACCAGAAGGTCGGTGACCTGCCGGGCCTTTGCTTCCGGCCCGCTCTTGGGTGCCCTGTCCGAGAGGTCATAGACAATGGAGTCGAGAAGCGAGGGCGCTGTAAGCGACGACTTGTCAAGCGCCTGAGGCATGATGAGCTTAACGTCCGGCTCCGTCTCCACCTCACGCTCAAGCCACTTGCGTGCGGTTGATTTGCCAGAGCCCACCTCACCCACCACGCCCACGAACCCGCGCTCAAGGGCGGCGTCCTTCATGGCGTAGTACATGAAGCGGTGCTCCTTGCTTAAAAAGATGTCGGCCGGACTGCTGATCTCCTGGGAGAACGGGTCCTTGAATATCTTGAAATGCGTCCTTGCCTTTGCTGATAGCATCACCACCTCCTGTGCCAGTTCTTCGATGTCAACGCCGCCTGAGTCGTCGGCGTCCCTCCACACGTCGTTGAATTTAAGCTTCCTGTCCGCGAGCCAGTCCTGCACACAGGGAATGGGCTCCAGGAACCTCTTGACCTTGGCCGTGAACTTCGGGTCGGTTGTAGGGATCGTCCCGTGCTTGAGAAGCATGGATATCGTGGCCTTTGAATAACCCACGCCTCGCGTGTTCTCGATAGCGCGCGCCAGCGTGGCCGATGTGATCCTGCACTCTGCGAGCAGCTTCTTTAATACAATTGCCATCACCACCTCCTGCCTGTTCGTTTATATCGCGGCGCAGCTCTCATCATCCGCGCCGAATGTCCCCTCTCTCACCTGGCGGACCACCTCGTCAGCTTCCGCCATGCTTATACTGGAGCCGTACATGGAGCGTATTCGCTCATTCATTTCAGGGCTCAGGGGCCCTGCCTCATTGGACAGCCTTACGAGCAGGTCCATTATCGGCACCTGCCTGTCTCCCACGTCCTCGCCTACATTGATCTCCGAGCCCTGCCTGGGCATGAAGGTAAGATTCTCCGGCAGCTTGTCAGCGTGGATGCCAAAGGCCACCGTGCCCGCGTAGGGTATGGCGTTCTTTGAGGGGCCGTCCTCGCCGTATGCGTAGTCGTTAATGCGCGCCTTGGCGTGCTGAATGGCCGTCATGGGCGTGGCCTTGTACTCCTTGCCGATAATGGCCGCGTGCTCGGAGAACCCGCCGTCCACCAGGGCAATGGGCTCGGCCTGATACCGCTCGCCCTTGTAGACCACGTCCACCGTGGGCCATGCAAAGGGCTTAAGCACCACCTTTACCTTGGCCCCGCGGTACAGGCCCTCGATGTGCTTGAGCAGGTACTCCTCATTACGGAAGCTGATGCGGTAATGCCCGCTCACCGTGCGCTCCACCTCGGGCTGTGCGTAGACTTCCTGGAGCATAGACACGTCGGGGATGTCGCGGAGCTGCTCGCGCGTTATCTGGAGCCAGCACGCGGTCCGTGTCATTTTGTGGCGGGTATGGACGCGATTGAAGTTATGCCATACAGCGTAATCGAGTGCCCACCTGTTAAGCGTCTTAACGTCATAGGCCGGTTGAATGCGCAGGCCTGTCTCAAAGGTTTTCTCTATGATGTTGTGCATCCCCTCCACTATGCCCTGGCGGCGCGGGTTATGCGGCGTGCCCAGGGGGAACTCAACGCCCAGGGCGTCGAGCATGTTCAGGATGGGCTTTGACTTGTTCGCGGAGCCCGCGTCCATGAGCATGATCTCCGACACCCCGCGGAAGGGCAGGCGCTCGTCAGGCTTTGCGCCCCAGGCGTGGACGAGGAAGTCAAAGAGCAGCTCCGCGCTCTCGCCCGAGGCATCGTAGTATCGGAAGTAGAAGGCCCCGGAGAAATGGTCCACCAGCACGTAACGGAGCAGGCGCGTCTTGAGCTTCTTGAAATTGTGCGGCTTGTTATCGTTATACTCCGCCTCGCGCATGATGCCGAGCTTGCCGTTCTTGAGGTAATACTGAATGCAGACCGAAACGTCAAAGCCATGCACGTGGTTGGGGTGGAGTGAGCGCATCTCGCTGTGGGAGTCCTCGGTCTTGAGGTGCTTCTTTGAAAGCTGGCGTTCGCGGAATATCCTGCTCACGGTCTCGGGCGTTGCCTGGCCCTGCTCAATAATGCCGTTGTCCTCCGCGATTTCCAGTGCCCTCCAGACCGGCATGATGGGCCCCGTGGTCTCGCGGCCCGTCTCGTATATAAGACCGGCCAGGTACTCCACCTGGGGGTCCTTGAGGCCGCACTTTAATTTACCCGCGTCAGCCCTGGGCTTCCTCCCTGACTTGAACCCCAGGGCTTTGGCAATGCGGTATAGCTGCGAGTTTGATTTGCCGGTCATGGCCCGGTACCTGGAGATAACGCGCGAGCGCTCAGAGGGCGCGGCCGCGCGGAGGTCCATGGCGAGCTGGGCCTGGAGGACTAGTGTCATATCAGCCCCCCGGGCTCCACTTCTCGCCGTCGTCCACGAGCCCCTCGCCGAAGTGGTCCACCGCCTCGCCGTAAAGGGCATCGCCGTGCATCTTCATATGCCTGAGCGTGCTAAGCAGCCCGGCTCTCATAAGCGGCGAGAGCTCCCCGTCCACACGCTCCATGATGTCCTTGACAGTGCAGTTAATCACATAGCCGTCAAACCCGGTACGCAGGTTTTCGAGGTAGTCCAGAAACGCGGCGTCCTCGGCCGGGATGCCCCTCTGCTCGGCCTTGGCCTCGTGCTTGTCCAGGGCCTTGCTCAGCTTTGCCGCGTGCCGGTCTTTTGATTTAAGCAGGCTGTTCTTTGCTTGTACCTCGGCTTCGGCATCGCCCACCACCCTGGTGATCGCGGCCTCCAGCTCCTCGGTCTCGGTAATGGGTATCTCCTCGCCTGCGATAAGCACCACCCCGTCCTCTATCGTCACGCTGCCGTCGTGGGATATCTGCCGGAGAGCGCCGAGCTTGCGGTAACTGAGGCCATTTTCGGCAACGGTTGCCAAAAACTCCCGACCGAAGACCTCAAGATTTGCCAGGTCCTCGTCAACAATCCTGCGGGATAACCCTATGAGTTTACAGAATTTATCCCAGGTGCCATACAGCTTATAGGCCTTAGTCTCCTTGACCTCTTGGAGCAGCACTAAACGGGCAATGTCGCCATATTTTGAGAACATATTTGCGGCCTGAATCTGCCCCGCCCGCATGCCAAGGCTCATGGAAAGCTCCATGATCTCTTCCTTTGAGACCTTTTTGGTGTCGCCCCTGGCTATGGCCAGAGCGGCCTCGGATAGAGGGTCCTTCTTGTCCTTTGCCATTTCGTTAAACCTCCAGTTCTCTGATTTCGCGATCGATGCTGTCGCGCTCTGCTTCGAGCCTGGCCTTGTACCGGGCCCATAGGGACGCGAGCGCCATGTCCGGCTCGTAGGCCTCGCCAACGCGGCGGAGCCACTTGTGCTGCGTGAGTGTGTGGAGTATTCGGTGAACGGTGTTCTTCTTTATGCCGGTGTGAGCGATAACGTCCTTGGGGGTCATGGGCTCTTTGTTCGCTGATATAGCCTCTATCACCTCAACGGCGTTGCCCACGGCATTGACGTAATCATTATCGCGTTGCATTGACAGCCCTCCATGCTCCGAAGTAGTCACACTGGCCGCAGCCGAAATATCTGCGGTGCTGGTTCACGAGGCAGGCGGCAAGGTCGGGCCGGTCGCATATGGCAGAGGGTGCGGCCTGCTTCTGCGAAAGGGCCTGCTCCGCGAGCGCCTTGCGGGCGGCGGCCTCTTCTATTCTTTGCTTGCGCCGTCTGTTCTTCCTGCCCATCAGTCCGCCTCACTTATTTCTTTGAGATACATCTGCCGCTTGGCCTTTTCCTTCTTGATAAGCTTCATCTCCTCGTCCATCTTCTGTATCTCTGCCCGGAGAGCCTCCGCGCTCGGCAGGGCGAAAAGGCCCGCGCGCCTGGAGAGGGTCTCGAAGGACCGGCGTCCGCCGGTGGCTATGACCAGGGCGGGAAGGTACTTGGCGGGCATGCTGTGCGGGTGCGACGGGGCGGTCCAGTTATTTAAGTGAGTGAGCGTGATCTCCGCGCCCGCAAGGTCAGTCATCCGGGCGGCCACCTCTGCCCTTGAGAGTTCGCGGCCCGAGACGTCTATGGCGTGCTTGAGGTCCTCGGCTACAGCGGCCTTCATCTCCTGCTCTACATCAAGGCTTCCTGGAGCGGGCTCGGCGGACTGGCGGGTGAGGCGCTCGGCCTCCTTTATATAGTCGAAGAGCGAGGGCTGTGACGATTTATTCTTATCCTTAGTCATTGCCCCTCCGGACGAGGTCGTATATAATGATGGTCATGGAACGCATGGGTTATGCGGCCTTCTTTTTGTTCTCAGGCCAGAGTTCGGCAACGGTCTTGCCCAGGGCGCGGGCTATGGCCCGACGGACGCGGTATGTGCGCTTCTTGCCTGCGACCACTTCGGAAACAAAGGACCGGGAGACCTTAAGCCTGTCGGCTATGGTCACCTGCTTGATCCCCGCCATAGTGAGCAGGCCCTTGATATTTTTTTGTTCACTTATTGCTAACTTGTTCACCATATGCGTTTATCTTAGCCGCAGATTGCGGCCATTGTCAAGAGGAATATTGCAATATGCGTTCAGTTGATGAGATTCTGGATAAGATAAAGGAGCTCCAGGGCTTTAAAAAGGACGCTGAATTAGCAGACTTTTTCGGCGTCAGCAGGAGCGCAGTGGCTTCCTGGAGAGGAAGGCAGAACCTGCCTTACGGGGATATCGTCGCATTCTGCGAGCGCGAGCAGGTGAACCTCTCATGGCTGCTTACAGGGCAGCTCACCACCAAGTACATAGACGTTGAGGGCCAGAAGGTGCTCACCATAGCCCAGGAGCAGGGCACTTACAAGGCGGAGGATAAGGATTTTGTCACAGTGCCGCAGGTGCGCGGCGAGATCAGCGCGGGGGGAGGGTTGCTCGCCGACGAGACTGTGGAGATGCGCGTCGCGTTCCGGCGGGACTGGATAGAGCGCCACGGCGAGGCCAGCCGGATGAGCCTTATCAGGGTGGCCGGAGACAGTATGGAGCCGACCTTATATAGCGGAGACCTGGTCCTTGTGGATCACTCAAGGAACGTCGTAGAGGCGGCTGGAGGAATATTTGCAATTGCGCTCGATCACGAAATAATGATAAAGCGCGTCCAGTTGAATTACCCAGGGAAGACCCTCCGGATCATCAGCGACAACGAGAAGTATGAGACGTTCGAGGCGGACCCGGACAAGATCACTGTAAACGGTAAGGTGATCTGGTTTGGAAGGGAGCTTGAAAGGTAGTATATTTATACTAGTCGCTCTGTCGTTCCTGTTTGCGCCGTCCTTATCAGCGGGCGGCGAGATAGAGGACTACTGCCAGTTCTTCACCATCGGCCTGGACGCAGTGGACCTGGTCGAGTGTATAGAGAGTGAGTATGAAGCCAGGGACGCCCTGGTCGGCCGCGAGGTGGATATGTACGCCTGGCTTTACTGTGCCATGAACTTTCCTGACAGCTACGTCCTCCGGACCGCCTGCCTCACCTGGGCCGAGCCCGGCCATGTTGCTTATCAGCGTAGCAAATAGACTTCATAAGAGATTCTTATGGGCCTTATTTTTCGTATACGTGCATTGGGTTTTTTAATGGCCGAACACTTGACAAGACCGTATACGAAGCCGATAATAAGGGTGTGAGGACATTCGCTCATAAACTCTAGGAAACAGATTAGTATGAGGTGATTCTTGTGGACAAGAGATTAAAAGAACTAATACTGTATATTGCTGAAAAATGCGAGAGGGATGCTTCGTTCGGCGTGACCAAGCTAAATAAGATACTTTTTCTCTCAGATTTCAACTATTACGGCTGGCGAGGCAGCTCTATCACCGGGGCTGATTACATGCACAAGCCCAACGGCCCCGTGGCAAAGAGGCTGCTCCCGGCCGTGGCTGCGCTTGTAAAAGAGGGGCGGGCGGAGCAAAAAGATGAAGATTACTTTGGCTACACGCTTCGGAAAGTCCTCCCCCTCAAGGGCGCAAATGCGTCCGACTTCACCAAAGAGGAGTTGTCTATTGTGGACCAAATCATCGAGAGTACCCGCCACATGACGGCAACGGAGCTTTCCGATTGGACGCACGCCCTGAACCCCTGGCTCGCGACAACAGAGGGAGAGAAGATACCCTACGAGTCCTTCTTTGTCTTGAGAGAGCTACCAGTGGAGGCAGACGGTGTCAACTGGGCTAAGCAAGAACTGAAGCGCATCCAGCAGCTTGAGCATGCCGCCTAAAGCTAAGCTTGCTAAAATCATTCAAGAACACACCTTTTCCGAGAAGTACGACGAGCTGAGAGGGGAACACCCTCGCCTTGACGATGTCCATGCGGGCATAGACTGGCTTTTAGCGCGTCAGCCTAGGCAGGGAACGTCGGTAAACGAAGATCACCGGGTATATAAGACTAGCCGCTACCATATTACCCCAGCGTTCTATGTTCTTTACAGGTATGTGGAAAGCGAGCACACTGTGTATTTGTTGTCCCTAAAAGCAGTTGAGGATTCAGAACTCTAATCAACCCTACCGCACCTGTCCACTGATGGCAATCCAGGCCTGATATCAAACTAAGCGCGCGCCGACGTGAAAATCACGCTTACCTTCTCCTGGTGTTCTGTTGAATAAGCGCGCGCCGACGTGGGGTGAGGGGTCTGTACTGGAGCCCTCGGGGCTCGTGTGGTTGAGGGGTGAACTTCCAGAGGACGTGTGAGAGACGATGCCAGAGAGGCGGAGATGGGAGCCACCTGCGGAGGCCTCGGGACCGCCGGAGCCGGGGAGGCCAGAGAACGGACACGGAGAGGACGTGTGGATTATGGGATGATATCCCATTTATAAGGGTGTAACCCTTGTGTAACCTATCTGTGAAGTGTTTTTTCCCAGAGTTATCGCATAATCAAGCACTTAGTTATCTCACACCCCCCCA
>DAOWET010000231.1 GCA_030638335.1 Nitrospirota bacterium
TGTTATCCTGTCGCGTTCAGCAAGGCTGAGATGCCTGTATCCTTTTTCCATAACCACCAAGCGTACCAGCCAGGCAGCCACTACGCCAAGTGTTGCACTTCCTTATTGAACTGGGGGAACTAAAGTTTGTCAAAATGAAAAGATTTTCCCTATTAATTTCCCTAGGGCGACTTGAAGGTCGTCTTTTGTTATAATGTAGGCATGCAAGTACAGTATATAACAGACAAAAAGGGGAAAAAGAAGAGTGTGGTAGTCCCCTTTAGGGATTGGGAGAACATCCAGAAAGAGATGAGCAAGCAACGCGCCATGCTTGGTATAAAGTCTGCTGTGGAAGAGGTCCGGCAGATTAAGGAGGGCAAGAAGCGCATGCGCTCCATGGACAAGCTCCTGGATGAGCTATAGGCTTGTCCCCACATCGAATTTTGCCCGTGAATTAAAGAGGCTCGTAAAGAAACATCCTGGTCTTAAGAAATCCATCAAGGACTTATCAAATATTCTTGAGAAAAAGCCAAAGCAGGGTTCCCCGCTTGGCAAGCATTGTTATAAGATCAGGATAACCAGCCCGTCAAAGAGTACAGGCAAAAGCGGCGGATTCAGAGTTATAACCAATATACTGGTTGAGAACTCCACCGTCTTTCTGCTTTCTATCTATGACAAGTCGGAAGTTTCTACCCTAAGGGCCAGTGATATCAAGAGATTGCTCAAAGACCTGTAATCCTCTGCGGACAGTCAGCAACGTTAAATAGAATTAAATAGGGACACACCCCGTTTTATTTTGGCGATCCAGCGATCGGCCTGCTACAATATCCTGCTAAAATAAAGAGGAGGGGGCAAAGGGAGGCACCATATGAGCGACAAGGCCAAAATAGGAATAGAGACCGAAAGGATGCGCTTCAAGGCCCACGGCATCACATGCCGCGATTGTGCGGCGGACATGGAGACCGTGCTCACCCAAAAGGACGGCATCAACAGCGCCACCGTGGACTACAACACCGACATTATCGACGTGAGCTTCAACCCCGGGTCTATGGACAAGAAGGACGTGTACAAAGCAGTGCGCAAGCTGGGGTTCAAGGTAGACATCCTTAAAGACTAGATCCCTTGCAGAAACGGGATGCTTGGTCCTATTTGCCCAAAGACTTTATATACGACACTATGTCCTTCATCTCCTGGGAGTCATCTGCAAGCGCCTTTCCCCCAAGCGGACGCTCGATGCAGATATTGACCACGTCCTCAAGCGCGTTGACCTTCATGCCCATAAGCGAGGCGTACTCCTTCGTGCCTGCATGTTCAATGCCCTTCCCGCCGGGATGGCAGGTGTTGCAGCTTTTTGGGTTGGTGCTCCCGCCAAGCGTGGGGTCGTTATAGAGCTTCTTTCCATTGTCCACGTTGCCCGCATTTCCAGAAGCAGGGGCCAGTGTGAAAGCAGCAAGGATCATGACCGCAATGACCAGTATAGGCAGTGTCCTCATGTCGTCCTCCTTTATTGCACAGCTTTATTAAAGATTATATCAGCTTGGGGGAGAGATTTTAACCCGTTTGCGAAAAGGCTGTTAAGCTATAAGATATAAATCCAAATATTGACCAACGGGGGCATGCGGACATGAACGACAGGATACAGCGGCTGGTGCGGCAGATAAAGCAGATGGAAGAAGAGCTCCTCATAGAGATACAGAAAAAGGAAGAGGAGTTCTTCTATGAGATACGGGCCAGGAAGATACGCTTTGAGAAGAAGATAAAGGCACAGCACAAGATACTTGTAAAGAAGCTTCCCCGCTACCTCTATGAAGCCTCCTTCTTGAACATGCTCACCGTCCCAGTCATATGGTCCTGCATTGTCCCGGTGGCGCTCCTTGACCTTTTTGCCACGGCCTTCCAGTTCATCTGCTTCCCTGCCTACGGCATGCCCAAGGTAAAGAGAAAGGACTACATAATCATAGACCGCCATTATCTCAGCTATTTAAACACCATTGAGAAGATTAACTGCGTGTACTGCGGATACGTAAACGGCGTTATAGCCATGACGATGGAGATAGGCGCCCGCACCGAGCAGTACTGGTGCCCCATAAAGCACGCACGGAGGCTGAGGACCATGCACAGCCGATATAAGAACTTCATTGATTACGGTGACGGGGTAAGGTACAAGGAGAAGCTTGATGAGGTAAGAAGGGATTTCAACGACCTGAGGTGAACGGTATGCGGGCTAAGGGTAAACCTTCTTTATGTGCTCCTTGTAATATATGCAGTTGCTCCTGCAGTGGATTATCTTCTCGGAGAGGTCTGCCTTCCTGAGCATGCCGTGGGCGCACAATGTGCCTGTTACCTTCCAGCACTCCTTTCCCATATCAGGATGCGCCGGACACTGCCTGCACGTGTCCTCATCACAATCCATCACCTCCCAGCAATTGGGGATGTCATTCAGCCCGGGGATATCCATAACCTGATTCTATAATGGAATGTGACGCAGTGCAACAAAAGGCGGGAGGCTATCCCCCGGAGGAACTGTTCTCATCCCCACAGGGGCGTACATGGGAACGGACGGATTCGATCTTTGCCAGCAGGTCCGTGATGACCTCGAAGTCAGGTGTGCTGGAGTTCTCAAGCTTCGCCAGCTTGTCCTCCAGCTCCTTGAGAACAGTGGCAGGGTCCGCTACGCTCAAGGCAGGGTTGTTGGGACAAATAGGTTCGTGGTCCGGTGGGAACTGTCCGCATTCCTCACACCTGGTGTTCTCGTCAATGAAGCCGTCTGCTATGTTATCTCCTGACATCTCCGTCTCTTTCTGGGTGATGACATATAGATACGATAATACATTCTGCCCGCCACTCTCAACATTTAATTATCAAATACCCATATAAATACGACTCTCTGGACGCGCTGGCCGCCCTACGCCGGGGGCCACGGGCCCCTTTCAACTTGTGGCTTTCGCCTCTGACGTCTTCAGGAGAAGTAACGAGAGCATCTCATCTTTAAAGCGTTCTTGTTGATCTTTTAAAGAAGACACAACGGGTCGACTCGACCAAATAAGCCCTCACGCAGTGAGCCACGGGCCCCTTTTAACCGAAGCCGTCAGCCCCCGACCGCTAACAAGTGTACGCAACGTAGAAACTTTTCCTGTATTGAAAGTGATTTGCTTTAGGAGGATACTGGTCGGGTCGTGGCGACCTTTTAAGCCCGGTCCATGACCGGGGGCCACGGCGTATCTGATCTGTTAAAAAAATAAGGTGCCCGTGGCACCCACGGTTTCTGATTTGCCGTTGATTTCTGTAAATCAGAGACTGCAAACTTTGACGGTTTCTGATTCGTTCATATACAAGTAAGAAGCCGCGAAGGAGTACTTTTTCGTACTTCGAGCGGCTTATTACGCAGTAGATGGGCGAATCAGGAAGCGTGGGGGTTAGGCGCAGGTCTTTTTGAGATGAGCCAGGAACTTCTCCCTGGGTACATCACAGTTGTTTTCAGTGGTGCAGTGCTTAAGGTCCATCAGGCCCAACCGTACCGTCTCACCGCCGTTTGTGGAGAAGCTCAGAACCGCCCCGTCCTTCAGGTCACCGGGCTTGTAGAAATCCCTTACCCTCTTTCTGAAGGCCTTCACAGCCTCATCAGTGAACTCCTTGCACCCCGACTTCCTGCAAACGGCCAGGAACTCGTGGGTCCCGACAGTACCAACGAAACCGCCGTAGTTGTCCATGGTGGTCCTCAGGATGGCGGCTGCCCACTCGATGATCTCCACATGGCGTTCGGTGCCGTACTTGGCAAGGTAGGGCTCTATGTTGTCTATGCGGAAGAAGATGACCACATTACGACCGAATTTCTCATAGACCTCGTTGAGCTTGCGGATGGTGGCGGCACGGTCGGGCAGACCTGTCAGGAAGTCCGGCCACAGCTGCGGGTCTGCCTGCTTGGTGTGCAGATCAGTTATATATTTTTTAGCAATACGCAAGCCCATAACAATAAAGATTATCCGTATACGGAGTGCGTGTCAAGGTAAATTTACAAATATAGACATACATATAAACCAGCACTTACAGATACTCTCCACAAAAAAAGGGGGGCAGATCCTGCCCCCCTTCGGGTTTTCTCATGCTGTTTTCATGCCACTTTCAGGGCTTAGTCCCTGAGGGCAGCCTGCGCTGCCGCGAACCTGGCAACGGGAACCCTGTATGGTGAACAGCTCACATAGTCAAGGCCGATGCGGTGGCAGAATTCCACGCTCTTTGGCTCACCGCCGTGCTCGCCGCAGATGCCCATCTTGAGGTCACCCTTCACGGAACGGCCCTTCTTTACGGCCATCTTCATGAGCTCGCCAACACCCTCCTGGTCAATAGAGACAAAGGGGTCTTCCTGGAGCAGGCCGTACTCCACGTAGTGGGGCAGAAAGCGGCCTGAGTCGTCTCGGGACAGGCCGTAGGTGGTCTGGGTAAGGTCGTTCGTGCCAAAGGAGAAGAAGTCGGCATAATGGGCGATCTCGTCAGCCGTGATGCAGGCGCGCGGAAGCTCTATCATCGTGCCCACGGTGTAGGCGACCTTGACCTTTAGCTTCTTCTGCACTTCCTCGGCAACACTGATGACCACTTCCCTCATGTCCTTGAGCTCGCTCACAAGGCCCACAAGCGGGATCATGATCTCGGGGTAAACCTTGACCTTCTTTTTCTTCAACTCGCATGCTGCTTCCATGATGGCCCGGGCCTGCATGGCGTAGATCTCCGGGAAGGTGACTCCGAGGCGGCAGCCACGATGCCCAAGCATGGGGTTGAACTCATGCAGGGCCTCGTTCCTGACCCTGAGCTTGTCATAAGGCACGCGCATGGACTTTGCCAGCGCCCTCAGGTCCTTCTCAGTATGGGGAAGGAACTCGTGCAGGGGCGGGTCTAGGAGCCGCACGGTGACGGGCAGACCGGCCATGGCCTTGAATATGCCCTTGAAATCCTTCCTCTGTATGGGCAGGAGCTTGGCAAGTGCGCGCTCGCGCCCGGCCAGGTCGTCGCTTAGTATCATCTGCCTCACCGCGGTGATGCGGTCGGCCTCGAAGAACATGTGCTCCGTGCGGCAGAGCCCTATGCCCTCGGCGCCGAATTTTATGGCGGCCTTTGCGTCAGAGGGGCTCTCGGCGTTGGTGCGGACATTGAGGGTGCGGAACTGGTCTGCCCAGCCCATGAGCTCCTTGTACCACTTGTTGTGCTCCGGGTCCGCGGGGTTGAGCTTGAGCGTGCCCTTGAACACCAGGCCCTTTGTGCCGTTTAAGGTGATCCAGTCGCCCTGCTTTATCTTCATGCCGTTTACGTTGATGACTTTCTTTTTAAGGTCGATGTCCAGATCCCCGCACCCGACTATGCAGCACATACCCCAGCCGCGGGCAACGAGGGCCGCGTGGCTGGTCATGCCGCCCTTGGCCGTGAGGATGGCCTCTGCCGCGTGCATGCCGTGCACGTCCTCGGGGCTGGTCTCGCTGCGCACAAGGATTACCTGCTCCCCGCGTTTGGCCCATGCCTCGGCCTCGTCAGCGGTGAGCACCACGCGCCCTAGCGCACCGCCCGGCCCGGCCGGGAGGCCCTTTGCGATGAGCTTCGCCTTTTTCTCCTCGCCCGCGTCAACGCTTGGGTGCAGGAGCTCGTCGAGCTGGTCAGGGTTGACCCTCATGATGGCGGTCTGCCTGCTTATGAGGCCCGCTTTGGCCATCTCCACCGCCATGCGTATGGCGGACTGTCCGTTGCGCTTGCCCGTACGGGTCTGGAGCATCCATAGCTTCTTGTCCTGGATCGTGAACTCAATGTCCTGCATGTCCGTGTAATGTTTTTCGAGCTTGTTCTGGATCCTGTAGAGCTGCTTGTAGAGCTTGGGCCACATCTCCTCCAGCGAGGGCAGGTGTTTGGTGTCCCTGGTCTTGGTGTGGATGTTGATCGGGTATGCGGTGCGTATGCCTGCCACAACGTCCTCGCCCTGGGCGTTCGTGAGCCACTCGCCAAAGAACGCGTTCTCGCCGGTGGCGGGGTTGCGGGTGAATGCCACGCCAGTGGCAGAGTCGTCGCCCGTGTTGCCAAACACCATGGCCTGCACATTGACAGCCGTGCCCCAGTCGTCGGGGAGCTTCTCGATCCTTCTGTATGCTATGGCGCGCCTGCCCATCCAGGAGGAGAAGACTGCGCTTATGCCGCCCCAGAGCTGCTTGTCGTGGTCGTCCGGGAAGGGCTTTCCCAGTGTCTTCTTTATTATCACCTTGAAGACATCGCAGAGCTTCATGAGGTCGATGACCGTGAGGTCTGTGTCGCTCTTGTAGCCCTTTTGCTTCTTGACGCGCTTGATCTCAGCCTCAAGCTTGTGGCGGATGCCGTCGTGTTCTGTCTTTGGCTCGATGCCCGCGGCCTTCTCCATCACAACGTCTGAGTACATCATCATGAGCCTGCGGTAGGCGTCGTAGACAAAGCGCGGGTTGTTGGTCTTCTTGATGAGGCCGGGTATGGTCTTTGTGGTGAGACCCACGTTCAGTACGGTCTCCATCATGCCCGGCATGGAGGCCCTTGCGCCGGAGCGCACAGAGAACAGGAGAGGGTCCTTGGGGTCCCCGAACTTCTTGCCCATTATCTTCTCTGTCCTTGCAAGTGCCTTTTGAGCCTGTTCCTTGAGGCCCTGCGGGTAACGGTTCCTGTTCTTGAAGAACTCCGTGCACACCTCGGTGGTAATAGTGTATCCCGGGGGCACGGGAATCCCGAGCGAGACCATCTCGGCAAGGTTTGCGCCCTTGCCGCCAAGCAGGTTCTTCATCTGGGCCTTGCCGTCGGCCTTGCCATCGCCAAAGAAGTAGACCCACTTCTTGGATCTGCCGATGGATTTCTTTGCTGTTTTTTTAGCCATTGTTTCCTCCCAGGACATGAGTAATAAGCGTGTTGGACTATATACCATAGGCCATAAAAGCCGAAAATAGCCTAACCTATACATACCAAAATATCAACCAGATTTCTAATAAGAATTACTTATATAACTACCAGTGCATACTTTATCATATGCAGAGTTGTGAGCCTATAAGTGGATCTCAACGATGTCCCTGTCCTTAAGGGCGTAATCACGCTGGACCTTCTGTCCCTGTATCTTTGCCGAGCCCCAGACACGGGCGTGCTTGATGTTCGAGACGAAATCCTTGTGTATCTTACTAGCCAGCCCGATCACCGTTGTCCCGGCAGGCATGGTAAACGGGGTCTTCATGTCCGGTTCCTTGCCTGGATGCTTGGAATACACCCTGATTATGTCCGAGGCGTCAAATACTTCTCTTTTAAGCTGCTCCAGCCCCGTGCCCGAGAGCGTGGAGACGGATACGGCAATGTGTCCTTCAGGGAGCGT
Organism: Nitrospirota bacterium; assembly: GCA_030638335.1. Classification (GTDB taxonomy): domain Bacteria; phylum Nitrospirota; class Thermodesulfovibrionia; order Thermodesulfovibrionales; family JdFR-86; genus DAOWET01. The sequence continues at coordinate 7,334 of DAOWET010000231.1, forward strand.
CTCCCTGAGTTTGATAAACCCTTCAGCCGCGCCCGGGAGGTCGCTCTTTGTGGCGACTACTATAAGGCGCTTGTCATTTATGCGCCATGAAGCAAGCTGCTCAAGGAGGAGTTCGGCCTGGACCTCCGGGGCGTCCGAGAGGTCCACGGCCACGAGCACCACGTCAGAGTTTCGAATGATGCCGGAGATCCACCCGTCAGAGGACTCGTGCCCTATGGGGGGAAGGTCCACAAGCTGGATGTATATGTCCTCAAAGGGGAGCATCCCGCTCATCGGCATCACGGTGCTCATGGGGTATTCGGCGACTACGGGACGGGCGTTGGTGAGCGCCTCCACCAGGGCGCTCTTGCCAGCGTTTGCAAAGCCCATGAGAGCTGCCTGTGAGGCACCCTCGCGCTGGACGCTGTAGAGGTCGCGCCCGCCCTTTTTGCTCTTGGACCCTGACACGCGGAGCTTTGAGAGCCGCTTGCGCATGTCCGCGCGCAATTTATCAGTACCCTTGTGCTTGGGTACGGTTGATATCAGAGCCTCAAGCGCGCTTATCCTGGCCTCGGTGTCCTGGGCCTCCTTGTAGAGCTTCTCGGCCTCGTAGTATTCAGGCGGCAGGTTGGCTGGCATACCAAAAATATATCATTTTTTCCGGACAAAATCCTTGGTAAATGCCAGCCCGCCCCATACAAGAAAACAAAAAGGGTTGGGCCTTATTAATTCAAGCCCCGCCCTAACCAAAGACAATGTTGCAAAAACGTGCCCCTTTTTAATCATTTCAAGCAAAAAAGTTATATAATGCATCATGTATCCCAACTCAGCAACAATATTAAAGGAGGCATCATGATTATTACCAGCATCGAGAGCGTACCAGGCAAGAGCATTGTTGAGCATTTCGGCCTGGTGGCAGGAAGCACCGTCAGGGCCAAACACATGGGCAGGGACATTATGGCCGGATTCAAGAACATCGTAGGAGGAGAGCTCAAGGGCTATACCGAACTCCTTAACGACTCAAGGAGCGAGGCCGTAAAGCGCATGCTCACCCAGGCAGAGCAAAAGGGCGCAAACGCGGTCATAAACGTCAGGTTCTCCACCTCCTCCGTTGCCCAGGGCGCGGCAGAGCTTTACGTATACGGCACCGCCGTAATGGTCGAATAGGAGGGCGAAGATGTACGATCTAATAATATTTCTACTGCTTGTGGCCATTGGCTACATCTCGGGCACCATCGCCGAGCGGAGGCACTACCGCTCCATCGAGAAAAGGGAGCAGGAGATACTGTCCATGCCCCTTGTGAGCCTCAAGACCCAGCCGCGCACCGGCAGGACAGTACGCGAAAGCAGGCTCGTGATGGGAAGCGCGGTCATCTCCATAGACTATTTCAAACGCATCCTGGCCGGCCTCAGGAACATCTTCGGCGGCGAGGTCTCGTCCTACGCGTCCCTGGTGGACCGCGCAAGGAGGGAGGCTACGCTCAGGATGGCAGAAGCCGCCAAGGGCGCGGACCTTGTGCTCAACTGCCGCGTGGAGACATCGTCCATCGGACAAAGCGCTAACAAGCGGAAAATGGTGGGCAGCATCGAGGCCCTGGCATACGGCACAGCCATCTTTTACGAAGAGGCCGGGTGAAGTACACGCCAAGGGAACTTAAGGGAAACGTAAACGTCTCCAGGGAGCACCCGCTCAAGGAATTTGCCGTACTCATAGGAGGGCTGACGCTCCTGATCCTGCTGGCCTATACCGTTTTAGGGCTCCTCGTGGACGCAGCCACCCGGAGGATGCCCCTTGATCTTGAGCAGGCTATGGGGAAGATCTTCACATCCGCCATGGACTCTGGCGAGCGCACGCCCGCGGAGCGGGAACTCCAGGGCATCCTGGACTCGCTTGTGGAGCATGCCGACCTCCCTGAACTCCAATACAGGGTGCACATCGAGAACTCACCGGTGGAAAACGCGGGAGCGCTGCCCGGGGGGAACATCGTTATGTACTCCGCCCTGATAAACGGCGCTGCCACGGAGAACGAGCTGGCCTTCGTGCTTGCGCACGAGCTTGGGCACTACCGCGGCAGGGACCACCTGAGGGGGCTTGGCAGGGGGCTTGTGATGGTCGTGCTCTCCGCAGCTCTAGCTGGCTCGGACAGCTCAGTGACCGAGTTTCTGACCACCTCCCTCGCAGGCGTTGAGATGCAGTTCTCGCAGGCACAGGAAAGCTCAGCCGACACCTTCGACCTGAACCTCCTGAACAGGAGATACGGCCACTGCGGAGGGGCGACCGACTTCTTCAAAAGGCTCTCCGAGGGTTACAGAAGCGGGGCCTTCGAGAA
>DAOWET010000134.1 GCA_030638335.1 Nitrospirota bacterium
AAGAACAGTACCTGTTCCGGTTTCTCAAGTCCAAGGAGCATGTCCGCTACATCGGGAGCGGGCAGCTGGGCCACCATCTCACGGAGGCTCGCCCATTTGCGGCCCCTGATGAGGTCCCTGATGTTTGTAATATAGAGGTCGATCCCTGCTTCCATCCGGCTGTCCCCCGCATTGTGCGCAGTGGCCCCCACTGCGGTGTTCACTATGATAGCAGTTCCATTAGGTATAGACAAGAAACGTGCTCATCGCCGCGGAGCGCGGAGGCCTGGCGGGATCTTGCCCTTTATTATAATTGTCCTGATATTTGTATGGTCATGGATACATATTTCCTGATACAATATCTCAACCGCTTTTTTCTTGTATTTTTAACCTGGTACGAGTATTTGGAAATGAGGGAAATGGACCGCTCCGGCAAGAAATCGGAAAAACTTGCCCGCATCCTCGTTGTGGAGGATGAGGGTATCGTGGCCCTGAGCCTCAAGGACAAGCTCGAAGTACTGGACTACGAGGTCCTGGACATTGTGACCACCGGGGAGGAGGCCATTGTCCGGGCTGGCCAGGCGTCCCCGGACATGGTGCTGATGGACATCAAGCTCCGCGGCGAGATGGACGGCGTCACGGCTGCCGAGGAGATAAGGAAGAGATATTCCATCCCTGTTATCTACCTTACGGCCTACGGCAACCAGGTCATCATGGAGAGGGCCAAGGTCACCGAGCCATACGGCTACATCCTCAAGCCCATCCATGAGAGGGAACTCCACATAGCCATTGAGATGGCCCTGTACCGCCATCGCGCCGAAACGAAGCTCAAGGAGTCCGAGGAGAAGTACAGGCTCCTGTTCGACAAGGGGCCCGTGCCGCTATTCGTCCTCGATGCGGCAAGCCGGAAAATACTGGCCGCAAACGAGACCGCCCTGCTGCATTACGGGTATACCGAGGAGGAGATCTCGGGGCTGAGCTTTGACGACATATGCCCGGGGGAAGATGACGGTAGCGACCGTTACCAGGGCCGGTGGGTGCATCGCAAGAGCGGCGGAGAGAGCATGTTTATCGAGGCGACCTCCCACAATTTAAAGTTCCTGGACAGGGACGCTGTGCTGCTGCATGCCAGGGACGTGAGCGAACGGGTCAAGGCCGAACAGATGCTCAAGCAGCGGCAGGAGGCCCTGCAAGCTGTCTACAGGATAGCCACCACACCGGGGGAGACCTTTGGCAGGCATTGCGGGCACGTGGCTATGACGCTTTCAGACCTGCTTGGTGTCATAAGGGTGTTCGTGCTGAGATTGCAGGGCTCTGAGGCCCAGGTGCTGGCCGAGAGCGCGCAAAGCAACGAGCACGAGGAGCAGGTGGTATTCTCCAGCCAGGAGCTTTTCGGAAGAGAATTGCATGAGGGCAGCAGGCTAACGAATTCTGACGGCCCTTTTTTCGGCATACCCCGGACGGAATTCTTCTCAGCCAGGTTCCTTGCCTCATCAGCCATGACAGTGCCGGTGGTGGACGTGGATTCCTGTCTGGTCGGGGCCATCACGGTGATCGGGGCCCCGGACCGCGAGTTCGGCGCCGAGGACATGCTCGTGGCCGAGATCTTCGCCAGGTACGTGGCAAACGAGATCGAGCGTGAGAAGCTCTCGGCCTCACTGGCCGCGGCACAGAAGATGGAGGTCATAGGAAAGCTCTCAGGGGGCGTGGCGCACGAGGTGCGTAACCCCCTTAATGCCATCATGGCGATATCCGACGCCCTTGCCGCCGACCTTGGGGAGGACCCGGAGTACAAGGAGTTCCTGTACCACATGAAGCTCCAGGTGGAGAGGCTCTCAGTGCTCATGAACGACATGCTGGACCTTGGGAAGCCTGTTGAGAGGATGCATTTCAGGAGGGAGAGGATCTCGGACATCTGCTCTTCGGTGCTGGACCTCTGGCAGCACTCCCCCATGAACAGGACGAGCACTGTGGAGTTCAGCATGTCCGATGATACCCGGGACGTGGAGTTGTTCTGTGACTCAGAGAGGCTGCAGCAGGTTTTTTTAAACCTGCTTGAGAACGCGGTCCAGCACAGCCCGGAGGGCGCTGGGATAGGTTTTCAGGTGTTCCTGCCCGAAGGTGGTATCATAAGGATGCAGGTCAGGGATTCCGGCAGCGGCATTCAGGACGAACCGGAGCGAATATTCGAGCCTTTTTATTCCACCAGGCGCGGGGGCACGGGCCTTGGCCTGAGCATTGTAAAGCATTTTATCGAGAGCCACAACGGTTCGGTCTCTGCCTGGAACAACGACGATGGACCGGGGCTTACGGTGGAAGTAAGGTTGCCGTTGGAATACCCGGTGGAATACCCGGAGGAATACAAAGATAAGGAGCGCGGATAGATGAAGCCCACGGTGCTGCTGGTTGACGACGAGCCCTCGGTCCTCTTCGGGTACAGGAAATTTCTGGAAAAGGCCGGCTACGGCACCAGCGAGGCGGCTACTTTAAAGGAGGCCCGCGCCCTGTTCGAGGCGGAACGGTTCGACGCGATCCTGCTGGACAAGAACCTGCCCGACGGCAACGGGCTGGACTTCGTGCCAGAGGTCAGGGCGGAGTATCCGGACATCGCCATAGTGGTGATAACCGGTGCCGGGGACGTGCCTGAGGCAGTGGACGCGCTTAAAAAAGGCGCTGACAATTTTCTCACAAAGCCCGTGGACATGGGCGAGCTGGACGTTTTCCTGAGAAAGAGTATAGAGGTGGGCGGCCTCCGCAGGGTGGATATGACCCGCAAGCGCCTTGAGAAGAAGTCCTCCATGCATTTCGGCGAGAGCCCGGCGGCAAAGGAGACCATGGAGTATGCCCAGCTTGCGGCGGAGAACGATTCGACCGTACTGCTACAGGGCGAGACCGGGGTGGGCAAGGGAGTGCTGGCCCACTGGATTCATGAACGCAGCGCCCGGGCGTCGGAGAGCTTTGTGGAGGTCAACTGCTCGAGCCTCAGGGGGGACCTGCTTGCAAGCGAGCTCTTCGGGCACGCCAAAGGGGCCTTCACCTCTGCCGTGTGTGACCGCGAGGGCCTGGTTGAGGTGGCTGACCGCGGCACGCTTTTACTGGACGAGATCGGCGACATGGACATATCGGTCCAGGCCCAGTTTCTGAAAGTGATAGAGGAGAAATCATACAGGAGGGTTGGCGAGGTCAAGGTCAGGCACAGCGATTTCCGCCTGATCTGCGCCACCAACCGCGATCTGCAGAGGGAGGTCGGGGAGGGCAGGTTCAGAAACGACCTTTTCTTCCGCATCAACGTTCTCCCCATGACAATAGTCCCCCTTAACCGCAGGAACTCGGACATCCCCGGCTATGTCAGGCACTTCCTTGCCAACATGGGTCATGAGGGGATGGAAATAGACCCGGCGGTGATGGGTGCCCTCGTGGCCTATCGGTGGCCGGGCAACATCCGCGAGCTCAAGAACGTGCTGGAGAGGGCGGTCCTTCTTGCCAGGGGCAAGCCCATATCCCTTGAGCACATGCCCGGGGTCTCGGGCGCGCCTGCGGCTGCTGCGCGGCCTGACACCGGTGGGACCATGAGCCTTCAGGAGGTGGAGGAGGAGCACATCGCCAGCATCGTCGATCAGTGCGGAGGGGACGTGCAGAAGGCATCCGAGCTTCTGGGCATATCCCGGGCCACTCTATATCGCAAGATCAAGGACCGCAAAGGCGATTGATATTTCTCATTTTCCCGTATCACTTTGAGACGGATTTCAAATATTGAAACATCCCGGGCCATCTGTTTAAACCGTAATCTCCTGATTTCATTCTATTTTATTGATCCCTGAAGTTTGGCACCCCTTTTGCTTTGTATTTAGTTCAGGAGGAAAACATGGGTAAGAGACTGCTGGTAATAGACGATGAGGTCGCTTTTCTGATTGCATTGAGGAAACTCCTTGCGGAGCCGGAGATCGAGGTGGACACTGCCGAGACCATGGAGGACTCCATGGGCCTGCTTGAGCATAATGTTTATGACGCGGTCATTGCGGACATAAGGCTCACGGGTGTGCAGCACAAGGAGGGGATACTTATCCTCGACCATGTAAAGAAAATGCACAACGATACCAAGGTGATAATGATGACCGGGTTTGGCAATCCCGAGGTAATGCAGGAGGCGTACAGCCTTGGCGCTGATTTCTATTTTGAGAAACCCGTGAGCGTGAGCGTGCTGAAGGGGGCATTACAGAAGCTTGGCATCATGCAATGAGCACCTGGACAAAAAAAGACGAGGTAGTGTCCAGACTATTGCGCAGGGGATTCTATTCCACTATGTTCCAGCCCATCGTCGATCTAAGAGATACTACACCCGTGGGGTTCGAGGCCCTTTTAAGGGGGCCCGAGGGCACTCCCTTTGAGAGCCCTGGTCCTTTATTCAACAATTGCGGAGAACTCTCCGAGGACGTGCTTCTTAAACTGGACATGGCATGCATGGGCTCCGCGCTCAGGACCTCCGGCCCGCTTCCGCCGGACAGCAGGCTGTTCATAAATATCAAGGGCTCCACGCTCCTGGAGCTCTCCACTGACCTGGGCGGCCTTATGGACCTGCTTTCCGAGCTTGACATCCCGGCCTCCCGCGTCGTGTTCGAGCTCTCGGAGAGCATGGGCATGGAAAGCACAATGGAAGTAACCCGGTGCGTGCAGAGCTTCAGGCGCCTCGGTTTCCGCTTTGCCCTGGACGACATAGGGGTCCGCTCGCCTTACCTCTACCACCTGCTCTGGATGGAGCCCGAGTACATCAAGCTTGACAGGACCTTCATAAAGGACGTGGATTCCTTTGAGAGGAAGCGGGACCTTGTGGAGGGAGTGGTCATGATGGCTTCAAGGATGGGCACCTCGCTCATTGCCGAGGGCGTGGAATCAAAGGAAGAGTTCGATACGCTCAGGTACCTGGGAGTTGGATATGTCCAGGGCTTCTTCCTCGGCATGCCCGCCCGGTCAGACCAGTACGACGGCGCCGGGACCAGCAGCATTTCAACTATGCTCAGGTCTGTCTGCGAGGGCTAGCCCGCCACGCTTCCTGATTCAGCACATCTGCTTTGTTGTGAGCCACTCGGCGTGTTCTCTAAGTAGGACAGTACGCCTTTACTTTCATAAGGTCACGCCTCGCATCTACACTAAATCAGAAACCGTGCTACAAGTAGCGAGGCGTTATGAATAATTCGATATAAGACAAGACAAAAGATCTGACGTAATTACAAATTTCAGGGTCTGAAAACGCCAATTAATGTAATAATGACAAGAGGTTAAATACACTTAACTACAGTGAGGTCTAGGATGAGGGAAAAAATGCCCTTATTGTGGCTCTTGTAATACTAAAAAGAAAGGGTTTGAATTAGGCGTTCAACGCTATCTTTGTGCAGAGTGTAAGCAATCATTTGGCAGCATCAGGAAGCCCTCAAGACTTCGTTCATCTCTCTGGCATGACTATGTTTATAATCGCCACACAGTCAAACAACTTTCTTCTAAATATAATCGTTATTCAAGCTGGGTTCGCAAGGAGCTACGCTCCTATGAACCGCCCCCTCCATCAATAGCTCCACGAAAGATGATTGCTGTTATGGACTGCACCTTCTTTGGGCGCACAAGAGGCTATCTCGTAGTACGTGACCATCACCAAAAGGAGAACGTCTACTGGTTAGAGATTGAGCGTGAGACACGCGAAGAATACCAATGCGCACGAGACACTCTTGAGTCTGAGGGCTTTGTTATACAGGCAGTGGTGGCAGATGGAAAGCCAGGCATAAAGGGCGTTTACGAGGATTTACCTGTGCAGATGTGCCACTTTCATCAGAAGGCGATCATCACAAGATACCTCACAATGAGACCCAAGCTTTTAGCAGGCATTGAACTCAGAGAACTGGTGCATGGTTTGCGCAATGCCGATGAGGAATCGTTTACTCTGGAGCTTGAGGCATGGCATAAGAAATGGAGTGAGTTTTTAAATGAACGCACTGTGAATCCAGAGACGAACAGGCGACCATTTACACATAGAAGATTGCGCTCTGCATATCGAAGCTTGAAGACTAACTTGCCGTATCTTTTTACTTATAGGAAATACCCTGAACTATGCATTCCAAACACCACAAATGGACTTGAAGGGTCATTCTCTCACCTGAAGGATTTGGTTCGAGTGCATCGGGGATTAAAGCGCGACCTTAAACACAAAATAATC
>DAOWET010000155.1 GCA_030638335.1 Nitrospirota bacterium
CAAAAAGCAATGCAATCTCTATTTGCCCGGGCTGCTTTGAGTGGAATCATGGAGTGCGGGAAGGTAATAAAAAAACGGCTCCCCGGGAAAGGGGAGCCGCCAGTAACAGCTGGTAAAGATGCGCCTAGTGGCCGCCTGAGCCCAGGATGCCGGACGCTGCGACTGTGAGGACTATGATCTCCACGACGCAGATCACCACGTAGGCCATGTCCTTCTTCCTCCAAAGGCCCGGCAGTATCGCCATATAGGTGAAAATGGTGAGGCCCGAAAGGAAGGCTATGGGCAGGAAGTTCAGCATGTCGCCCTTGCCAAGATTCCCGATCCATGCCCAGCCCGCCTCTATGCCGGTTGCGTCCAGGTAATCGTTGACAGGCATTACCCAGTACTTCTGCACGTCCTCCAGAGGTATCACGGGCTCCAGTATGCCGCTGGCGTATATGGCGAATGTAACTATCAGGCCCAGCAGCCCAATGGCCATGCCCTTGTTGAGCAGGCCTGCGTAGAGTATCTGTTCCTCTGTAGCCGTGGGTTTGTTATCTGTATCAGCCATCTATATATCCTCCTGTAAATTACCCATTAAAAGACTCCCCAGAGCGACAGGCCCTTTTGGAGGGCCTTGAGCCCTGCAACACCAAGCACCACGATGACCATTATGCGGATAATGGCGGGCTTCGTCACTGCCAGAACCCGAACCCCTATGAAAGAGCCGAGCATGATGCCCACAACCGAAGGCACCACCATGAGGGGGAGCACCGCACCGTTGTTCATGTATATCCATGCGGCAGAGGTATCAGTGATGGAGAGCAGGAATTTGCTCGTGGCAACCGATATCTTGATGGGAGCGCCCAGTACCAGGTTCAGCACCGGGACATTGGCCCATCCGGCGCCAAGGCCGAACATGCCGGCCATAACGCCAATTATCACGAACAGGGCAAGACCTACGGGAGTCCTGTGTATCTGCCAGGAAACGTTCCTGTCAAGGGTGGGCTCGTAGTACACACCGGAAATCCTCAGCGCCTGCGAGAGCGCATCGGGCTTCTGCACGTCCGGGAACTCGCTCTTCTTGGCCTTTATCATGATGACCACGATCATCAGGATGGTTGCCCCAAGCAGTGTCTGGACTATATGCGTGGGAAGTGCAAGGCCGATCATCGCGCCGACGATCGCGCAAGTCGAGGCGATGAGCGCCATGGGTATGGCGAGCCTGAGGTCGGCCATCCCCTTCTTGAGCAGGCCCGGGCCAGCCGCAAGCGCTCCTGCAAGGGCGACGATAAGGCCCGCTCCCCTGACAAAGTCCAGGTGGAAGGGCAGGAACCCGCTTACAATGGGCACATACAGCACGCCTCCGCCAACACCTGCAAGCACGGCGAAAATACCTAGTACGAACGAAAGAACGAACAGCACCAAGGGCCAGAACCACCAGGGCTTCAGAGATCCCGTGGCTTCGGTTGCCGCCTCCTGCGCTGCCTCAGGATTAGCAGTCGCAAATGCGATCATCGCGAAAACCGAAAGGGAAAGTACTATGACTACTGCCAATACGAGAAACTTGTTTGTTTTCTGCAAAACAACCATCCTCCTTCTTCTTGCTAAATTACGATCCGGCCAGGACGCCCAGGATAATTCCAAAGGGGTTACATGATCCGACCCCGGTCAGAAGGCTATAAAATATAACACTTACCTGACAAGGAAAACCAGTTGGCAATTCAAATCAAAGTATTAGCTTGGCTTATCCGGGTTTATAAGCATAACAAAACGTATAAATACAAAGCAAAGGGAACATAGGCTTATGGAAGGTTTATCAATAATGCGGCTAGACACTAATGCGGGCTAAATATCCTTGACAAGCACAACCGCGTTCTCAAGGTTGCCGTTCCGGTCCATCAGGAAGTTCGGCAGCACGGCAAAGCGCTCGAACCCCTGGTTCTCCACCGCCTTGATGGCGGCTGCCTCGCTCCTGGAGGCAAGAGTTGCATAGAGGCTTGAGAGCTTTCGCGCCCTCGCTATCACGGTAAGCTCGTTCGTTATGAGAATACCCAGGCCCTTGCCAATGAAATCTTCCCTGATCACCACCCTGATGCGCCCGATATGCCGCGAGGGGCCGTTGTTGCGTTTATGCAAGGTGCCGTCGGCCACTATCTCGCCCCCGGCCTCGGCCACAATGGGAACAACATTGTTATAGTCGATATTGCCAGTCCACGATTCCACCACCTTGCGGTCGGTTACGTCGTCGTAGAGAAACTCCCTGGCCTTCTCGCTCAAGGTGACAAAGAAGGCATGCAGCTTGTCAGTATCGTCCCTGGTCAGGAGCCTGAGAGTTACTTCGGTGCCGTCCCTGAGCTTCTTTACGTTCCCCATGGGTTAATTATAATCCATGGATGTATGGCAATGCTACAGTGTAAACCCTTGACATGCACCAGGCCATCCGGTACTCTCAAGACATGCAGGCATTAAAAGAGCATTTCAGCCGCATCCTTGAAGGCAGAGACCATAATCCCTTTGAGCTGCTCGGGGCCCATCCAGACGGTGCAGGCGGCACAGTGGTGCGGGCCTACCTGCCCGACGCGCTTGAGGCGTTCGTGGTCTCCGGCAAAAAGAGCATCCCCATGAACCTGGCCCTGGACGGAGGCCTGTTCGAGGCAAAGGTTAAAGCAAAGCTCGAATGCTCTGCCTATCGTATAAAAGCAATATACGCAGACAAGGTCGAGCACGAGACATACGACCCCTATAGCTTCCCCCCGGTTCTCAGCGACTTCGACCTGCACCTCATAAGCGAAGGCACACACTACAACAAGTTCGAGCGCCTCGGGGCGCACTTGCGCGAGGAGTCCGGGGTAAGTGGCGTGAGCCTGGCTGTCTGGGCCCCTAATGCCCACGGCGTAAGCGTTGTTGGGGATTTCAATTTCTGGGACGGCCGTCGCCATCCAATGAGGAGCAGGGGTTCAAGCGGGGTCTGGGAGCTTTTCATGCCTGGCCTGAAGGAGGGCGACCTCTACAAGTTCGAACTCCGCACGGACGCCGGGGTTTTGCTCAAGGCCGACCCATACGGCTTCTTCTCGGAGCTGAGGCCCATGACCGCTTCTGTCATCTGGGACATGGACAAGTACCAGTGGAAGGACGGCAAGTGGATGGAGGAGCGCGCAAGCAAGGACTGGCACTCTTCAGCCATTTCCACCTATGAGGTCCACCTGGGCTCATGGATGCGCACGCCTGAAGGCGGATTCCTCACGTTCAGGGAGCTGGCGCACAAGCTCGCGGACTACGTCAAACGCCTCGGATACACTCACATCCAGGTGCTCCCGGTGCAGGAGCACCCATATGACGCCTCATGGGGCTACCAGGTGCTGGGGTACTTCGCGGTCACGAGCCGTTTCGGCACGCCAGAGGACTTCATGTACTTTGTTGACCACTGTCACAAAAACGGCATAGGCGTCTTGATGGACTGGGTCCCTGCGCATTTCCCAAAGGACGCCCATGGCATTGCGCACTTTGACGGCACATTCCTCTACGAGCACGAACACCCCCACATGCGAGAGCATATGGACTGGGGCACGCTCATTTTCAACTACGGAAGGAACGAGGTTGTCAATTTTCTCTTGAACAGCGCGCTCTTCTGGCTGAAGAAATACCACATTGACGGCCTCAGGGTGGACGCCGTGGCCTCCATGCTGTACCTGGACTACTCACGCGAGGAAGGGCAATGGATCCCGAACAAGTTCGGTGGAAACGAGAACATCGAGGCCATCGAGTTCATCAAGCGCTTCAACGAACTCTGCCACAGGGATTACCCCGGAGTGCTGACCATAGCGGAGGAATCCACCGCATGGCCCATGGTATCCCGCCCCACGTACACGGGCGGCCTGGGTTTCAGCCTCAAATGGAACATGGGCTGGATGCATGACATACTGGAGTACTTCACCAAGGAGCCGGTCTTCCGCAAATACCACCACCACCTGCTCACCTTCGGGCTCATATACGCCTTCCACGAGAACTTCGTGCTCGTGCTGAGCCACGACGAGGTGGTCCACGGAAAGCGCTCTCTCCTGGACAAGATGCCCGGCGACATCTGGCAGAAGTTCGCGAACCTTCGCCTGCTCTACGGCTACATGTACGCACACCCCGGCAAGAAGATGATCTTCATGGGTGGAGACATCGGGCAGTTCGATGAATGGGACTCAGCCACAAGCATACAGTGGGGGCTGCTTGAGCACAACTCCCACCAGAAGCTTCAGGACTATGTAGCGAGCCTCAACCGCCTGGTCACCAACGAACCAGCGCTCCACGAGCTGGATTTCGATCCCGCTGGATTCGAATGGATTGATTTCAGCGACGCTGACTCATGCGTGGTCTCCTTCATGCGCAGGGCTCGCAACCCGGAGGATTTCCTTGTCTTTGTCTTCAATTTCACCCCTGTTCCCCGCATTGATTACCGCGTCGGCGTACCCAGTGGAGGCGCGTACCTGGAGGTGATGAACTCGGACTCTTCCTCCTTCTGGGGCAGCAACATGGGAAACAGCGGTGAGGTACAGGCGGACGATATACCCTTCAACCAGTGGCCCTGCTCCATGAACTTGACCATTCCCCCGCTGGGCATGATAGTGCTCAAGCCCTCGCGGCAGGCACAAAAGAAGGGCGAACGCTCTCGCATCCGCCCTTCCATGTGATCATAAGACCTTACTTCTTGTGGCAGTTCTTGCAGGAAGCCGTGACCGAGAAGGCCTTGTCGCCGTTGTGGCACGTGCCGCAGGCCTCGCCAGCCTTGTGGGGCACAGGCATTGCCAGTGCGTCGGCAGCCTTCTTGAATGTGGACTTGTGGCAGTCCATGCAGCCGATCCTTTTGGCCTTGTGAGCGTCGCCGCTGAAGGTCACATTACCCATCTTGGTCTCAATGACCGTGGTCTTGCCTGGCGGAAGTGCAAACGCGGAACCAACCAGGGCCACACAAAGCATAAGAGCCGCAATCAATACCACCTTTGCTTTCAAGACCCAACCTCCTCTTCAACAAAACCAGCACACAACTTCTCGCATATGCAAATAATTACATATATTATCATAATTTGCATCTCAACAATACAGGAAAAGCCTCCTGCAGATAGACCTTTATGAAATTAGCTATCTTCCTACAAGTATGGGCCTGAGCATTCACCCTCCCCAGGTGAGATACTGCACAATGAAATATTTTTTGCATCTCCGGTCAGGGCCTATTTTTTTATCAGCTTGAACACGCCTGCCAGTGCGCACACCCCACCACCGACGAAATATGCCAGCACCTCGTTGGAGGGCCTGTTGCCCAGGGCGCGGGTGATCTTCGAGGCAAAGGCCCCATGCTCCTGGAAACCAAGCACAAGCAGCACTACGCCAACCACCAGCAACACGACAGCTATGAGATTTCCCTTGCTAATAGCCATAGACACCTCGCAGGAATTTTATTGTTGCCTGATATTATACCCCCGCACGCGCCGCATAGCCAATGTTTTGTGCAAGCGCCGCGATACGCCGGAAATACCACTGCATGCTAATATATCCCATGTCCATTTACATACTGAGACGGATCATACTGATGGTCCCCCTGTTGTTCGGGATCACGCTGATATCCTTTGGCGTTATACACCTGGCCCCGGGCGACGCCGCACAGGTCCAGACCGAGATGTCCCTCAAGGCATCTGCCGAGTCGGTGGAGAACCTCAGGAGGCTCTATGGGCTGGACAGGCCGGTCCACGAACAATACGTCTCCTGGCTTGGACGGTTCGTGCGTTTTGACTTCGGCACGTCCTTTGTGGACGAGCGCAAGGTCACGGACAAGATACTGGAGCGCATTCCCATCACCCTGGGCATCAACATCCTCTCGATCATCGTCATATTCTCCATAGCCATACCCATAGGAGTGCTCTCCGCTGTCCGGCAATACTCCTGGTTCGACAAGATATCCACGGTGGTGGTGTTCATAGGTTTTTCAACGCCCGGGTTCTGGCTCGCCCTGCTGCTGATGATACTCTTTGGCGTTTACCTCGGGGTGCTGCCCATATCCGGCATACAGAGCGTGGACACCTCGGGCATGAACGCGTTTGAGAAGATACTGGACATTGCAAAGCACCTGATACTCCCGGTGGGGGTCTCGGCCTTCGGGGGCGTGGCCGGCATGAGCCGCTACAGCCGCTCCAGCATGCTGGAGGTGATCAGGCAGGACTACATACGCACCGCGCGCGCAAAGGGGCTTACGGAGGCCCAGGTCATCATACGCCATGCATTCAAGAACGCCCTCATGCCCATTGTGACCATCATAGGGCTCATGGTGCCGGCCCTCATTGGCGGAAGCGTGATATTCGAGACCATATTCGCCATACCCGGCATGGGCAAGCTCTTCATAGATTCGGTCTGGGCACGGGATTATCCGACCATAATGGGCATACTGGTCATAGGCTCGACCCTGACCCTTCTGGGCAACCTGCTGGCCGACATATCATACGCGTTTGCGGATCCCCGCATCCGGGTCAAGGGGGCGGATTAATGCACGCCTCCATAACCCTGAGACGGTTTGCAAGAAACAAACTCGCCATGGCCGGGGCGGCTACGGTCATGGTCCTTGCCTTTGTGGCAGTGTTCGCCCCGTTGCTCGCTCCATTTGAGCCCACGGCGATAGATGTGGATAACATCCTCTCCCCTCCCGGGGGCACACACCTGCTTGGCACCGACGACCTTGGCCGTGACGTGCTCTCGCGCATGATCTACGGAAGCCGCGTCTCCCTGTCCGTGGGGTTTGTGGCAGTTGGCATATCCGTCTTCATAGGCATAATAATAGGCTCTCTTGCCGGGTTCTTCGGGGGCAAGGTGGACGCGGTGCTCATGCGGCTTGTGGACGTAATGCTCACCTTCCCGAGCTTTTTCCTTATACTTGCGGTCATTGCCATCGTAGGGCCGAGCATCTTCATAATAATGGTCATAATCGGCTTTACAAGCTGGATGGACGTATCCCGCCTTGTGCGCGCGGAATTCCTCTCCCTTAAGGAACGCGACTTCGTGCTTGCGGCAAGGGCCTCGGGGGCAAGCAACGGGCGGATAATCTTCCGCCACATACTCCCAAACGCCCTCTCGCCTGTCTTCGTGGCCGCCACCTTCGGCGTGGCCGGGGCCATTTTGCTTGAGAGCGGCCTGAGCTTCCTTGGCCTCGGTGTTCAGCCTCCGGCGTCGAGCTGGGGCAACATCCTCACCACTGGCAGAAACTACATAGAGATCGCCTGGTGGCTCTCGCTGTATCCGGGCCTCTCCATCCTCATCACGGTGCTCAGTTACAACCTCGTAGGCGAAGGCCTACGTGACGCCCTCGACCCCCGCATCTGGGACGTTGAGAACTGAAAACACAACAAACTCTCCATTAGAGAAAAAGAGAAGGCCAAAAACAGAGGAAAGAGTTATATTTCTCCACGTATCCCCCGAAGCAATCGAAGCTGGACGCTCCAGTTATATGGGGTCCGTGACCCCGCCTCTGGGATGTTGAAGACTAATTATATATATACTGGCAACAAACTTCAAAAGACCTCTTCGAATAAAAAAGATATTTGTTATAATTACTCATGGATACCATTGAGATATTAAAAGAGCATAAAAGCGAAATACAAAACCGCTTTCCAGTGAAAACACTTGGGGTCTTCGGCTCTGCGGCAAGGGGAGAAATGACCAAGAGCAGTGATGTGGATGTACTTGTGGAGTTTGAGAAATCAGTAGGGTTTTTCGAGTTCCTTGACCTTGAAGAATATCTCTCCAGACTGCTACACAGAAAAGTTGATCTCGTTACGCCAGACGCTCTAAAACCATTTCTGAAAGAAAAAATACTTAAACAGGTAGTCTATGTCGGATAGAGACTTCCGCCTGTATCTGCACGACATTGCCGAGGCAATTCAAACCATTGCAAAATACACTGAAGGTTATGATTATGAGGGGTTTTCCTCAAATCCCATAGTAATTGATGCGGTTATCAGAAATTTTCTGGTAATTGGCGAAGCCGTCAGGAAAGTCCCGAAGGATATCATGGACGCGCATCCCGACCTGCCATGGAAAAAGATGTCCGATATGCGTAACAAGCTCGTACACGACTACCTGAACGTGGACGCATCAATAATATGGGAAACTGTGCTAGCTGACCTGCCGCTACTGGCTGAAAAGATTTCCCAAGTGTTGAAGAACTACTCCTGAAAACAGGAGCATGCTACAACTTCGCAGGCGAGGGCCTTCGCGACGCCCTCGACCCCCGCCTCTGGGATGTTGAGAACTGAACAGGCCAACCCAGAAACATTAAAAGACCTCTTCTAAGAAAAACACCCTTATCCCTCTCTCGATGGTTATAGATTTGTGGCATAATATGTGACTGATTCTAAAAGTCGAAATATATAATATTGCAAGCATTTAATTAAAGCCTCGGGAGGCGATACTTATGCGGATGTTATCAAAAGCTCACATGAGAGTTGCTCTTATTCTGATTTCTATGTTCCTGCTTGCCGGGTGCGCCTCAGTTCCCCTGGCCGATCCTCAGGCAAACCTTCTTGCCAAAGAGCTTAAACCCCTTCCTGACAAGGCCCTTGTATATGTTTTGAGGAAGCCTGCTGTGAAGGGTTCAGGAGCAGAATACAGGGCAGAGGCAAACGGGACGATAATCGGACGTATGTTAAATAGCAACTATGTGTATTTTTATTCATGCCCGGGCAACATCAAGGTAGAGATTGTCCAGGACTATTACACGAATACCAGCGACGCTGTGAATTTCCCGGAGTTTTACTTTACGAAGACTTTCAAGGCAGAGCCCGGCAAAACATATTATATTTCTCTTGAAAAAGGCCTGGGCGGGAGTTCCATTCGTATGCTTGATGAGCAAACGGGTCGTCAGAGGCTCGAAGGATACAGTCTGGTCAGAATGGACTCCACTCAGACCATCACGCCACAGGAATATATCCAGAGTAAGCAACGTGAATGTGAAAGCGTATGGCAGGATTATGTTGAAAGGAATACAAAGGCAGGATACGAAGAGTTCCTTGCCCAATATCAGCATTGCGGGTATGATGCGAAGGCGAAGAAGCAGTTTGAGGCCCTTGAGCTTGAGAACGTGGCATTTGAGCACGCAAAGGCCCAGGGCACAATAGTTGTCCTGTCTGGGTATCTCGATAGTTACCCGCACTCAGTCAGGCGCAAAGAAGCACTCATGGCTCTTGCGCCCCTGCTAACAAAAAAAGGCAATACCGCACAAATCGCGAGCATGGCAAAAACCCATCCCGGTCTGATCGATTACCTCCCGCTTAAGTACTCCCTGGCCCTAATCGGCCCGCCGGGCCTCACCGTGGCCGAGGTGGTGGATATAAAAAAGCAGGGTCTTGAGGACAGGCTTATCTCAGCACAGATCAGGTCCACGGGTGCGGCCTACAGGAAATTCTCGCTAAAAGAAATAATGGCGCTCAAGAAGATGGGACTCTCAGCCGAGGTTATTGAGGCCATGATAGATTCCACCACAGAGGCCCGCAGGGCACAGGCGCAGGCCGATTACATGAAAAAGCTTGAGAGCCTGAACGCGCAGCAACAAGCCAAGCTCGAAGAGCTCAAGCTCAAAATGGACCAGATGCAGAAGGCCCAGGCATTCACCACAAGCACATCATCCACTCAGGGCGGTGGCGGGGCTGGCGCTTCAAACTGTGCGGCACGGGCGGGCGCTGTACAGCTATGCAAGCAGACCACAGGAGGGATGCTCCAGATGGTCTGCATCTCGGCCGCAAAGGCCAAGTTCCCCTGCAACTAAAAAACCCTTCAACGCCAAAACAGACAAAAACAAGTTAAAGATAGCCACGCTTGAGTGAAGAGTTTTATTTCTCCACGATCCCCCGAAACGGTCAAAGCTGGACGCTCCAGTTCAAGAGGGATCCATGACCCCCTCGACCCCCGCCCTTGATGCTGGACACTTATACTCCTAACGTTTCTCTGGAACAGCACCGCTATAGGTCTTGTCGTAATGCTCGCTCATGTAGAAGTCGCACTGCATGCAGTTTGCGAATTTGACCGCAAACGTGCCCTGGATCTCACCGCCGCATAAAGTACCGGATACCCTTGCGCAGTGCTTACCGTGGTAAGGGATTGCCGGACACAAACCTGATGCCTCGGCCTTTGCCCCGCCTTTCTCACGCCCGCACTTCTTGAATTCCCAACAGTTCATCCTTAAAATACCTCCCCTTAAAGATATGTAAAAGCTACTACAATTTTCGCGGGTATGTAGCAACTCGTATTTTTACATACTACCAATTGCTCTATTTAATGTCAAGCATTGTATTAGCAAAAGATACATTTCCTTTTTATTTAGCAAAAAGTAAAGTTAATAGGTATGGATTACGGCAAGAGGATAAAAGAGTTAAGAAATAAAGCAGGGCTGACACAGGCGCAACTTGCTGAAATCATAGGATTCAGGACGCCTTTTTATTTGAGCCAGTTGGAGACGGGCAAGCGGGATGCCGGGCTCTCTGTCTTAAGTAAAATCTGCAACGGACTTAACATAGAACTCTCGGACTTTTTCAAAAAAGAAAAACAAAAGGTAACAAAGTTTGAGCAAATCCTTATACAGGACCTGCTTGAAGAAATGTCCAAGGAAAAATTGGAACTGGTCAGAGAATATATAGAGACTGTAAAAGACATGGACATCGAGACGGTAAAAGTGACTCTTTTATCCGCGCAGAAGGAAAAACTCTGGATAGAACGCTCCCGGAGGAAAAAACAAACAAGACGAACTTCAAAGTAATCCATATCGAATAGTCTGAAAAATCAAGAATCCTCCTAACAAGGCTGCTTGCTTCTCGAATGGGTGAAAACAGAAGTGGAAACCGGGCCCCTCAGCCGAAGTCGTTCATTTCCAATAGAGAATAAAGCGGGCAGTGCTCCTCAACATTGGCCTTGCCGTTCTTCTCGCAGCGGTCGAGCACAACGATGGCAGCAAGCACGTTGAGGCCATAGGAACGGGCGATTTCTACGGCCTTTATGGTGGAGCCGCCGGTGGTGAGCACATCGTCTATGATGACGATATCGTCGCCCTCTTCCACCCCGCCCTCTATCTGCCGGCCCCTGCCGTGGTCCTTTGGCTCCTTGCGGATGACAAGTGCCTCGATGGGGCTTCCCTTCATGTGCGAGACATGGGCCAGCGCACTGGCAACAGGGTCCGCGCCCATGGTAAGGCCTCCCGCGGCCTTGGGTTTAAGGCCAAGCTCATCAAGCTTGTCGAACATGAGGTTGCCTATCAGGTGCTGGCCCTCTGGAGAGAGCGTGGTCAGACGGAGGTCGAAATACACCTTGCTCATCTCGCCCGAGGCGAGCTTGAACACAGGCTCGTCGCTCTGTAAGAACGAACGCTCCCTGACCACTTCTATAAGCCTCTTTCGCATTTCCATGCTGGCAATTGTAGCAGGAGTAAAGAGCAAAAAACAACAGCGCTTTTAAACCTTTGACAAAGTCCGTCATCGAATGATAAAGTTTTACATGAGGTATATAGCAGTATTAGTTGCTGCATTACTGGTCATATTTCAGCTCTTTGGCGCAGGGGGGGTATCAACATCCATAGCGGCCGAGATGTACGTGTACACGGACGAAAACGGCACCCTCCTGCTCACGGACAAGCCCTACCTTGAGAACGAGAGCCTCGCAAGGGGACGCTCATGGGTATCCTCCCCTCTGCACGAGTTCCAGAGCACCATAAAGCGGATATCCGCTCGCTACCGTGTGGACCCCACGCTCGTGACAGCCGTCATATCCACAGAGAGCAACTTCAACGAACTAGCCATCTCCCGCTCCGGGGCCATGGGCCTGATGCAGCTCATGCCGGACACTGCCACGCACCTGGGCGTGCAGGACCCCTTTGACCCCAAGGACAACATCGAAGGCGGCGTGAAGTACCTTCGATACCTCATCGAGCGTTTTAAAGGCAACCTGGAGCTTGCCATTGCCGCCTACAACTGCGGCCCGTCCACTATCGATAAATTCGGAGGAGTGCCGCCCTATGGCGAGACGCGCCGTTACATAAAGAAGGTCTTTGACCGCTACCATGGAAAGAAAAGCATGTACATATCTCCCTCTCAAAGCCGCACGGTCCGCAAGATAGTGCGCTCGGACGGGAGCATCATATATACAAATTCATCGTCGGAGGCTTACATAAGAACCCAATGAACACACCATCATCCGATATAGCCGAAGAGATACTCAGACTCAAGGAACAGCGAAACGCGGTGATCATCGCGCACAACTACCAGCGCGAAGAGGTGCAGGACATCGCGGACTTCACCGGAGACTCCCTGGAACTCTCCCGCACCGCCTCCACAATTGAATGTGACGTCATAGTCTTCTGCGGTGTGGACTTCATGGCTGAGAGCGCATCCATTCTCTCGCCGGACAAGACCGTGCTGCTGCCGGAGATAGGGGCCACCTGCCCCATGGCGGCCATGATAAGGGCTGACAGCCCAAGGGACTTCTGGAAGAGTTTTCCAGGGTACGAGGACAAGCCATCGCTGGTTTACCCAAAGGAATATTCCATAAACGACATAAAACGCGACCACCCCGGAGCACCTGTGGTGGCCTACGTCAACACCACGGCAGAGGTGAAGGCCGCTGTGGACATATGCTGCACCTCGGCCAACGTTATAGACGTTGTAAGCTCCCTCCCTGACAAAAAGATCATCTGCGTGCCGGATAAAAACCTCTCGGACTGGGCCAGGAAGAACACGGACAAGGAGATAATCTCCTGGGACGGCTTCTGCCACGTGCACGACAGGATACAGGCTCGTGACGTGGAGGCTGCCCGCAGGGAGCACCCGGATGCCCTGTTCATGGCCCACCCCGAGTGCCGCCCTGAAGTGCTTGAGCTTGCGGACCACGTCACCAGCACGTCGGGCATGCTCCGCTACTCCACGGCAAGCGACCATAACGAGTTCATCGTGGGAACGGAAGTGGGCCTCATGTACCGCCTTGGCAAGGAAAACCCCGGCAAGACATTCCACGCGCTCAGGGGTGACATGATATGCCCGAACATGAAGAAGACCACGCTTGAGAGCGTGCTGCATTCTCTAAAGGAGATGGTCAACGTCGTAAAAGTCGAAGAGGACATTCGTATCCAGGCAAAACACTCTCTTGACCGCATGCTCGAGATAACCGGTTCCCCTGCCAAAAAATAATTCCCCAGTTCAATAAGGAAGTGCAACACTTGGCGTAGTGGCTGCCTGGCTGGTACGCTTGGTGGTTATGGAAAAAGGATACAGGCATCTCAGCCTTGCTGAACGCGACAGGATAACA
>DAOWET010000211.1 GCA_030638335.1 Nitrospirota bacterium
GACTACGGCCCCTTTGACGACGACCCCTCGGACGAACCCGCTTTGCCCAAAGAAGACATTATCATACGGACCATGGAATACCTCAGCGACCTTTACGGGAGGCTTCGCTTTATGAGCATATCCCGTGAGGATTCCTTTGATATCGCGCTCAAGATGGAAGAGGGCATGGTGGAGGGCTACCTCAACGAACTCAAAGAGCTTAAGCGCCTGGGCCGACATCTCGATATACTCGGCACGGTGCTTGAGTCGGAGCGCACCCACCTGGACATTATCACCCAGTACATGCAGGAACAGGGAGTAGCCCGCTTCTCCTAGGATTAATCCTTGAGCACCTTCTCGCCCAGGACCTTCTCCCCGGTGATGCGTTCAAATGGGGCCCAGTAGAGTTTTCTTATAAATCCGCCCCATCCCGAAGCGGACCTCTTCCAGGAGTCAAAGAGAGAATAGAGCGCGGGTACGACCACAAGGGTCAGGAAGGTGGATACCATGAGGCCGAAGATGACGACTATGGCCATGGACTGCCACCACATGCTTGATTCGCTCACCCAGGATATCTCCCATGCATGGAAGTCATAGGACACTCCGGTTACCATGGGCAGCAGGCCCAGTATCGTGGTTATGGCCGTAAGCACGACAGGGCGCAGGCGTGTGGCCCCTCCCAGCACCACGGCCTCCGTGACCTTGTGGCCTCGTGCCACGAGCTTGTTTATGTAGTCCACCAGCACTATGCCGTTATTGACCACAACGCCCGCAAGGGAGATGACCCCCACGCCGGTCATTATTATCCCGAATGGCAGCCTCAGCACACTGAGGCCCAGAAACGCCCCGCCAAGGGAGAGGATGACAGGGGTCATTATCAGAAATGGCTGTATCACGGAATTGAACTGTGTCACAAGCACAAGGAATATCAGGAACAGGGCTACCACGAATGCCTTTGTGAGGAACTCCTCGGACTCTTTCTGGAACTCGAACTCGCCTGTGAAGCGGACCTTGTAGCCCGAGGGAAGCTGGAACTTCTCAAGGCGTTTTTCTGCCTCAGCCCTTGCCACCGGTCCTGGTATCTTTGTCTCGTCCACGTTTGCCTTGACCGTCACCACTCGCTCGTTGTCTATGCGGCGTATGCTCCCGATGCTCCCGGAGTAGTCCACCTTCGCCAGGGTGCTAAGCGGCACGAGCCTTCCGTCAGGCGCGGGGATTATAAGCTCCCTCAGGATGTCCGCCATCCTCCGGTCAGGGCCTGACAGCTGCACGGTTATGTCGTAGTCTTCCCCGCCCTCTCTGAAGGTGGATACGTCCAGGCCGTTATAGCCTGTCTTCAGCGCAAAACCTATCGTGTCCGTTGAAAGGCCGAAGAGCGCGGCCCTCTGGCGGTCCACCTTCACCCGTACCGTGGGAGTGCCCTCGTCAAAGTCGTCGCGCACGTCTTGCACGTGGGGCTGGCCTTCAAGCTCCTGCCTGATCTTCTTTGCTATTGAGCCGAGCACTGTGTAATTGTCCCCTGCTATCTCGATATTGATGGCCGCGCCCGTGGGAGGGCCTTCCTGCTGCGCTTCGACCGTTATCTTCCCACCGGGCACGTCCTCCATCCGGTAGCGGATCTCATCTATGAATGTTCTTGTTGATTCCTTGCGCTCCTTGAAATCAACGAACTGCACTGCCACGTGGTTTGGCGTGTTCTGGTCAAATGCGCTTCCAGCGCCCGCCACGGTCACTGCCTTTGTATAGACATGCTCCACAGCCTCCAGGTCGCTTGTGCTGCTAAAGGCCGTCCCGCTCTTTGTGGTATGGGGCTTCAGGGCAAGCGAGGACCTGTAGAGGTCCTCCCGTTTTGTCTCGGGATCGTTGATGCTTTCCATGGAGATGCCGTTTACGCGCATCTCGATCTGTTTTAATATGCCGTCGGTGTAGTCCAGGTCCGCGCCCTCGGGGGTCTGTATGTTTATGTATGCCGAGCCCGGGGCAATGTCAGGGAAGAACTCAATGGGTTTTTCAATACCAACAACTAAAAGCCACCCCTCTATCAGCAGCACAAGCAGCGCAAATGCGGTGCATACCACGACCACCCTGTGCTTGAGCACGGCCCTGAGCGTGGCTACGTAAACCGGGAGAACCCGGCCCACTATCCGCACCGGGGCTTCCTTTGACGCCCTTATCTCTTCTTCTGTTCGAGCTTCCCTGACCCCGTCCCTGGTCTTCATCAGGATCGAGCACAGCGCGGGGTTTATAACCATTGCCACGAAAAGGCTGGACGATAGCGTGATTATGAGGGTAAGGGGCAGGTATCCCATGAACTCGCCCATGATGCCGGGCCAGAAGAGCATGGGGGAAAAGGCTACAAGCGTTGTTACGGTTGAGCCTATGACAGGGTAGGCCACCTCGCTGGTGCCCCCCATTGCGGCCTTCAGCCTGGGCACGCCCTGCTCCAGATGGCGGTATATGTTCTCCACTATGACGATAGCGTTGTCCACGAGCATCCCAAGGGCCAGCGTGAGGCTGAAAAGCACTACATTATTAAGGGTTATGCCCAGCGCCTTCAGCACCATGAATGACAGGAACATTGAAAAAGGTATGGCCATGCTCACAAGGATCGCGTTTCTAATGCCAAGGGCAAAAAGCATCACGCACACCACAAGCAGCAGGCCGGTGAGGATATTGTTCTCCAGGTCCTCCACCATGAGCCTTACCTGCTTGGCCTTGTCCATGAGCTTTGTGATGCTCGTGCCATCGGGCCATGTGCTCTGGTCGCGGGCGATTATGCGGTCTATCTCGTCCGTTATCTCTATCGCGTTTTCCCCTGCGCGCTTTTTAACCGAGATGCTCACCGCCTCGATGCCGTCAAGCCGGCTCCTGCTGGCCTCGTCCTTGAACCCGTCGCTCACCTCGGCAAGGTTCTTGAGGTAAACAGGATGTCCCTGATGGGTGCCGACTATGAGGTTCAGAAGCTCCTGCGGGTCGTCGAACTCTCCGGGGACTCTTAGCTGGTACCGCCCGTCACCAAGGATCAGGGCCCCGCCCGAGGTGTTGGTGTTCTCGTTCTGCACAGCGCGCTGAAGCGC
>DAOWET010000113.1 GCA_030638335.1 Nitrospirota bacterium
CAGAAAAAAGCTTCTTCAGGCATCATGATGAAAAAAGACGATAAAAAAAATAAGTCCGGCAATAAGGTGCGCACCGACATTAATGGCCATGCCGCGCCCGAGGAGCTGGTGGATGGCGACCTTGAGCCCATAAAGATCTACCTCAAGGAGATGGCGGGAAAGCCGCTTCTGAAAAAGGAAGAGGAGATCGAGGTCGCAAAGCGCATCGAGCAATGCAGGAAGAGCCTTCTTGCGGATGTCTTCTGCTTCCCCCTGGCCATGCGCAGGCTGGAGGACATAGGCTCTGAGGTGATGGGCGGAGGCGCTCAGCTCCAGAGGCTGGTGCTGAACTACGAGGAGTACCATGACGTTGACATGCTGGACAAGTGCTGCCTTTTCAACGATACCGTGCAGGAGGCCAGAGCGCTGCAGAGGAAGATACAGGGCTATGCGCGGAAGATACGCACAGGCGAGGCCTCGAAGCTCATAGAACGCAGGCACAAGGAGACGGTGGCTGAATTTGGTGATAAGCTTGCCGCCCTCAAGCTCAAGGAGGACATCATCACGGCAATGGCCAACGAGGTGGAGTCCGTGATGAAGCAGGCCCTGAAGCGCGCGCGCCGTATGGCTGAGCTTGAAAAGGACCTGCGCGCTCTGAAGGTAAAGCCGGAGCAGCTTGAGGCGGTCCCTGAGAATATGCGGTCCAGCAGGAAGAAGGACTTTATTGTTGAATACCTGAATTGCCGGGAGGCCATTGAGGTGGCAAGCGATGTCATTGGCATGGGGCAGGAGCACATGCTCGGGGCCATGCAGACCATAGAAGGGATACTGACCGAGCTTACCGAGGCCAAGTGGGAACTTACCGAGGCCAACCTCCGGCTCGTTATAAGTATTGCGCGCAGGCACATGGGCAAGGGCCTGAACCTCTCGGACATCATCCAGGAAGGCAACATCGGGCTCATGCGCGCTGTGGACAAGTTTGAATACATGCGCGGCTACAAGTTCTCCACATACGCCACATGGTGGATAAGGCAGGCCATCACGCGCGCGCTGGCTGACCAGTCGCGCACCATCCGCATCCCCGTGCATATGGTGGAGACCATAAACCGGATAATCCGCACCTCGCAGGAGATAGTGCAGGAGACCGGGCAGGAGCCCACGAGCGAGCAGATAGCAAAGCGCGTGAACCTTCCGGTGGAGCGCGTGAAGAACATCCAGAAGGTGTCCAGGGAGCCCATCTCGCTTGAGACCCCTGTTGGCGAGGAGGACGACAGCCATCTTGGGGATTTCATAGAGGACAAGTCCATGACCTCCCCGCTTGATGACGTGATAACCGATGACCTCAAAAAACAGATAGAGGACGCGCTGATATCACTTAACCGCAAGGAGGCGGCCATCCTTCGCCGCCGCTTTGGCATTGGCATGGAATCCCCCATGACCCTGGAGGAGATAGGGCGGGAGTTCAAGGTAACGCGCGAGCGCATCAGACAGATAGAGGTCAAGGCTTTGCGCAAGTTAAAACACCCGTCACGCAGCATCATACTTAAAGACTTCCTCGAATCCAATTAACCAAGGACACGGATATACCGCATCTCGTGAGCGAGTCGTACCGACTTCTTTGTTGCGGGGTCACGGACCCCATTTAACTTGGGTTATATGTATTGAAAGGCAATAGTAAGCACAGCCCTTGGCTGGTCACGCGCCTTGCATCTTCGGCTCGGATCGAGTCTTCGAGTCGGATCGACTCTTCGGCTCGGATCGACTCTTCGGCTCGGATCGACTCTTCGGCTCGGATCGACTCTTCGACTCGGATCGACTCTTCGAGTCGGATCGACTCTTCGACATCCCGTGCC
This sequence comes from Nitrospirota bacterium, assembly GCA_030638335.1. Lineage (GTDB taxonomy): Bacteria > Nitrospirota > Thermodesulfovibrionia > Thermodesulfovibrionales > JdFR-86 > DAOWET01. The sequence goes on from DAOWET010000113.1 coordinate 1,833, forward strand.
CGGTCGGATAAGAATTATATGGTTCGACTGGTCTCATTATTTATTTATTCGACCAAATTCCGCGTCAGACAAGCAGGGTTTCCTTTTTAAAAGATGAAACAACAGATAACGGCAATACTAAAAGGGTAAGGCATAATGACAAGCGAATCAGGAAGCGCGAATATCAAAATCCTTTAACACATTAATAACCTCATCAAGGGGAAGTCCCACAACATTTAAGTAGTCGCCATCCACATTTTCTACCAGGCTTGAACCTATGCCCTGAATGCCGTATGCCCCTGCCTTGTCCAGGGGCTCGCCCGTGGCAACATACGCGGCTATCTCATCCTGCGTGAGGGCCTTGAACTTGACCGATGTAATAACTGCCTGCGAAACGGTTCTTCCCTCTGCCTCGCACTGCACTGTAAAGCCTGTGACAACCATATGCGCGCGCCCGCTTAAAGAGCCAAGCATCTGCCGGGCCTCTGCCTCACTTGAGGGCTTGCCCATGACCAGATCATCAAGCACCACCAGGGTGTCTGCCGCAAGCACCACGGCATCCGGATTATCGCGGGCAACCGGCGCGGCCTTGTGCGCGGAGAGCGTAAGGGCCAGTTGCTCAGGCGTTAGCCCGCCATAGAACTCCTCTTCATAGGGGCTTGGTACAACCTTGAACTTAAAGCCCGCCTCCTGAAGTATGCTGCTTCTCCTTGGAGAGGCTGATGCGAGTATGAGTCTTCTCATATATCTCAAGCCTTATATACTGTTATCCCCGGCATTTTCCCGGTACTTTCCAGGCAAGTCTGGGGTATATAAAAATATGCAGGTATAAAAATGATACCTTGTTGATATAACAGGAAAAAGTTACCCAAACACCCGTTTAAACAGGACGTCCACGTGCTTAAGGAATGGCTTAAGCTCAAAGAGACCCTTAAGCTCACCGGCCTTCAGGTGCTTTCGCACTTGCTTGTCTTTCTTTAAAAGCTCAATGAAGGACACCTGTGTGCTCCAGCATTTCATGGCATTGCGCTGCACTATCAGATACGCGTCCTCGCGCGTCATGCCCTTGTCTATCAGGGCCAGCATGATGCGCTGGGAGTTATGAAGCCCAAGGCTCCTGTCCATGTTCTCCTTCATGCGCTTTGGGTAGATGTGCATGTCCCGGATAATGCCTGTCATGCGAGCGAGCATGTAGTCCACGAGGATGGAACTATCTGGAAGTATTACCCTTTCAACCGATGAGTGCGAGATGTCGCGCTCGTGCCAGAGGGCCACGTTCTCAAGTGCGGCAATGGAGTTTGAGCGAACCACTCTGGCAAGACCAGAAAGGTTTTCACACCCCACGGGATTGCGTTTGTGTGGCATGGCGCTTGAGCCCTTCTGTCCCTTCCTGAACGGCTCTTCGGCCTCCCTGACCTCTGTGCGCTGGAGATGGCGGATCTCAACCGCGATCTTCTCCACCGTGGCCGCTGTGATCGCAAGGGCTCCCAGATACTCAGCATGCCTGTCGCGCTGCACCACCTGGGTGGCCAGGGGCTCTGCGGCAAGCCCAAGTTTTTTTAGCACCTTCTCCTCCAGGTCTGGAGGCACATTACTGAACGTACCCACCGCGCCCGAGAGCTTTCCAACGCTTACGGCCTTCTTTGCGCGCACGAGCCTCTCAAGGTTCCTGCCCATCTCCTCGTACCACAGTGCGAACTTGAGGCCAAAGGTCATGGGCTCCGCGTGTACTCCATGGGATCTTCCGATGCAGACAGTGTGCTTGTGCTCAAGCGCCTGTGCCTTTAACACCTCTCTTAAAGCCTTTACGTCTTTAATAAGAAGTGTTGCGGATTCTTTTAGTAAAAGCCCCTGTGCAGTGTCCCCAACATCAGAGGACGTCAGGCCCAGATGTATATAGCGCGACTCAGGGCCCACGTTCTCGGCCACTGCCGTAAGGAAGGCGATTACATCGTGCTTAACCTCCAGCTCGATCTCGTCAATGCGACTAACGGTGAAGTCAGCGCGTTTCTTTATGACGGCAAGTGCCTTCTTTGGTATCTTTCTTTTTTCAGCCCAGGCCTCGCAGACCGCTATCTCCACGTCCAGCCATTTTCTGAACTTGTTGTCCTGCGTCCATATGCCGCCCATCTCGGGCCGTGTGTAGCGTTCAATCATAATGACCTCTCTTTTATCATGTTGATATTAAAAATACCATATCACATTTTTTATTGTGCTACATAAAATTAGTAAAGAGGAATATCTATTCAAAGGGAAGGGGTCAAAGGGAAAGGTTTTACCAAGATAATGTTGTTGTGTTTGTAGGCGTCTTTGTTTTGGTGCGAATCTATTAACCTGAAAGCGATCCGGTTCCGCTCCACTTGCGGAGCCACGGTTCCCGTTACCCTTCTTAAAGCTCCTCGTCTTTGATATCGGCTATTTTTATGATTGCTCTTTAAAGCCCTATCTTGAGGTCTTTGCCGCCGTGCACCGGAACGCTGATCCTTTCTTTTCTACCGGGCTTCATATAAACGTGGTGACTGCCCTTGACCGCTTTTAGAAGCCATCCCTTTTCTTCAAGAAGTTTGCACAGGCGCTTGCCCGAAATACTTTTCATACAGCAATTTCAAGAATTTTGTCATCAGAGGAGAGCGCCATATCCTCGATGTCCACGGACATGCACGCTTCAATCGCCTCATAAATATTGCTTAACAGTTCTTCCCACGTATCGCCCTGGGTCAGACAGCCTGGGATGGCAGGAACCTCTGCCCAGTATCCCCCTTCCTCCGCTGGGTGAACTACAACCTTTATCTTCATCAATCCACCTCCTACTATGGACATTTTATCATACATCTTGTTCAGAGGGGCATCTGACCTTTTAATATTATGCTGTGTTGGGATACTTCGAGGTCTTGACTCCATCGAGCAGACCCTTGGCGGATGACAGGAACACCCTCATAACCTAATCAATGGGGCCGTGGGGGGAATGGCCCCCTTTAGCACTGGCGATCAATGGTGTCTTTAGAGCCTTTGCTTTTAACCATATTCTATCTTTGTATTTCTTGACGCTCGCCAGCTTGTCTAACATAGGATAGCGGGTTCAGGGGGTCACGGACCCCTTTTACACTTGAGATCGACGGTTGAACTTTATGACGCTACAGAGTCGGGTCGACTCGACCTAGTAAATGTAACCCGTTGGCTACCCGGGAGGCCAGGACATCTTGCGGCCGCCGAGCATATGCAGGTGGACATGGAAGACCATCTGTCCGGCGTCAGCGTTGCAGTTCATCACGGAGCGGTAGCCGCTTGCATCAATGCCTCGGTCTTTGGCGATCTTTGCCGCGGTAGTGAGGAGCTTGCCCACAACCTTCTCGTCCTCAGGGGCTATGTCGTTTGTCGTTGCAATATGACTCTTCGGGATAATGAGCACATGGGTGGGGGCCTGCGGGTTTATGTCGTTGAACGCGATAACGTCGTCATCCTCATAGACCTTCTCGGCCGGTATCTCGCCGGCTGCTATCTTGCAGAACAGACAGTCTGACATATTTCAAACTCCTTCCCGTTGTTCCTGCAGTTTGCTAATCCGTTTGTTCGAGCTTTCTGAAGAAGCAGGTCCTCTCACCAGTGTGGCACGCGCCTGAGCCGTGCTGTTTCACACGTACCAGGAGCGTGTCCCCGTCGCAGTCGTAGAGGAGTTCTCGGACCTCCTGCAGGCTGCCGGAGGTCTCGCCCTTTTTCCAGTACTCTTGGCGCGAGCGTGACCAGAAGTGCGTGTACCCGCTCTCAAGCGTCATCCGGATGGACTCCGCGTTCATGTATGCAAGCATGAGCACCTCTTTGGTGTCCGCCTCCTGAACGATCGTCGGAACAAGACCGTTTGAGTCGAACTTTATATCATCAAGTGATCCCATTTGTTTCCCTTCAGATGTTCTTATTTTATGTCATGCAGATTCTTTATAGCACCCACATTCAATGAGCAAGTGCAACAGTAGCGACTTCTGCTGGAGTTTTGTAGCCCAGACATTTTCTGGGTCTACCA
>DAOWET010000050.1 GCA_030638335.1 Nitrospirota bacterium
AGGATGTGGATAAGAAAGATGAATAGTGTGCCAATGAGCCCGCGCGGAGTGGGACATGTCTGATTATTACGAGATACTCGGAGTGGAAAAGGGTGCCAGCGAGGACGAGCTGAAGAGTGCTTACAGGAAGCTGGCAATGAAGTACCACCCGGACCGCAACTCCGGGGACAAGGAGGCAGAGGAGAAGTTCAAGGTCATAAGCGAGGCCTACTCCGTGCTCTCAGATCCGGATAAACGCTCCAATTACGACCGCTTCGGCTCAGCCGAGGGCTTTAGAGGGGCCGGGTTCGACCCCTTCGGAGGCCAGGGTTTTGGCGGGTTCGCGGACGTGTTCGAGGATGTCTTTGGGGATTTCTTTGGCGCCGGGGGCCGCTCGCGCGCCGGGCGCGCCTCAAGGGGAAGCGACCTTCGCTACGACCTGGACATAACGCTTGAGGAAGCGGCCTCCGGTGTGGAGAAAGAGATCGAGGTCCAGAGGTGGAAGGACTGCGCGGACTGCGGGGCCACGGGGTCTGCTTCAAAGCAGAAGTCCACATGCCCGGACTGCCGTGGCGCGGGCCAGCTCAGGTTCCAGCAGGGGTTTTTCAGCATCGCAAAGACCTGCGGCCGCTGTGGAGGCACCGGACAGCATGTGACCGACCCATGCAGCGTGTGTGACGGGGCCGGCAAGGTGCAGGAGCCGGGGATGATCTCCGTGAAGATCCCCGCCGGCGTTGACTCTGGCAACCGTCTGCGCATGACCGGAGAGGGAGACGCAGGCTCTGCGGGCGGCCCTCCGGGCGACCTCTACATCGTCATCTCCGTGCTGCCGCATGAATACTTCAGCCGCGACGGTGCTGACATCTACTGCCAGGCAACCATCTCATTTTCCCAGGCCGCACTTGGCACGGAGATAGAGGTGCCAACGCTTGAGGGCACCGCAAAGCTCAAGATCCCGCCGGGCACACAGCCGGGCGCAAGCTTCAGCCTGAGGGGCAAGGGCATACAGGAGCTGGGGGCCAGGCACAGAGGCTTCCAGGTGGTTGTGGTAAACTTAAAGGTACCAAAAGTGCTCAGCCAGAGACAGAAGGAACTGATAATGGAACTGGATGAGCTTGGAGGACTTGAGGAAGGGCACGAAAGTATTACCAACAAGATAAAGAGCATGTTTGCAGGGTCATGAAAGGAATAAAAGGACAACTAAGCTCCCTGTCCATTACGGACCTGATGCAATGGATAGACATGAACAAGAAGTCGGGGGTCCTGTTCGTCACCTCCGATGAACAGAACAAGTGCTTTATCTTCGAGGAGGGCCGCCTTCTGCTGGCCTCCGCGCGCGAGGAAGGCGAGCGGTTCGGGGACTTTGTGCAGAAGGAAGGCTACATGAACCTCGAAGGCCTGAAGCAGGCCGTAAAGGACGGGCAGAACGAGGACAGGTCCTTCATCGGCATAATGATAGACAAGAAGGTCATGCCAGAGCAGTTCGTGAAGGTGACCGTAGAGCACCTTGCCGAAAAGAACATAATGGACATCCTTGGATGGGAGGAGGGCTCCTTCCAGTTCGTGGAGGAACTCCCCAAGCTCCTGAGAAAGAGCCCCATCAAGCTGGGTATTAATTTCATTACCTTCGAGGCAGTGCGCAAGCACGACGAGCATATGAAAAAACGCGCCCTCGAGGCCGACTGATACCACTGAAATGCCCAGGCTGTTTCTCACCTTTATCTCCACTGACCTCTCCCCTGGGGCACAAATAACCGTAACAGGTGACGAGGCACGCTATCTGAACAATGTGCTCCGCATGCGCCGGGGGGACACTCTTACGGTATTCGGCCCTGAGGGCTTCTCAGCAAGCACCAGAATTTCAGGCGTGAGCAAGGGCGAGGTAAAGCTCGAAGTGCTTGATGTCCTCCCCTCAAGGGGAGATACTGAAAAAGGAATAATATTAGTTCAGGGACTTCTGAGAAAGGGCGCGAAGATGGAGCTGGTCATTGAGAAGGCCACCGAGCTCGGCGTAAGCGCTATCGTTCCCGTGATAACTAAAAGGAGCCAGCTTAAGAGGGTGGGTAAGCTTGAGCGCTGGAACAAAATTGCCCTTGAGGCTGCGCGGCAGTCTGGCAGAACCTCTACCCCACAGATTCATGAGCCGATTGAGTTCATGCGGTTCATTGATGGGGCGGACAATATTGACGGGTTTATCTTCTATGAGGACGAGACTCGTCAGTTATCTGCCAATGATGCTATGGCTTTGGAGGACACACATGTTGTCATAGGCCCGGAGGGCGGTTTTGCGCCAGAGGAAGTGGATGCTGCTCTTGGGGTGGGGCTTAAAACCAGGGGGCTTGGGCCTAATGTCTTGAGGGCCGAGACCGCGGCAATCGCCGCTTTGGCTATTGTGGGATTTCTTTCAGGCTCCATCAGTCAGCAATAATCCTCCCGGACAGTTCCATTTAATAATATTGCCTTGACAGGTTGACAGAACATCCCCTTGGGCCTTATAATGTGCATATGCACAAAACAAAAGGTATTCCCCCATATGCCGCGCACTAAGAAACCACGCAACTGCGCCTGCGCTTTCAGGGGCAAGGCGTACAAGCCCACAGGCATTCCCATGGGAGAGCTCGAGCGCGTGGAGCTCTATCTGGACGAGCTTGAGGCACTGGTGCTTTGCGACCGCGACGGCCTGACGCAGGAGGAGGCAGGCCAAAAGATGGGCATCTCCCGCGGTACGGTCCAGCGCATACTGTCCTCGGCGCGTGCAAAGGTGGCGGACGCCCTTTCGGGGTGCAAGGCCATTGTGATGGATAGAGACATCTGTGAGAAGTGAACTCAAAAACAATATGTAATACCGAACCGGGCCAGCAGGCTTACAGTAAAGGCAAATCAGAGGCAACACTGCGGGCCATAACAACATGGGATGGCAAGTCCATCCAAGGAGGGTTGAAAGATGAAAGTATGTTTTCCAGTAGAATCGGACGAGGGTCTTGAGAGCACGGTATTCGGGCATTTCGGTTCAGCGGGAGCATTTGTGGTGGTGGACACCGAAGACGGCGGACACAAGGTTTTGATGAATAATGACGCACACCATGCCCACGGCATGTGCAGCCCGCTGAAGGCCCTTGGTGGAGAGAGCGTTGACAGCATTGTGGTCGGCGGTATTGGCGCGGGGGCCCTGGGCAAGCTCGCGGCAATGGGCATTGAGGTCTTTCGTGCTGAGGAAGGCACTGTAGGCGAGAACCTCGCCCAGCTGGGAAAGGGTGCTCTCTTGAAGTTCAGTCCGGAGTTCACCTGCGGCGGCCATGGTCATGGCGGCGGCTGCAGCCACCACTAAAACAAAGAACTCCGAGGAGGGACGGAAATTGTCTGATAACAGGACTGAAAGAACAGCAAGGGCATTTAACTATATCTCAGGCGTGATAAAACACCACGCAACAGAGCCATTCTGCGCCGGGTGC
>DAOWET010000159.1 GCA_030638335.1 Nitrospirota bacterium
GGGCGACAGGGTGAAAAAGGGGCAGCTGCTCCTTTCCGTGGATGACCGCGACCTTAAGGAGAAGGTCAGGGGGGCGGAGGAAGCTTATAACGAGGCCCAAAAAGCCCTCAACTCGGCAAGGGAGCAGCGCGACCTTGCGCAAAAGACATGGAGCCGATTTGAGAGGCTGCACAAGGAAAAGGCGCTAAGCCTTCAGGAGCTGGATAACATCAAGACCAGGAAAAAAGTGGCTGAATACGAATACCAGCGTGTAGAGGCCATGGTCAAACGCGCCAGGGCGGGCCTTGATGAGGCACGTGTGTTTCTGGGATTCGCCCGGATAAAATCCCCTGCCGACGGTGTGGTCTCGCAGAAGAATATTAATATCGGGAGCATGGCAAACCCCGGGCTGCCATTGCTGGTCATTGAAGATGACTCGGCTTTTCAGGTCCATGCCAACCTTGATGAGCGCATGCTCCTGGTTATCTACTCCGGCATGGAGGCTGAGGTCCATATCCCTTCGCTTGAAAAAGTGATCAATGGCACTGTTTCGGAAGTGGTGCCGACCATTGACCCTCAGTCACGCACTTTCACCGTCAAGCTGGACGTGGAGGATGATTCCCTGAGAAGCGGCCTTTATGGCAAGGTGCGCTTTGCCCTGGGCAGGAAGGATGCCCTGCTGGTCCCGGAGCAGTCTGTTGTCAGAAAAGGACAGCTCATCGGGGTGTACCTTGTAAAAGATAATGGCCTGGTCACATACCGCATCATTAAATCCGGACGTTCCGAGGCAGGCCTGGTGGAGGTGCTCTCTGGCCTGCGTGAAGGCGACAGGATAATCACCGGCCATATTGAGAACGCCATAGACGGCGGGATGATTATAGACAACGTCACAGCCAGAGAGGTAACAATAAAATGACTGGCATAGGCATATCCGGAAAAATAGCAAAGGCGTTCATTAAATCAAAACTCACACCCATACTTATCATGGCATCGCTTCTGCTGGGGGTAATGGCCGTAACCATAACGCCCAGAGAAGAGGAGCCCCAGATAGTCGTGCCCATGGTGGACGTGATGGTAGGTTACCCAGGGGCCAGCGCTGAGGAGGTGGAGCAGCGCGTTACCCGCCCCATGGAGCGCCTGCTATGGGAGATCAAGGGCGTGGAATATGTGTACTCCATAGTGCGCCCGGGCCAGAACCTCACCATAGTCCGTTTCTATGTGGGGGAAGACATGGAACAAAGCATGGTCAAGCTCTATACGAAGCTTATGGCCAATTACGACCAGATCCCCGACGGCGTGACACCCCCTCTTATAAAAGCTAAAAGCATTGACGACGTTCCCGTGCTCTCGCTCACGTTATGGTCGGAGGTATATTCCGGTTATGAGCTCAGGCGCGTGGCAGAGGAACTCAGAAACACGCTCATACAGGACAGCGCAGCATCTGAGGTGAATATCATTGGAGGGCAGCGCCGGCAGGTGCTGGTTACGCTTGATCCGGCCCGCCTGAAGGCGTACAACACGTCAGGGCTGGCAATTGCCGGAGCCCTTCAGCAATCAAACATTACCATACCCTCCGGCGCCTTCCAGTCAGGAAACATAGAGTACCTGGTCGAGGCCGGGGGGGTTCTCAGAAACGCGGAGGACATTGGGAGTGTCGTTGTTGCAGTACATAACGGAAGGACCGTGCTATTAAGAGATATAGCCTCAATAACAGATGGGCCCGAAGAACCTGTTGAGTATGTTTTTATGGGGCTCGGGCTGGCCGCAGAGGTGCCTGAAGGCGCTTCCGCCATAGGGCAGTACGAAGCGGTTACGGTTTCCCTTGCAAAGAAAAAGGGCGCCAATGCCACGGAAGTAACAGAAAGGGCCTTAGAGAAGATCGAGGCCCTCAAGGGCTCCCTGATACCCTCTGAGGTTAACGTTACGGTTACGCGTAACTATGGCGAGAGCGCGCGCGAGAAATCCGATGAGCTATTGAAGCATATGCTGATAGCCACGATCTCCGTGATAATCCTCATGGCGCTGTTTCTGGGCTGGAGAGAGGCCGTGGTTGTGGCTGTTGCCGTGCCGGTAACGCTCTCGCTGACCCTTATGGTCAACTATCTTTTTGGGTACACCCTGAACAGGGTCACGCTTTTTGCGCTGATATTTTCAATCGGTATCCTGGTGGATGACGCCATAGTGGTTGTTGAGAATATCCACAGGCATTTCAAGATGGGCAGGCCCGAACCCCTGACTGCGATCTTCGCAGTGGATGAGGTAGGCAACCCAACCATCCTGGCAACATTTGCGGTCATTGCCGCCCTCATGCCAATGGCCGCTGTCTCTGGGCTCATGGGCCCGTATATGAGGCCCATACCCGTGGGAGCCTCGGCCGCAATGATATTCTCATTGCTTGTGGCCTTTATAGTCAGCCCCTGGCTGAGCTTTAAAGTACTCAGGAACATCAAGCACGAAGACAACAGCGCCAAAGGGCCGGGCCGCCTTCAGCGCATATACGAAGGCATGTTCCTCCGGTTGCTTGAGAGCAGAAAGCTCAGGCTGATCGTACTGGGCATAGTTGCCGGCCTTTTGCTGGTGGCAGTAGCACTTGTGCCCGCAAAGATGGTTACTGTTAAGATGCTCCCCTTTGATAACAAGAGCGAGCTTCAGATAATCGTTAACTTGCCTGAGGGAACTACGCTTGAAGAGACTGCCGCGGTGGTGCGCGATATTGGA
>DAOWET010000255.1 GCA_030638335.1 Nitrospirota bacterium
AGAGTGCATACGTATGGCAAGGAAGTGCGGCTCAGGGGCGGAGAGCTGACGCCGGAAAACGTGGCCGATGACATCATGGGCGAGTTTCACTACCAGCGCGATATGATCAATTCGGCAATGACAAGCGTAATGAAAGTGCGCTATGAGGATTTCTGCACAGACCCCGCCATATTCGAGAAAATTAAGGGATTCACAGAAAGTGCAATCCCAGGAATCGGGGAATTCGAATCCGGCACACTGAACCCAAAGATCAAGGCAGTGCATAACGGCACGGTCAGCAACAAAAGTGTGCGCAGGTGGATGAACGAGGAAGAAGGTAAAATCCTCAAAGACGCCCAGAAGGTATTCGACCTCATGCCTGAGTACTCAGAGTTCTGGGGCTATGACAGGGAAGAAGGGGTTCTACAGGGACGTTAGATGAACGTAGGGATCGTTAGCATATGGTGCAACCGCGGGCAGGCCACGGTTGCCCGGCACGTCAGGGATATTTTCGACGGGCTCGGGCACCGGACCTTTGTGCTGGCGAGGCCTCAGCAGTTCGCACCTCACTCTTTTATCAAGACCGTTTATCTGATCACGCGCACTTGCCTGAGGTACGCCTGGAAATTCATCAGGTACGCTTTGATAATCATTGTGGGAGGGACTTTCTGGGCAGTGTTCATGAGCTTCAAGTTCATACATATTGTGGCAAGGTCCATGACGAAAATGCTTCCCTACCTCCTAAAGCCTCACAAGGTCACCACACACAAGATAAAGGTCGAGCTGCAAGAGATCCATGCCTGGCTCAACGGGCTTGTTGAAGATTTTCATCAAAAGCGCCATTACAGCCACGAAAAAGCCGCCTATATCCGGCAAAGGTTCCTGGAAGACATCAACAAGTTCGTTACGCGTTACCGAAACTCCAAAGACCCGGGATGGACAATAGCCGACTTCAGCGTCTGGGAGCAAAAGAACGTCACCCATGCCTCTAACCATACGATCCACTTGAAAGAATACGTTTCGTGGGTAAAGGAAAATGATATACATGTGGTCTTCTGCGACCAGAACTACCAGTTCGATGAGCTTGCAAAACTGCGCTCCATGGGGGTGAAGGTAATAGGCAGGTTCGTATGGGAGAAGTTCTCCGGCAAGCATGTGGACAGCGCAAAGAAGGCCTACGACATCATATACTCGCTTACAAGAAGCGAGCAGGAGCGTTACAGGGAGATGGGTATTGAGAGCCCCAAGCTGGACTGGGGCTGCCACCCTGAGATAACTTCCATCACCGCTGAGAAGCCCTCCGATGAGATAAGGATCATCTTCCCCGCAAGCGGGCTGAGAAAGCCAGTGGCACAGGCGATTGAGGCCTTTGGAAGGGCAAAGCTGCCCGATAACGTGAAGCTCATCCTCAAAAGTCAGGAGAACCGTACAGGCATAGACACCGGAGGCTATGACGTGGACGCAGACCCCCGCATAGTGTGGGAGAACAGGGACCTGGATTTTGAGGAATACCATAAGCTCTTTGCGTCATGCCATATATGTTTTTGCCCCAGCAAGTGGGAGGGGCTGGGGCTCCACCTGTATGAAGCGATCGCCCACGGCGTGGCAACCATCACGAACGACATACCTCCAATGAACGAAGTGATAGAGGACGGCACGAGCGGGATACTGGTCAAATCCATCAAGGACGGTGACACACCCTCAGGCATTCAGGCTTACATGCCTGAGCCAGACGACCTGGTGCGCGCCCTCGAAGAAGCCACCCGTCCTGATGTGCTTGACAGCCTGCTTGAGGGCACGATCAGACGGCGGGAGAGCATGCCCTGGCAGCGCACCATAGAACAGTTCAGGAAGCTCCTGGAGGCCTGAGCATGGAGGGCCTGGACAGGATATTCATACTTTGCGGCCTGCCAAGGAGCGGCACGACCTACCTTGCCGCCCTGCTCTATAACCCGCCCGAGGTCATTACGCTCTCAGAGGCCGGGGGCAAGTGGAAGCAGTTCTACAGGGAACACGGGGTGGACCCGGGCATATTCGACCTCCTGAAGGACTTCAGAAAACGCATACTTGATGGCGAGGAGATGGCAACGTTTGAAGGCACCGCGGGCTTTGAAGGGAAAGGCCGCGTAGACACCTGGAACCAGAAAAAGGAGCAAAGGAAAGTTGACGCGCTCCCTGACTTCCACCTGGGCCTCAAGAACCCGGAGATATTCCTGGCGTATCTGGGCATGTTCGCGGAGGCCGGGCTCAAATGCATAGTAACGGTCAGGCACCCGGCTGCGGTCATCAACTCATGGGTCAAGAAGGTGCAGAAGAAGCTCGACAGGGGCAAGAGCGTTGAGGGCAAGTTCGCAAACGGCGACTGCCTGGCATACTCATCCAAAAGTGATGACATCGTGCAGCGCAGGATAGACCTCTATAACCACCTTGCGGGCCTGGTGCTGGAGCACAAGGGGCATGATAATGTGATGGTCATAAGGCATGAAGACTGGTACACTGACCCAACACAGCTTGAGAGGGTCACGGGGTTTCTGGGGATACCAAGCCTTGGATACCTGAGGCCGGCGCCCATCAAGCCCGACCCTCCTGTGCTTTCGGCTCAAGAGCAGGAGCGTATCAATAAAGGCTGCACCATAGCTGCCAAGCTTAGGTATCCTATAAAGGACGGCGCGCTTGAACCGGTAACCGGTAGCGCGCAGGGCTGAGGAGGATATGGACAGAAGGCTGATACTTATTGTCGGGGTGCAGAAATCAGGGACATCGCTGCTTTTCAGGATGCTCCAGGAGACCGGGCTTGTCACAAATCCCTTTCAGAATGAAGGGCATGAGTTCTGGGGCAATATCCCGCATTTCTCTCCCTCCGAGTTCCCCGCCGGGACGATCTACCAGCAAACCGGAGGCGAGATGGGACACGAGATCGGAGCTGGCGACGCAACCGAGGAAGTGCTCAGGGACCTCACGGGAAAGCTCTCAAAGGTCGAGACCGATTCCCCTGTTATCGCCAACAAGAACCCATATAACTCGGTAAGGCTTCCATGGCTCAAGGGGCTGTTCCCCGATAGCCTGGTGATTGCGGTGACAAGAAACGCGGCCCCGAACATATTTTCACTCACCAAGAAATACATCCCTCACAAGGGGCGCGGCAAGGAGCCCGACGATGGATGGTGGGGGGTTAAACCCAAGGGCTGGCGGAAGATGGTATCCGAGGACAAGACAGTGCAGTCAGCCAAGCAATGGGAGGCCGTTAACCGCAAGATACTGGAGGACCGCGAGCACGTTGACATGTTCTTATCTTACCGCAGGCTGTGCGAGGAGCCAGAGGCCGTTGTACGCGAGGTGCTGGACGCCGCATACCGGAAACAGGTGGAGGTGGAGCTCCACATTCCCCCCCTGACATGCCTTGACTCGGAGTTCACTCGCGGCTCCCAGTTAAAGTCAAAGAACCGGCTCTACAAAAAGCTGGGTTCCTTTGAGATACCAGAGGGAGAGAAGGTAGAGCACCGGCCTTTTACGGACGAGCAGCTTGAGAAGATAGAATCCATCTGCAGGGAAACCGAGGCTTCGATCATGGAGGCAACGTCGTGAGCCAGGACCATTCGGGCATAAGTTTTTTCGCAGTAGGCACTGGAAGGAGCGGGACGACCATGTTCAGGAAACTCCTTACCATGCACTCAGAGATATTCATGCCCCGAGAGACACACTGGATACCGATAATGCACGACTATTTCGGGCTCAGGGAAGCTCCGCGGGAGGAGCTCATCCGCATCATGGAAGAGACCTACATGGCCAAGGGCAAGAGCGCGCTATTGCGTATAGCAAAGCATGTGAAGACAGACTATGACAGGTTCCTGAGCGAGTTCAGAAAGAGCCTGCCTGAAAAGGACAACTTAACCATCAGGGAGTTCATGGACTGTTTCTACTCATACGTAGCCGGCACTCAGGGCGCAAGCATATGCGGCGACAAGACCCCGGACTACGCTCAATGCATGCCTATGCTCCAGAGCATCTGGCCGGAGGCCAGGTTCCTGCACATCTACCGCGACGGCAGGGACGTGGCTCTCTCCATGAGCCAGGTGCTGAGCTTCCGGGTGCAGGTGGCCTGGCAGACAAACCACTGGTGGAGCGTGGCATACAGAAAGACATACGAGCGAGAGCTTAAAAAGGCTCAGGGAGACCTCCCCATTGAGAGCTTCTACGAGCTATGGAGGAGCAGGCACCTGAGGGCCATGGACGACAGGGGCCGCCTCAAGGACGGGACGTATCTGGGTTTCCGCTACGAGGAACTCCTCAAGGACCCGCACGGAGTGCTTGGTAAGGTGGGGGGGTTCCTTGAACTTCCTGACACAGACGCATGGGTAAAACAGGCGCAGGAGATGATACGCCAGGACAACGTGAACAAGAACGCTGACAACCCGGACTACAGGCTCCTTACTGAAAAATACTCTGACGACCTGGCTTCCATGGGTTTCACCCCCTGACCAGGGGACCGGTAAGACCATGGTGTCTAAAATAATTGCCAGAGGTTTTCTCAGCCAATGAAGCATACCATCAGGCATATACTCACAACACTATTTCCGCCCTCACCCATATCAGATGAGAAGGCCCTGTTCGTCTGTGGCATGTCACGCTCCGGAACAACCCTGCTTTCAACCATTTTCGACTCGCACCCCGAGATCTCCATGGGCTACGAACTCATCCCTCCCCCCCTGCCCCCGGTGGGCGTTCTTATGGGAGTACTGAGGAACATGCCGGATACCCCTCCGCCAAAGAGAACAGGCAGGGAGGGCAAGGTCATAAGGTTGGCCAGCGAGGATGACGTGGAGCTTTACTTCAAGCGATGTTCGCGCTCGGGTATCTTGAGGGAGGAGATAGGTGACGCCCTTGAAAAGCTCAGGGCATCGGGCGGAAAAATAACAAAACTCCCAGAGCGCGTATCTTTTGCATGGCAGTTGATGGAAAGCAGAAAGGCCCGCACCAAAACCTCATTAAGCGGGTTCAAACTTAACACTCCTGCCTTTGAGCAGGCCACCATGATGTTCCCGCATGGGGTGTTCCTGTTTACGCTACGCGACCCCAGGGACGTTGTGGCCTCACACCGCAAAGCAGGGTTCTATAGCTCCATGGAGCATGTATGCCGGGCATGGAACAGCTACCTCGTCGAGTTCGAGCGCATCATGCGCTATGGGCTCGTGCAGACCATCATGTACCGTTACGAGGACCTTGTGTCTGACTTTGAGGGCAGAATAAAAAATGTATTTGAGCTCCTGCCCGTGGGATACGATGACGCTGTGATGGAGTTCCACAGGTCAAAGGCAAGTATTCACGAGAGCACTCACCCGAACTCCGAGAACATCTCCACACCCCTATACACCTCAAGCGTTGGAAGATGGCAGGACTCTCTCTCCGGGGAAGACCTGGCATATATAGAGCGCACATGCCGTGCGGGAATGCTCAGGCACGGGTATCGGGTGGGAAAATAGTCAGCAAAATATTTTTACTTCTGTATTATCTCAATCAACTGGTCGGCCCTTACATTTTTTAATTCCTGCCTGGTCCCGTCAGGCCAGATGATGTCGATGGAACTTACCTTCTTATGCACTCCCAATCCGAAGTAGAGCCTGTAGTGGCCTTGTGAATAGTGTGAGCCCTCGGACACCCCCACCTGTTGAAGATGCCTTTCCCCATCCGGGAGATCTAGTGCCACTTTTGCTCCCAGTGCCTGGGGGTTATTACCACTTCCCCTCAACTCCACCTCCAGCCAGTGGTTCGTGCTACCTTTGTTCATATAAAACCTCGTCGCATTTTTAAACTTGTCAGCACCCTCATGCACATCAGGATATGAAACAATCAAATCCCTGTCACCGTCGTTCTCCAGGTCGAACCAGCTTGCGCTCGCCCTGAACTTGTTCTTTAAGCTCCCGAAAGCAAGTTGGCCCGTTGCCTGAAACCCGCCCTCCTTTCTCTGTAGGTACAAGCCTGTTGGCACTGCGTGCAGATCCGGAAGCCCATCATTATCCACGTCTGCCCAACTGGCAACAACCGCGCTATCAGGAAGCCCCGCGCTGGAGGGCTTGACAGGCGAGAGTCTCCCTTTTTCATTAACAAGCAGCAAGCTGTTATAAGGTGAAGCCACGTATGCGTCCAGGTCACCGTCAAGGTCATAATCCGCAACAGTAATCTTGTTGCTCCTTCTTTCATTCTTTATCTTTCTTTGAAGTTTCTTTGACTTAATGCCTTTGGTATATGAAAAGATGTTTCTGGCTATAAACCTACCGTCCCTGTTCATATACAGCTTAATGAACAAGGGGCCAGCCACAAGAACATCCTGCCATCCGTCCATGTCAAAATCGAACCAGACGAATTGTCCGTCCTCCATGCCATACAGACCCGCCTTTGCAGTGGCCTTCCTGAAAACACCCGGGGATGCCTGCTCCCACAGCTCAACAGATGACCTGAAACAATTGTAAAAAAGGTCAAGCATCCCATCGTTGTTATAATCCACCCAGGCAACCTGCCGCGCCCTGCAGGCGTTCTTTTCTATCCCCGTTGTCTCAGTCAATTTGAACACATCACCTGTTTCACGCACAAACATCTCATCGCTGTATTTTTCGGGGAACATTCCCATATCGCCCCTGAGCCCGCCCCTTACAATAAACACGTCAATCTGGCCATCTCCAGTAAAGTCCGCCCAGGCCATCCCGTGCCTGTCCTTAAGAAAAATACTGAAATCATGGGTCTTTGGATTTATCTTTCCCCCGCCAACAAAAACA
Organism: Nitrospirota bacterium; assembly: GCA_030638335.1. Taxonomy (GTDB): domain Bacteria; phylum Nitrospirota; class Thermodesulfovibrionia; order Thermodesulfovibrionales; family JdFR-86; genus DAOWET01. The sequence continues at coordinate 6,750 of DAOWET010000255.1, forward strand.
CTATCCAATGCCATGTCCTTATCAAGCTCAACTGATACCGGTAATCCGATATAGAAGGGCTTAAGGACAACCAGACCATCAGGGCCACTTACGCTCTTGCCAAGCTTAATCATGCTTTTTGTAAGCATTTCTCCTATAGGCTCTTCAACAACGCTTACCTCAATCCCCTCCCTGCTCAATATCTCCACCTTTGATGAGAGCTTCACGGTGGCTGACAAGGCAGCGCGGTTTACCTTGATGACAAGCGTCCTGTTATGCCAGTAAATATGTACCCCCTGGGCATCTGAAGCAGTGGACACATGGGAATCTTCTATCATTGGGAAACCCTTGCTCTGAGCCAGTCCCCACTCATAAAAAACATCCCTGAACAAACCCGTGCCATCATTCAGCAGAAGGCTCTGTCTAAAATTATGGTTGGAGGTAAAGATATCAAGGAAACCATTGCCGTCAACATCCGCCACTCCGAGGTCAAAAAGATGGTAGTCATTTATTTTGAGAGTTTTTTCCTCGAAGCTGACAACCGAGAGCCCTGCCTGCTCACTTTCAGCCATAGAAACAGAGGATATGAATAACAATAAAACCGTAAAACAGAGAAGAGTAATTATTTTATTCATCGGTCCTCCTGTTACGGCTCAGTGTACTCTGGACAATATCAGGCAACACTATCTCGCAATGCACATATAACCGTCTCCGTGGTCGCCTCGTCCTGAAGCGGTTCCATGGGAAGGCTCAGTACCTCGGTTGCCGCTCTTTCGGACTCTGGAAGCCCTCCTGCGGGCACAATGCTGCGGCCTGTGCCAAAGACCTTCATTTTGTGAAGCGGGTGCGGGTAATAGACCATGGAGGACACCCCGCGCTCCTTAAGCGCTGCCTGGAGGCTGTCACGATTGGAAACCCTTAGAGTGTACTGGTGGAAAACGTGGGAAGAGCCCTCATTGAAGGCGGGTGTTGTCACGCCACTTACACTGGCAAGCGCATCGCTGTACCGGGCGGCTATGGCGCGCCTTTTTGAGTTGAACTCATCTATATAGACGAGCCTGACAAGCAGTACCGCGGCCTGCAACGTGTCGAGCCTCGCGTTATAGCCTATGTGGTCCACGTTGTACTTGTCCCGCCCACCGTGCTTTATGAGCATGCGCACGACGTCCGCGATCGTACTGTCGTTCGTTGAAAGCATGCCCCCGTCTCCGAATCCTCCCAGGTTCTTTGACGGGAAGAAACTGAATGCACCGGCAGTGCCCACAGCGCCAAGCCTTCTCCCTCCCGCCTCCGCTCCAAAGGCCTGGGCCACGTCCTCAACAACGAACAGCCCGCGCTCATCGGCAATGCTCATTATCGCGTCCATGTCCGCGCCCTGCCCGTAGAGGTGCACGGGCATGATGCCAACCACCTTCTCCCCGTGCTCATCTATCGCAGAACGTACGGCCACAGGGTCAAGGTTGAAGCTCACGGGGTCTATGTCCACGAACAGAGGGGTCGCACCCGAACGGAGTATGGCGTCCCCGGTGGCTGTGAAGGTGAAGGCAGTGGTTATCACAAGGCTCTCGCGCGACCAGTATTCCTCATCCCTGCGGACAATGGCCAGGGCCCGAAGAGCAAGCACAAGGGCCTCGGTGCCAGAGGAAGTCCCGATGCAGTTGGCAATCCCAAGATAAGAGGACATCCTGTCCTCAAGCTCCCCTACCTCAGGCCCGAATATCCAGCGCTGGTGCTCAAGGCAGCGAGTAATTGCAGCGTCTATCTCTTCCTTCATGTGCGCGTACTGGCGCGCAAGGTCAAGCATTGGTATTGATCTCAAGGCTATATTTCCTCTTTTACGATTATGAGTTCTTTGCCGCCGTCGCGGTATGTGCTTTGGCAGGTGGCACACCGGGCCTCTGCATTGCCGCTGAATCTCAGGGGCTCCCCACACTTGCATGCCCATCCCATGTGCCTTGCGGGCACGCCGGCCACTATGGAGTAGTCCCGCACGTGGCCCTTCACAACAGCGCCCGCGCCCACAAGGGCAAAGCGGCCTATGGTGGAGCCGCAGATTATTGTGGCGTTTGCCCCGAGGGTTGCGCCCTTTCTAACAAGGGTGCTCTCAAAGGCGTTCTTTCTTGAGTAGAATGTCCGTGGGTTGTTCACGTTCGTGAACACGCAGGATGGGCCGCAGAAAACGCCGTCCTCCAGGGTCACGCCGTTATATACCGAGACGTTGTTCTGTATCTTGCACCCGTCGCCCACCGAAACGTCCGGCCCAACCATGACGTTCTGCCCTATTATCACGTCGCGGCCTATCTGCGAGCCTGAAAGTATATGGGAGAAATGCCAGACCTTGCTACCGGCCCCTATTTCCGCGCCCTCGTCAACCACGGCTGTCTCATGTATGAAAACATCATCAGGCATCCCGGGCCACCTCCTTAAGCGATTCCTCGGCAGCGTGCAACACGGACAGGACCATCAGCCCCTCGCTGCCGTCCGTAAGCGGTGTGCTCCTGTGGCGCACGCACTTGGTGAAATGCATGAGCTCCGCCCTCAGGGGCTCGGCCTTTGGAAGTTCAACCACCTGGCGCTCCGCCTTCTCGGCAACGGGTATCCTGCCCTCGGTCCAGTTGATGCTGTGCGGATACAGGCAGAGTTTCTCCTGGCTCACGTCGTCGAACACGGCCATCTTCTTTGAGCCCACCACGACAAGCTTCTGTTCCTTGAAGGGGTGGAGCCAGCTGACAAATATATGCCCGCGCACCTTGCCGGGGAACTCCAGCGTGGTCATGGTGGTGTCGTATATGCCCTTGTTCAGGTAGGCCCCGCCGTGGCAGGTCACCTTTGTGGGCTCCTTGCCCAGAAGCGCAAGTATCACCGAGATGTCGTGTGGGGCGAAACTCCAGAGGATGTTCTCCTCGGTGCGGAGCTTGCCGATATTGAGGCGGTTTGAGTAGATGTACTCCACCTCCCCAAGCTCTCCGCCTGCGATCATCTCCTTAAGCCTGATCACCGCGGGGTGGTACTGAAGTATATGGCCCACCATCAGGACCCTGCCCTCCCTCCGGGCTATCTCCACCAGCTCCCTGCCCTCCTCAAGGGTAAGGGCCAGGGGCTTTTCAACGTAGGCGTCCCTGCCGGACAGGAGCGTGCGCTTCACCATATCATAGTGCGTAACAGCCGGAGTGGCAAAGGCAACGGCCTTAATGGCCGGGTCTTTAAAAAGTTCTTCAGGGTCTTGCGTGAACCTCTCGTCAGGATATTTCCCCTTATACTCATCAAGAGCTGCCGCGCTCAGGTCGCAGGCAGTATGGAGCACACCCATCTCCACCAGGTTCCTCAAGATGTTCTTTCCCCAGTAGCCAAGGCCCATGAGGGCTATGTTTCTCTCAAGATCGTCCGCCCCGGCCACGCCTATGCCTTCCTTATCTTCCCGGCGTTTGCACCGGGGTCTTTTATGAGGTTTCTGGTGTCCACCACCAGGCGGGCGTGTTCGGCGATAAACCCGGGATCATACTCCGAGTGGTCAGTGGCCACGAGCACGCAATCATATGACGCAAGGCCCTCAGCCGTAAGTTCCACCGAGTCCTTTTTCTCCATAAGGCTGTACTTTCTTGTCTTGGGCATCAGGGGTATGTATGGGTCGTTGTAGTCCACCTGCGCGCCCTTGCCCTCCATGATCTCAATGAGTTTCAAAGACGGGCTCTCGCGCGCGTCGTCCACGTCACGCTTGTAGGCAAGCCCAAGCACCAGAATGCGCGAGCCCTCTAAAGAGATGCCCTGGTCCCTGAGCGACCCCTCCACCTTGTCCACCACGTAATAGGGCATGGAGGTGTTGATCTCTCCTGCAAGTTCTATGAACCTGGTCTCAAAACCATACTGCTTGGCGCGCCATGTGAGGTAGAAGGGGTCTATGGGGATGCAGTGGCCGCCCAGGCCCGGCCCCGGTTCGAAAGGCTCGAACCCGAAGGGCTTTGTACTTGCCGCGCGTATGACCTCCCACACGTCCAGGCCCATCCGGTCAAATAGCACCTTGAGTTCGTTCACGAGCGCTATGTTCACAGAGCGGTAGATGTTCTCAAGGAGCTTTGCCGCCTCTGCCACGTCCGGGGACTTCACGGGCACGGTCTCATTGACCACAAGCCCGTAGAGGGCCTCTGCCGTATCCAGGCATTTGCCGGTGAACCCGCCCACCACTTTTGGTATGGTCCTGGTGCTGTAGTCGGGGTTGTTGGGGTCCTCGCGCTCAGGCGAGTATGCAAGGAAGAAATCCTCGCCAGCCCTGAGGCCGCCACTTTCGAGTATGGGCTTGACCACCTCCACGGTGGTGCCTGGATATGTGGTGGACTCAAGCACGTAGAGCTGGCCTTCTCTCAGATGAGTGGCCACGGCCTTTGTCGTCGCGATGATATAAGACAGGTCAGGCTCGCGTTTGCTGTCCAGAGGAGTAGGCACGCAGACCACTATGGCGTCCACCTCACCAATGCGCGAGTAGTCCGTGGTGGCCTCGAACCTCGAAAGCGCCCCGGCTATCTTCTCGGAGGGTATGTGGCGAATGTAGCTCCTGCCGGAATTCAGGGCCGCGGTCTTATCCGCGTCTATGTCAAAACCCAAGACCCTCACTCCCGCTGCCGCAAACTCCACCACAAGCGGAAGCCCCACGTACCCAAGGCCCACTATGCCCACGATGGCGTCTTTTTTTGCTATCTTTTCAGCTAGTTCCATATTCCCCTGTTGATCGCTCCTGCCAGTTAAAATATGGGCTCAAGCCCGCACATATAATAACATTACAGGCGTAACGGGTTCACTACTAAGGAAGATGCGCGCTCAGCGGCTGCTGATGGCGTCCCTGAGCACCGCTTCCAGGGATTCGGAAAGCCTCTGCATGGAAAAGCGCGCCTCCACAAGCCTCATGCCTTGCTCTGCGCAGCGCTTAGAAAGCTCCGAGTTGCGTGAGAACTCAAGCATGCCTTTGGCAAAGGCCCCGGCGTCTCCGGGCGCGACAACACGCCCCGCGCCCGAGCCCTCCACAATATCCACTATCTCGCCACGGTTTGCGATGAGCACGGGAAGGCCGCAGGCCATGTATGGGAATATCTTCACAGGTATTGCCATGTCGTTGTGCGGGTCGTCAGTGTTGGCGTTGATGCCGAGGTCAGAGGCCAGAATGTATCCGCGCAGGTCCTCCCGGCTTACCGGGTCGATAAATATCATGTTGCCTGCGGCTGGGTTCCCGGCGGCCTCGATCCTCATCTGCTCGCTCCTTGCGCCTCCGCCTATGATGAGCACCTTTATGTTCTGGCCCGAGACGCTTGCGGCTGCCTCCACCATGAGCGAGGTGTCCTGCAGAAGCCCGAGCGTGCCGGCATAGATCGCCACAAAGCTCTCAGCCGGGATGCCGAGGGCTTTTCGAACTTCCTCTCTGCCCTCACTACCCTCTTTGCCCTCTCTAATTGAAGCCGTATCTTTTGGATTAAAAATATCCGTGTCCACCCCGTTTGTTATGACCACGGCCTTTTCAGGGGGCACGCGCTTGCCAAGGATGTTCTCGCGCACTCCATTTGTTACTGCAATAATGCGGGAAGCGCGCCTGTATAAGAAAAGCTCAAGCCTCTCAAGCAGCCTCAGGAGAAACCCGCGCTTCATACCCGTGCCAACGTATATGCGCTCCGGCCAGACGTCGCGCAAGTCAAGCACAAAGGGCACGCGCCTCATGATCGAGGCTATGCATCCGCTTGCTCCGGCAAATATGGGCCCGCTTGTTGCCACTATCACATCAGGCACATCAGGGCGGCCAACCAGAAGCGCTGCCAGAAATGAGGAGCACATGAAGCTCAGGTAGTTAACGAGCCTTGAGGCGGCGTCGCGGCCCTCGGTGATATGAAGCCAGGTGCGCACCACCTCCACGCCCTCCATCTGCTGTCTGTCCCAAAGCTTTCTCGTAAAACCGGGATAAAGCCTGCCCGCGGGGTAGCTGGGGAAGCCCGTAATGACCGTGACCCTGTGGCCCATGGACACAAGCCCCTTTGCAAGGCCCGTTATGCGCTCTGAGGCCGCGCCTGTCTCGGGATGGAAATACTGCGCTATGAACACAATATGCATGGCATATCTTAACATGCCCAAAGAAGTGTCCGGTCAGGTGCAAATCCGCAAGCCCTGTGTGGTAGAATCTGTGTGCGTTTCATACTGACAGCGGAAAGGCATATATGCATACATGAAAGAGGAGCTGAATATAAACAGGGTGCTTGTGACCGGGGCGGCGGGCTTTATCGGCTGGCGCACGGCCGGGCTGCTACTTGAGCACGGGTTTCAGGTCACGGGCATAGACAACCTCAACGACTACTACGACGTGCGCCTGAAAAATTACCGCCTTAGTGATCTCAAAAAGCACGAGGGCTTCAGCTTCCATGAGGTGGACATAGAGGAGATGGAGCCGCTTAGAAAGGCCTTTGAGGAAGCAGCGCCGGACGCTGTGATAAACCTTGCCGCGCGCGCGGGCGTGCGGTACTCGCTTGTGGACCCGCACGTGTACCTTCGCACAAATACCGGTGGAACCCTGAACCTGCTTGAGCTTATGCGGGCAAATGACGTAAAGAAGATAGCCACTGCCTCCACCTCTTCGCTCTATGCGGGTCAGCCCTTGCCATTTACCGAGGACCTTGCCGTGAACACCCCCATCTCGCCCTACGCAGCTACAAAAAAGGCCGCAGAGGCCATGAGCTACACCTACCACCACCTCTTTGGCCTCGACGTCTCGGTGCTTCGGTACTTCACGGTGTACGGCCCGGCCGGGAGGCCGGACATGAGCCCCTTCAGGTTCACCAAATGGATAGACGAGGGCACGCCCATCGAGCTCTTTGGCGATGGGAGCCAGAGCCGGGACTTTACACACGTTGACGACATTGCGGAGGGCACTATACGGGCTCTAAAACCCCTTGGGTATGAGATCATCAATCTTGGAGGCGGTCAGAAACCCTACTCCATCAGGCACATGATCGGGAAGATCGAGAACCTTCTTGGCAAGAAGGCCGTGATAAATGAAAAACCATTCCACAAGGCCGACATGATGGAGACCTGGGCGGACATCACAAAGGCAAAGGAACTCCTTGGCTGGGAACCTAAGATCGGCTTTGACGAGGGATTCGAGGCCACGGTGCGCTGGCACACCGACAACCGTGACTGGATAAGGGATATCAAGGTCTAGCCGGCATTTACGTTTAGTCGCTGATCCATGTTTTTCTGAATTTATTGAAACTTTTATCCCAATAGAAATAAATACTTGAACTCTCTGCCGCAAAAAATTCGATCCCGGTATTTATTATAACTATTCTTTCCGGCTCATACTCAGCCCAGTCGCCACCGTATCCCTTCCCTAATGCTGTTTTATATTCCCCGGGCTTTACAGGAAAGATCCCCATATAAGAAAGAGCGTTCTTGTCCTCGACCGTATCCAGCAGTATGATCTCAGGCTTGGCATTGCTTGAAAGAAAAACAAAAAGGCCAACGCCTGAATTATCATCTCTTACAAGGATCTTTGCCTCATCTTCTTTCCCATCGCCATTCAGGTCTGCATTCATAACCAGGTAGGGCGCTTCGCCTTCAGGCCGCCACTTTGAAACAGCTTCTTCTTTGGCAGGAAGACGCCATCCCTCAGTAATATAGCTTTCCTGGGAACACGAAATGCTCATAAGAAAAAGAAATAAAAAACTTATGAAATATATTTGCCGCATTGGAGGCATTATATCAAACAAATAAGATCTACTAAACAAACTAAAAGGGCTGCGCTGGGTGCACAGCCCTTTTAAATTGTAATTGATCCCTATTTACTTGGGAGCCAGCCCCGCCTCTTTCACCTGCTCTTCTATCCAGGCGTAGGTCTTCTCCATGCCCTCGCGAAGGCTCTGCGTGGGCTTCCACCCGAGCTTCTGCTCTATAAGGGCGTTGTCCGAGTTCCTGCCCCTTACGCCCTCGGGGCCGGGGATGTTCTTTATGGTAAGCTTCTTGCCAGCAATATCCATGACCATACTCGCCAGGTCGTTGATGGCTATCATCTCCTCGCTTCCCATGTTCACAGGGCCTATCCAGTCGCCGCGAGTAAAGCGCAAGACACCCTCAATGCACTCGTCCATGTAGAGGAAGGAGCGTGTCTGCTTGCCATCGCCCCAGATCTCTATCTCGCCGCCATCAGGGGCCATTGCCACCTTCCGGCAGAGCGCCGCAGGGGCCTTCTCGCGCCCGTCGTTCCAGGAGCCCAGGGGGCCGAATATGTTATGGAAGCGGGATACCCTGACCTCCATGCCGAAATTTCTGTGGAAGGCAAAGTAGAGGCGCTCGCTGAAGAGCTTTTCCCAACCGTAATCACTGTCGGGCTGTGCAGGGTATGCCGAGTCCTCCGCGGTCTTGGGGTTGTCCGGGTCGAGCTGGTTGAACTCGGGGTAGATGCAGGCGGAAGATGAGTAGAATATGCGCTTGGCGTTCCGCTTGCGGCATGCCTCCACCATGTTGAGGTTGATGAGGCCTGAGTTGTGCATGATGTCCGCGTCATTGTCTCCAACGAACACGTACCCGGCCCCTCCCATGTCCGCGGCAAGCTGGTAGATCTCGTCAAAGCGGCGGTCAACCGCCCGGTCGCATACGTGTGGGTCGCGAAGGTCGCCTATCATGAAATCATCCGCCTCGGTCTCGGAGTACTCCGGGAACTTGAGGTCCACGCCCCTGACCCAGAAACCTTCACCTTTGAGCCTGGTCACTAGATGATTGCCGATAAATCCGCCTGCTCCACATACAAGAGCGCTTTTCATTTAATATATCCTCCTGTTTAAAACAGACCCCGGACAGCCTGAATCCCTCTGGCCCGGCATCCGGCCCGGCATGGCATTAACCAGCCGGGCAAAATACATTTTTTGTCATTAACGCCCGGGGATAGCACCCTCAAAACGTTCCGATATACTAACATCTTGAACTGTCCCCAGTCTAACGAACCGCACACTTCAGAAACTCTCTTGACAAAACTGTAACTTTAGATTATATTCAGTTATCGCTTGAGGGTACATTTTTGGGATTCGTCTCATAACTTCTGGAAGGGGGTAGTAAAAGATGAAGAAACTTATAGTACTGGTGGTGATGGTCATTTCGATCGCCCTGGTGGGTTCGGCCATGGCTGTTCCCAAAGGCAAGAGCTCGTCATATGACACAAAGATGGGCGCAGTGGTCTTCTCCGGCGACACTCATGCCGCAGCAGCTCTGAAGTGCAACAGCTGTCACCCAGGCATATTCCCGATGAAGCCCGGTGTGATCTTCCCAGCTCCTCACAAGAACGACGCAAGCTGTGGTGCATGCCACAACGGCGACAAGGCATTCTCAGCCAAAAAGGACTGCAAGATGTGCCACAAGAAGTAGAAACTCTCTGTAGCATTAATATAAAGGGGCTTCCTGTTACAGGAAGCCCCTTTTGTTTTTGGGGCCACGGGCCCCTTTTTAACCGGAGCGTCCAGCTTCGAGCGTTTTCAAGAAAAGTAACGCATAACCTGATCTTGTATTGAAGGTGTTTATTTAGGAGGATGCGGTTCGGGTCGACTCGACCTATTACGGTGTGCCCGTTGGCACCTGATTTGCCGTAGATTCGAGGCGCGGAGGCCACGGGCTCGGTTTAAACGCAAGCAGTTAAGGCGTTCGAACCATTTAGACCTTTAGCTCTTATTTGCTGTGGATGCAAGAAAGAAGACGCGAAGTAGTACATTTTCGTACTTCGAGCGGCTTATTTCGCGGCAGACGCGGTGAATAAGAGCTAAAGAGTGAATAAGAGCTAAAGGCGGACATCTATGTAGGCGTTGCCTAGCAGTTCCTTTATCCACCGCCGGTAGCGGTCATTGAACAGGCGCTCGCGTTCAAGGTCCTGCGGTTCGCGACGCTCGTACATCTTGACCACCATTATCCCACGGTCGGTATTGAAAGGCTCGCTTATCTGCCCTGGCCCCAGACCTGCAAGTGCGTCCTTGAGCTCGGCGGTCATCTCTGACTCTTCAATAGTGAGAATGTCTGATGAGCCGTCAGAGTAGCGCGGCTCAAGCTCCTCGAAGCTCGCACCAGCGCCAAGCTCGCCCAGAAAGCTCTCTACCCTCTGCCTGAGATCCTCCGGGCTCTGGCCCTCCTTGCTTGCAAAAAGCACCAGGCGGACCTTGTAGAGGGCGGAAGCGCCCTCTACAGCTTCCGGCTCAGGGATCTTGCCGCGCACCATGCGGTCCACAATACGCTGCAAGGATATCTGGTCTCCTATCATACTCCTGTAACGGTCCCACTCTAGGCCCTCCTCAAGGATGATCTTGCGGAAGGCCTCCTGGTCCAGGCCGTGTTTGCCCCTTATGTCAGCAACGGCAGCGTCGATGTCCCCGTCCGTGGCATTGATCTTCTGCTTCACGGCCTCCTGGACCTGCAGCTTTCTCAATATCAGGGACTGGAGGTACTCGGCTTCGGAGTCATTCATGGCCTTTACCTTCTCCTGCTCGCTCATGCCCTTCATCTGGGGGGCAAACTCGTCCTCCATGGATATGCGCAGGTCCACCCATGTTATTGACTCGTTGCCCACCACGGCCACGATGCGGTCAAAGACCATGGCTCCGGCAAGCGCCGGGGCAGGGACCACCATGGACAGGCCCGCAAAAAATGCCGCACTGAGAAAGATATTCTTTATATGCCCGATACACATGGCCTTCATATCTATTGCTCCACTATCTCGGCCTCGCCGCGCTCCCTGGCCATCCAGTGAGCAAGCTCCGCCCTCTTCCTGTTCTGGATAAGGTCACGCATGATCCCGGCCTTGGCCTCATCAAAGCTCTTTGGCCGCTCGAGTTTTTTCTCGGCTGCGTGGAAGATGAAATACCCCTCCTTGCCCTCGAAGGGCCCGCCGGTCTGTCCTGCCTCAAGCGCCCTCAGGCCCTCGGAGATGCCCTCTGAGTACATGCCCGGAGAGGTCCAGCCATAGGCGCTTACCATGAACTCGCCCTTTTCCTGTATCTCGTCGGCCACCTCGTCAAAACCGGAGGCCTTGATATTATCCAGCACTTTAACCGCCTCTTCAAAGGTGCCGACCTGAATGAAGCGGACCCTAAGCTGTGCGGGGTGGATCATGGGAATGGGGCTCTCCACGTAGATCTTCTTTGCGTCCTCCTCTGTAACCGAATCCTCTGGCACAAGGGAATCGACAAAGCGCTGCCTGAGAATGTTGTCCCGGAGTTCCTGCATGAACCCCTCCTGCATAAGCCCCTTCTTCTCAAGCATTGCGGCAAACTTCTCAGCCCCCATCCTGTCCCTTACAAAGGAAAGCTTTTCCTCCACCTGCTCGTCCGTTACCTCTATGCCGGCCGCGCGCGCGCCCTCAAGCACAAGGAGTTCGGTCACAAGATTTTTTATGACCGCCTCCCGCATCTGGTCGCTCCTGAGCGCGTCGGGCCGGTTTGAGTGCTGCCTGCCCATCTTCATGATCTGGCGCTCTATCATGGCCTCGGTTATGGGCGCGCCGTTTACCGTAAGGGCCACCTTGTCCTTGACCTTGGCTTTTTTGCTCTGTGGCGTCTCGCTGGAGCAGCCCCAGAGGGCTACCGCAAGCATCAGGGCCATCAGTAAACATAAGGTTTTTTTTGTCACGATCAGTACTCCCAGTTGATAAGAGTCATTAACAAATGCGCGGTAGCTGGTCGCCCTGCAGATAGTCCACCAGGCGCGAGCCGCCGATGGAGGTGGACAGTACCACAGAGCCCTCGGGCCCCTTCTCCACTTTGCCTATCACCGTGGCTCCAGCTGCGGCCGGATGCTCCCGCATCTTCTCCACCAGATAGTCTGACACATCAGAAGCGACGACTACAAGAAGCGTCCCCTCGTTGGCAACGTAGAGGGGATCAAGCCCCAGGAGGTCGCACGCCCCGGCAACCCCGGGCTCCACGGGCACGGACTCCTCCTCTATGAGCATACAGAGGCCGCTCTCCACGGCGAACTCCTTAAGGGTGGTGGCAAGCCCCCCGCGCGTGGGGTCGCGCATGACCTTCACCGCCTCCGGCCTCTCAAGGATCGTCCTGGTTATCGTGTTCAAAGGCGCTGAATCGCTCAAGACCGGAGGCTCAAAGCTCAGGCCGTTTCGCTCGCCCATCACGGCCACACCGTGCCTGCCGATACTGCCGCTTACTATTATCCTGTCTCCGGGGCTTATCCTGCCTGTGGACATATCCACACCGGGGGGCACGACACCCACACCCGCGGTGTTTATGAACACACCGTCGCCCTTGCCACGGTCCACGACCTTGGTGTCACCGGCCACGATCCTGACGCCCGCCGCGCGCGCCGCCCCGGCCATGCTCTTGATGATCAGGTCCAGTTCGGCCATTGAGAAACCCTCTTCTATGATGAAACCCGCCGTGAGGTACAGAGGCCGCGCCCCGACCATTGCCAGGTCGTTCACTGTGCCGTTTACCGCCAGGTCGCCGATATTGCCCCCGGGGAAGAACAGCGGGGAGACCACGTATGAATCAGTGGAAAGGGCTATGCGGGGCGGGGCGCCATCCACTGCCAGTTCAAGCACCGCAGCGTCAGCCACCCCCTTTATCTCAAAGGCCGGGGCGAACCGGCCTGAGACAAGCTCGTGCATCATCCTGCCGCCGGAGCCATGTCCAAGGAGGATTTTTTCCATGTCAGAGCTCGCCCCCGTACTTGTAATATGCGGCGCAGGAACCCTCTGTGCTCACCATGCACGCGCCCACTGGTTTGTCCGGCGTACATGCCTTGCCAAAGAGCTTGCAGTCGGTGGGGAGTTTTAAACCCTTCAGGACCTCTCCACAAGCGCATCCCTTTGGTTCCGGGTAATCCGGTATATCAACTGGCCCCAGGGCGGCCACGGCCTCGCGTTTTGTGTATGGCTCCTTGAGCGCAAAGCCGCTTTCGGGTATGGTCCCGATCCCTCGCCAGTAGGCGTCAGCCGGGGTAAAAACCTTACGAAGGGCCTCCTGGGCCTTGGGATTGCCCTCTGGGCGCACCATCTTCCTGTACTGTATGTCCACCGAGGGCTTCCCATCCACTATCTGGTTGAGTATCATGAGGATGCCCTCAAGGATATCAAGAGGCCCGAACCCCGTAACAATGGAGGGCGTGGCGTGCTCTTTTGCCAGGAACTCAAAGGGCACTGTTCCTGTGATGGTGCAGGCATGGCCCGGAAGTATCAGGCCGTCTATCTTCACCTCCCCTGAGCCAAGAAGCGCTGCAAGCGCCGGTGGCACCAGCTTGTGCACGGTATGCACGTAGAAGTTTTCCACTACCTTGTCCTGGGCCTGCATGAGCGTTGCCGCAACCAGCGGAGATGTGGTCTCGAACCCCGTGGCAAAGAAGATCACCTTCAGGTCGGGGTTGTCCATGGCAAGATTGAGAGCGTCAAGAGGGGAGTAGACAATGCGTACGTCCGCGCCATCGGCCTTTGCGTCAAAAAGGTTGAGCTTGCCCCCGGGCACGCGCATCATGTCCCCAAATGTGCAAAGCACCACCCCTGGCATGCGGGCCAGCGCCATTGCGGCCTCCACGTCAGGAATTCCCGTTACACATACAGGACAGCCAGGGCCGCTTAAAAGACGTATGCCACTGGGCAGCAGGGCGCGGATGCCATGGCGGAAAAGCGCTACAGTGTGCGTGCCGCAGACCTCCATGAGGTTTACTGGCCTGCCGATCTTGGCGTTTGCCACGGCTATGGCTCGCGAAAGCCTCAGGGCCTGCGCCTTGGTACTCTCCTGGGCACTCTCTTGGGCACTCTCTTGCTTGTCCGCCATATCAGCCATTTCTGAGCTTCTCCCTTAAAAGATACGCCTGCCCCAGCGAGACCCCCCCGTCGTTTGCAGGGACGAGTTCGTTTGTGAATACGCTGAGCCCCACCTGCATGAGGCTTGAGCGCACGGAGTTCAGAAGCCTCCTGTTCTGGAAGACCCCGCCGCTTAAGGCCACAACACTGATCCCCCGGCTCACCGAGAGCTTGGCAGCCACCGCCACCACGGAAGCGGCCACCGTGTTCTGGAACTTCGCGGCCACGGTGCTGGCCGGCACCCCCTTTAGGATGTCGTTTATTATACATATGAGCGTGTAAGTGAAATCCACTTCCATGGGGCTCCTAAACACCACATCTACAGGATAGTCCCCTGCCTCGTCCTCATCGCAGACTGCCTCCAGGGCAATGGCCGCCTCGCCCTCGAAGGTGTTGTACCCTCTGAGGCCCAGCAGGGCCGACGCTGCGTCAAAGAACCTCCCTGCCCCGGAGGACAGAGGCGAGAACTCGCGCATGCCCACAAGCCCTGCCACGGCGCGCACCTTGTCTTCGCCATATGAGTCGAAAAAGCCCAGTTGCCCAAGCACCGGCATTGCTTCCTCAGCCCCGTATGAGGAGCACACAAGGCTCACCGCGGTGCGCCATGGCTCCCTGATGGCTTTCTCCCCTCCCGGAAGCGCTATATAGCTGAAATGCCCGGCCCTCTCAAATCCATCCAGCCCGGCAACAAGGAACTCCCCGCCCCAGAGCGTGCCGTCCGGCCCGTAGCCCGTGCCGTCAAGGGCCACGCCGATGACCTTGCCACCTTTTGTGCCAAGGCCGTGCTCGGCCATGACCGAGGCTATGTGGGCATGGTGGTGCTGGACCGGATAAAGCATGGCATCTCCGGCGTTCTCGATGGCCCATCTTGTGGAAGCATAGCCCGGATGCAGGTCATGGGCCAGGGCCACAGGTTTCACTCGATAAACGGAACTGAGATTATCCAGTGTCTCTTCGAAAAATAAAATGCTCTGGAGCACCTCCATGTCCCCTATGTGCTGGCTCACTATCGCATAGGGGCCCTTGGCCACGGTGAATGTGTTCTTGAGGTCCGCGCCTACGGCAAGGATGTCAGGGCCGTCCTCCATGAGCTTAAGGGGCTCGGGCACCCAGCCCCGCGAGCGGCGGATAAAGCCCAGAGTGTCTCCCTCTGCTGTTGAGTGTGCCATTACCACAGAGTCGTCCACGCGCATGAAGATGTCCCGGTCATGTACCAAAAAAACGTCCGCCACCTCTGAGAGCTTCTGGCGGGCACTAGAGTTTTCCACCTCTATGGGTTCCTCGCTCATGTTGCCGCTGGTCATTACCATTACAGCGCCGGGGCTCGCGCCTGAAAAAGCCCCAAGAAGAAGCTCGTGCAGGGGGGTGTAGGGGAGCATGAACCCGAGGTAGCGGTTGCCGGGGGCAAGCTCCCCGGGCAGCCCGCAGCCCGGTCGCTTCTCAAGGAGCACTACAGGCCTTTGCACGGACGTGAGCGCCCTCTCCTCGGCCTCGCTCATGTAGCAGTGCCTGCGCATCTGGTCAAGGGTGGCGCACATGAGCGCAAATGGTTTTTTACTTCTGCGCTTTCGCTCCCTGAGCACCCTTACAGCCCCGGGGTTTTCAGCGTCACAGGCCAGATGGAACCCTCCAAGACCTTTTAGGGCTACGATCCCCCCTTTCCCGATGATAGAGGCGGCCTCAGCAACCGGATCGTCGCACTTGACGGGCTCGCCATCGCTGCCTGTGAGCCTGAGGCCTGGCCCGCACCTGGCGCATGCGTTAGGGACTGCGTGCATCCTGCGGTTTGATGGGTCCTCGTACTCTCCCTGGCACTCAGGGCACATGGTGAAGGCGCGCATGGTGGTGTTGGGGCGGTCATAGGGGACGCGCTCTGTGATCGAATATCTGGGCCCGCAGTTGGTGCAGTTTATGAACGGATAGCCGTGCCTGCGGTCCTCCGGGTCAGCCAGCTCACGCAGGCAGTCCTCACATGTGGCCACATCAGGGGAGACAAGGGTGAAAGAGTCTCCATCAGCGCTCTCGTTTATCTGAAAGATCTCATAGTCTTGCGGGGTTACAGGCTCTGATATCACCTCGGATATCCGGGCAAGAGGGGGTGCCTCTGCCTCCAGGCGCTCAAGGAATTCTGAAACACCCTCGCCCTCCACCTCTATGCGGACACCCTCGCTCGTGTTGGACACATAGCCCCTCAGGCCCATGGCTGTTGCAAGACTGTAAACAAAGGGCCGAAATCCCACGCCCTGCACGGTCCCCAAGACCCGGATGCTCAACGAATCCCGGGGGTTCCCCCCATCGCCGGCTGTCATAAGAAAAATACTCCTTGCAAGTGCTGATTTTTTGATATATCTTTATTATATAGAATAGCAAATGCGATGCACTCGGATAATCAGCTCGCAATCAGGACTTTCGATTGGTAGTTTTTTAGTTGACGAGGCCCCCGGGGGAGAGCATGGCGGCAGGCGCCCTGACAAAAGCTGTAAGGGAGTATGACCTATGGAAAGCAACCTGTCACAGAACAAAAGGCTTTATGAGCTTCAGGCCGAGGTATGCAAAACCCTGGGCAACCCAAAGCGCCTTGAGATCATCAGCGCCCTGAGGGACGGGGAAAAGACCGTCACCGACCTGGTGGGAATTCTTGGCGTGCCCAAAGCAAACGTCTCACAGCACCTGGCAGTCATGAGAAACACCGGGGTTCTCTCGAACCGCCGCGAAGGGGTAAATATCTATTACTCCTTGTCCAGCAACAAAGTTACTGAGGCATGCTCGCTCATGAAAGATGTTCTCACAGAGCGCCTCAAGGACAGAAGCGACCTTATCGAAAGGATAATGGTCTAGCCTTTTACGCGGAGGCATCATTTTTGATAGTCATATCCGGCTCCCCCGGCTCTGAGGAGACTCAGCGTAAGGTCGGGCAGGCCGCCCTAGAGACCGCAGACCTGATACTTGTGCGCGAAGCAGTGCCTTTGGCGTGCAAGGGAGCGCTTGAGGGGTTCTGCGGCACGGCCTTTGCGCTGGATGAGAGCCTGAAGGCCATGGGAATCCGGCCCGAAGAGTTGGAAAAGGGCGTGAGGGTCATGGCCAGGGATGAACTCAGGGAGCTTCTAAGGCGCTCAGGCGGCAATCCGGACGAGATCCCTTAATATCATTTTGAATAATCTTGTTTCGCATTATTCTTTTAACTCGCACCAACGCTGTTTCTGATCTGCCACTTGTAAATCAGTTGCGTAGAAAAAGCCGCTAAGTGAAAATAAGACGCTTTGATTTGCGGTAGATACAAAGAAGAAGTCGCGAAGTAGTACTAGTCGTACTTCGAGCGGCTTATTCTGCCGTAGATGCTGTGAATCAAAGCGTCTTAGAAATAGACGGAATAGCCTATCCCTAGAACTGTTATCGTAGCATCGTAGGATTCGTCCTGCTCGTCCTCGAGCTGCATCATGCGGAAGTTATACTCAAGGTTCAGAGAGGTCTTCTCTGACATGAAATACTTGGCCCCTCCCATGAATCCCACGCTTTTACCCTTGAGTTCGTCCGTGCCGTCATCAAGCCCATATACGCCTGCCTCTACGCCGAGGTAGGGGAGGAACGAGGTCATGGCCCCTATGAAGTGGTATTTGAGCTGGAGCTCGAACCCTGTCTGGGTGGTCTCCGTTTCCCCGAAGTCGTTATCTATCACGTTTAGGTTTCCGGCGATCTCGATGGCGTCCGTGATGAAATATCCATAGAGCACGTTGATGATGGTGGTGTTTACATCCGTGCCCGCATCGTCGCTCTCAAGCTTCTGGCTACTGATGCTTACGCCCAACTCTGTCATACCGGCCTCGGTCTGGGCCCAGGCCGGTGTGGCCGGCGCAAGCAGTACTGCCAGGACTGCAAGGACCAGCATGGCTATCTTTCTCATGGGCGTTTGCCTCCTGTGCTTTTGTATTCGGAATAACACGCCCATGCCACGGGCGGACTTAACTATTATCTATTTGTATTGGACGGTTGTCAACCTGGCATTGCCCTGTGCGAAGCGGCCTGAGAGTCCTTATGGGGTCTGCGGCGCATGTGATATAATGAAACGCAGGGCACTGTCAGCCCCGCAAACCGGCCGCACACAGAGGGAGAAACATGAGATTTGCGACCCTAATCCTTGCCGCTTCGGTCGCCGTCGCCATTATCGCGCCGGCAAGTGGGGTATTTGCCGACGAGGTGTTCAGGCTCTCAAGCAACCGGGTGGTCAGCGAGGTAATGCCGGAGAGCCCTGTAAGGGTGAAGCTCAAGAAACTGGCTGACGGCACATATACGTGGGAGATATCGGGCACTGACGTCAAGGGCATCATCGAGGCTGACAGCGCCATAAGGAAATACATCAAGGAAAACAACCTGAGCGCACGCTAGGCAGGCCTATGAAGGTAATACATGAACACACAGGGAGGGCACATGGACAGCTATAGCGTTCGGGAAGTAGTGGAGATGGCCATAAGGACAGAGAAGCTGGGGCAGGAGTTCTATACGGGAATGGCCGGCAAGTTCGAGGCCGACCAGGGCCTGCGGGACCTGTTCACAAGGCTTGCCACCATGGAACTCAAGCACGAGCGGACATTTACCGGCCTTCTGGAGAAGATAAAGGACCCAGAGCCCCACGAGTGGACAGAGGCGCAGTATTACTTCCGCGCGATGATAGAATCGGAGTTCTTCCTGGGAAGCGGAAAGAGCCTCCCGACCCTCGACCACGTCAAGACCGTGGCGGACGCCACTGACTTTGCCATAGGGTTCGAGAAGGAGACCACGCTCTTTTTCACAGGCATGAGGAGCGCCGTGGCTGACTCGGACCGCCCTGTGGTCGACAAGATCATCGAGGAGGAAATGAGCCACATAGCCATACTCAAGCGCTTCAGGGAGTCGCTTGAGCTTGAAGGGTAAGCTTTTCATAGTCGCCACACCCATCGGAAACCTCGAAGACATCACCGCGCGGGCCCTCAGGGTATTGGGGGAGGCCGACGTGGTGGCCGCGGAAGACACGCGCCATACAAGAAAACTCCTCACGCACTTCGATATCCAGACCCCCCTCATGAGCTACTGGGGCGAGAAGGAGAAGGCCAGGGCCGAGGACGTATTAAAGCGCCTTGCCGTGGGCGAGAACGTGGCCCTTGTCACGGACGCCGGCACACCCGGCATATCAGACCCCGGCGCGGTGGTGGTGCGGCGCGCACTTGAGGAAGGCTATGAGGTGGAGACAGTGCCTGGCCCCTCAGCGCTTGTTGCGGCCCTCAGCGTATCAGGGCTTTCCACCGAGGAGTTCACCTTCATGGGGTTTCTGCCCTCAAAGAGCGGGTCAAGGGGGCGTGCGCTCAAGGACCTCTCGCTTGAGCCACGCACGCTGGTCTTCTATGAAAGCCCGCACCGCATTGTGGACATGCTCATAGACCTTGAGGAGGTCTTTGGCAAGGAGCGCCGCGTGGCTCTGTTTAAGGAACTCACAAAATTCCACGAGACCGTGTACAGGGGAACCATTTCAGAAGTCCTGGACAGGCTCGAAGAGGATACTATTGCAGGGGAGTATGTTGTGGCTGTTGAGGGCCACACCAGGCAGGAGGCCTCGGAGGAGGAGGCCCTGCAGGAGGTGGCCGCCCTCATGAAGCGCGGCCTTGGCAGAAACGAGGCCGTAAAGACCGTGGCCAAGCAATACGGGATAAGCAAGAAGGACCTTTACGCGCGGAGCCTCGAGGCATGAGAGGACGAAGCACCTCGAAGGCACTGTACGTATGGCTCGTTATGGTGCTTTTGCTCTCCACCTTCCCAAGCGAGATGCTCCCGGACCTGGACATTGAGTTCTCGGACCTGTTCGTGCATTTCATCCTTTACGCCATCACGGGCGCACTTTTTTATGTAGTTTTCAGGGAAAGCCGGTTCAAGATACTCAACAGGGCCCCGGCGCTTCATGCAATTGCCCTTGCCGCGGCCTATGGATTCGGGATGGAGGTTGCGCAGTTCTATATACCAGGGAGGAGTTTTTCATACGCCGACGCTCTGGCCAACGCGCTGGGGGCCATGGCTGCCGTATCGTTGCTGGCGCAAAAAATGAGATCAAAGAGACCCGCTGATGAGGAGGTGGACCATGGGGACTGAGGCCAGGGTATATTTCGCTTCCGCAAGGGTGCTTAAATGGACCCACGAGGAAAGCCTGCCAGGCAAGCTTGAGGGCCTGCTTGAAAAGGCGGGCCTTGAGGGACGCTTTAAGAAGGACGACGCGGTGGCCGTGAAGACCCACTTCGGCTCCCATGGGGCGCACCGTATCGTAAGGCCGATATTCTTAAGGAAGGTCACCGATGCCGTAGGCAGGACCGGGGCCGCGCCCTTTGTCACCGACACCGTACGCATAAAAGGCCTTGAGTACCTGGAGGTTGCCAACTCAAACGGGATAAACCATCTCTCAATGGGCGCGCCGGTGGTGCTTGCTGACGGCATATTCGGCAATGACAACATACTTATGGATGCCGGGGACCCCTTGGGACAGGTGGCCGTGGCAACGGCGATACATGACGCGCAGGGCATGGTGGTCGTAAGCCATGTAAAGGGACATATCAACGCGGGTTACGCCGGGGCCATCAAGAACCTCGCAATGGGCGGGATAAGCGGCTCGCACCGCAGCTGCGGGTGGAAGTGCGGAAGGGGCTCCATGCACATGATCGGCATGGGCCAGTTCAACTGGGATGCTGACAAGTGCGAGCTATGCTACCAGTGCCAGGAGGTCTGCCCACTTGAGTGCATAAGCTTCCCTGACGAGAAGTTCTCCCTGGACAATGAGAAATGCTGGCGATGCGGAAGGTGCGTGCGCGTCTGTCCGGCGGACGCCATAGAGCACGAGGGGGCGGATGACGAGACCTTCATGGGTGGCCTGGCCGCTGCCGCAAAGACAGTGCTCTCCACCTTTGAACCACGCAAGGTGCTGTATATAAACTTCCTGCTGGAGATACAGCCGGAATGCGACTGCATGCCCGGCGCTGACGTGCCTGTGGTGCAGGACCTGGGCATCATGTTATCCGACAACCTTGCGGCCATCGAACAGGCCAGCATGGACATGATAGCAGGGGCCGCGCCTCTTGCGGGCTCAGCCGCCGAGGGCCTTGAGACAGGCCCTGGGATGGACGTGTTCAAGGCATTGCATAACAGGCCCTGGGAGATACAGTTCAAGGAATGCGAACGCCTTGGACTGGGCACGCGAAAATACGAACTCATAGAGCTATCTAGTTGAAATCAAAGGATTATTGCCTAAGAGAGCAGCCCCCCCAGAAAAGGGGTAGCCGCTGTCCATTGGGGCATGGACAGCGGCTTAGGGGAGGTAACGATACTTAAATATTATAATACATATCATTATGCGCTCTGTCAAGCAAAAAAGTAACTGACCTTATATTTTTATATTTAGAAAACCTATACCTGTATTCATGTAAATCAGCAACTGACAATTGGTATGGCAAGGCGGGCTCATATGAGCCTGCAAGGGAATCAACCTCCATGTCAGCACGCCGGCCACGCCCCTCACGGAGGGGCCAGCCAAGGGCTGGACTTAATAGGTCGCAACGACCCGGTCTCACGGAGACTTCTATTTTTTTTCGGTGGGCAATAGGAACGTTTCAGGGGAGAGATGCTACGTTACTTCTCCTGAAAACGGTTGAGGCTGACAGCCGCCAGTGCCAACGGGCTGGACCTTATAGGTCGAGTCGACCCGCAGTGTTTCCTTTAAAGGATAAACAGAAACGCATCAAAGATCAGGTGTTACGATACTTCTCCTGAATACGGTTGAGGCTGACGGCCTCCAGTTTAAAGGTGCCCGTGGCACCCCAGTTTAAAAGGGGCCCGTGGCCCCATTGCGCGGGGTGAGGGCTACAAAGTATACTTTAATACCTATGAAATTCAAATCATTGTCCCTGGCATTGACGTTTGCTCTAATGGTGTATGCCACAGGTTCCGCCCATGCCTTCACCGTTGTGGTGCACCCGGTGAAGATCACGCGCGGCGACCCCTTTGTGGTGGTTGTGAGCAACCCTGAGGAGGCCCCCGGGGCTGAGTTCGGGGGGACCTGGCTGCCCTTTACCTCATGTGGAGAGGGCTGCTATATGGCACTCGGCCTGGCCCCCCTTGATACGAAGTCCGGCAACCACCCGATAAAGATTTCTGACGGCGGCCTGAGCATCTCGCTTGCGATAACGGTACTGGCAGGGGAGTTCGCCACGCAGGACCTTACTCTGCCAAAGGACAAGGTTACACTGAGCCCCGAGGACGAGGCCCGCGCTGATGCGGAGGCAGAGCGCATGAGGGGGCTATGGGCCATTGCGAACCCCCGCATATGGGATGGGGACTTCATCATGCCCCTTGAGGGCGGCATATCCACCGGGTTCGGCACTGTGAGGCTCATGAACGAGACAAAGCGGAGCATCCACAGCGGCCTTGACATCAGGGGCGCGTACGGCACTCCCATCCTCGCCGCCAACACAGGAAGGGTGGTCATGAACGAGGACACCTTCTTTGGAGGCAACACCGTCATACTCGACCACGGCATGGGCCTGTACACGGTCTACATGCATATGCAGGAAAGCAGAGTCATCGAGGAGGAAATCGTTGACAGGGGCGAGATCATCGGCCTTGTGGGCTCCACAGGGCGCTCAACCGGGCCGCACCTGCACTATACGGTGAAGCTTGCGGCCACTAACGTGAACCCCAGAGCGCTTGTGGAGCTTCCCCTTGGCAGGGCGCAGGCCATGGGGCTTTCCAGCGCCACGGCCCTGGCAGAGGGCCTTCCTCAGGAATAACCAGGATACGGCAGGATACACAGGGAATTATTTCGCTCAACCTTTAAGAACTGACTCAAGCACTTCGCGCTCCACCGGGCCGCTACCCATGCCAGTAAATAACGCCTGAAACCAAACGGGGTGAGCGATGGCGCACACTCTTCTAAAGGCCCATATTGTCAAGCAGCTTCGCCTTCAATGCCTTATGCTCCTGGGGGGTTATCTCGCTTTTCAGGAGCCGCTCCTTCAGTGCGCGGAGTTCACTCTTTAGTGCTTCCAGTTCATCCTCTTCAGTTGTTCCTGCCCGCAGTGCGCCACCGGCAGCCAGGTTGTCCAGCCGGTCTTCCACGGTATTGAGCTTTCTAAGGAGCATGGCATCGCTCTTGAGCTCCGCCAGGGCAAGTTTCAGCGGTGCGTTGCCGTACCAGTGGGTGTAGTCCGGGTTCTGGTGAAAGGCGCCCTTGTATGCGCTCACGTAATGGAACTTCATCATCCTGAAGAAATTGGCTTCGGGCCGGGAGATATCCTCGTAAGTCATAAGAGGGCCAAGGGTGAACTTCTTTTTAAATATAGGGTGCTCCGGACGCTCTGAGGGCATGGGCATGAGGAGGCCCTCCCCATGCAGTTTTCTTACGACCTCCTCTGCTTCGGCAAGCAGCGCGAGGCTCTGCCTCTGTATCGCGTCGGCCTCTTCCAGATTGAGCCTGGAGAATTTCCTTGTGTGACAGCGCGAGCAGATATCCAGCATGAAGCCCCGCTCAGACACAGCCGTATCCGCGGGCCTGCCCGTGGCAATACCCCTGCTGACGTCGTGGGTGCCTTTATACATATGGCATGTGACGCATGTGGGCGCATCGGGCATTCCCCTCTGCTTGAAAATAACGCCGTGGCGCGAGGACTTCCACATCTCGTATTGAGCGTGGTCGGGGCCCATATGGCAGGTGCCGCATGTCTCGGCCTCAGAGGCCATCGCCAGGTCTGTCCCGTGGACCGTGTGGCATGTGTCGCAACGGTTCTCCACCTTATGGCACGAGAGGCACCCCTGTAACTGCATCTCGGGCGACTGGGCCAGGAACATGGAGCATTCAGAGTTCTCCCTGGGCCTGCCCGAGTCTGTCTCATGGCAGAACGAACAGCTTGCCCCCGACCCGGTGGCAGCGGGCAGGTTGCGCGTGCATCCATGCCCTGTTTTCAGGGCAACCCCATGCCGGCCCTGGCTATGCCCTTTGCCAGCCTCCTCGTGGCACCTGGCGCATACAGGGGCCAAGACCTTCCTCTCCCCCGAATGGGCCGCCTTGACGTCAGAGCCATGGCAGGCTTCGCATCCAACATCCGCATCCCTGTGTGCGCTCCTCTCCCAATAGCCCACCACTCCCGGGGTCTTCTCCGCGTGGCAGGCCAGGCAGTCCTCCTGGCTGTCCTCGGCAGAAGCAGGGCCCGGGACGCCGGACAATAACAGCCCGGCAAGAAAAAGTGTCATGGCAAGGTGTCTGAACATTACTCGTCCTCCACAGAGAGGTTTATCTGCCTCTCGTAGCGCTCCTTGTATTCCTGCCCGGTTATGAGTTCTTCCATTAGCAGCTCGCGCAGCATGCGGATACTCTTGAGGCGCCTGCCCGGAAGCGGGGCATCTTCTCTTAAGAGCGATGGCGTGGCCACGTCTCTAAGAAGCCAGAGTCTGCCGCCAGCGGACAATGCCATGTCCGTGCCCTCAGGGCTCCACCATGCCATGGTGCCAGACATCTTCTCGGGGGTGCTGGAGCCATTGCCTAAGACGGGCGTCTTGCCCGTGCCGTCAGAATTGATAATATGGCCCCCGAAATATATCTGGCTTCCGGCGGGGCTCCAGGAGGGGTGGCGTCCTTTAATGGAATCATCCACAGAAGTGAGACTGCCGTCCATCCCCAGCAGCCTGAGGCTCCCATCATCAGTGCTGATGGCCACGCGCGTGCCGCTTGGAGACCAGCTTGCCCCCTCCGGCAACCATGCATCCTCCAGACGGCGCAAGTCGGCACTGTCTCCCAGAAGAGGGTCTATTGCGCTTATGATGACGTAGTGGCTTACTGCCGGAGGCACGACAATTTTCGCAAACAGCATCCTCTCTGTTATGGGGCCGGGCCCTGAGGGAAGCCAGCTCCTCAGATGGTCATAT
>DAOWET010000107.1 GCA_030638335.1 Nitrospirota bacterium
CAAAGAAGTACCCCCTGGGGTGCAGGGGGTGGGAACCACCCCGCTTAAGATAAATGATGTTTTTCATTACAAATAACAAGGCCGCCTGTAGTAGGTCGCCAGACTCGATCCGAGGGCGGCCTTGTTTGAGAATATATATTCTAAATATTACGAATATCACGGCTAGTGCCTATATAAGCGTATGCGTGCTATAATTTTAAGACTCTTAAATAACCACTACCCAAGGAGACTAATACAATGTCATTACTTGTTGTCGGCTCTGTGGCCTTTGACTCGGTCAAGACACCATTTGGCGAGGTCGAGGATGTACTCGGCGGCTCAGCCACATTTTTTTCCACATCCGCAAGCTACTTCACGGACGTAAGGCTCGTGGCTGCGGTGGGCGAGGACTTCCCGGAGCGTCACGTGAACTTCCTTAAGATGCGCGAGATAGACGTCACCGGGCTTGAGCGCGCAAAGGGAAAGACCTTCCGCTGGAAGGGCCAGTACGGCTACGCCCTGAACGAGGCGGAGACACTGGACACGCAGCTCAACGTCTTCGAGAGCTTCCGCCCGGACATACCCGACCAGTACAAGGACTCGGACGTGGTGTTCCTGGCCAACATTGACCCCGATCTCCAGCGCGACGTGCTCAGGCAGGTGGACAAGCCAAGGCTCGTTGCCGCGGACACCATGAACTTCTGGATCGAGGGCAAGCGCGAAAGCCTCATGGAGACACTCAAGCTCGTGGACATCCTGCTGATTAACGACGGCGAGGCCCGTCAGCTCACTGGAGAGCATAATCTGGTCAAGGCAGCGCGCGCCATCTTCTCCATGGGCCCAAGCACCCTTGTGATAAAGCGCGGCGAGTACGGTGTGCTGCTCTTCCACGGAGACGCCGTCTTTGCAGCCCCGGCCTATCCCCTTGAGGACGTGTTCGACCCCACGGGCGCGGGGGACACGTTCGCCGGAGGGTTCATGGGCTACATCACGAGCATCATGGACTTCAAGGAATCAGTGGTCAGGCGGGCCACCGTGATGGGAAGCGTGATGGCGTCTTTTAATGTGGAGGACTTCAGCCTAAACCGCATACGCGACCTTGACTACAAGGAGATCGAGGGGCGCTACAGGGAGTTCAAGACGTTAGCGCACTTCGACGATATCTAGATAGTCATGGAAGAGAGCGTTAAAGGGGGGCTGGGCCCCCCTGTCCAAATGGCTGTGTACCGGGTGTGGCTACATCTACGACCCAGAGGTAGGCGACCCAAAGCGTGACATCCCCCCTCTTTCTCTGAGTACAATTTCAGCTTAAAACTTCTCAAATTCCCTGTCAGGGCCCGGCCTTATATTCCTGCCTGATCGGCCCTGCTTAATAAACCTCCCTGCGGCAGAGACCACAGGGTATTCTGAAAGGCATGGAATAACCACCCCGCAGCAAAGACCACGGGGAATGCACTGGTGCATTTAAGCCCTTAACATTCCACTTGTTTGACAGTATAATTTGCTTAAGGAGTCATTGTGCACAGACTTTTGATGAAGATACTGGGCATTGGCGAAAACGGCAGGCAGCCGGGATCGGAATCGCAATCAACACACATCGAACTCGCTGCCTGCGTCATACTCCTGCACATTGGCTCGGAAAACCCCGAAGTGGAGGCGGAAGGGGGCTATCCGATAATCGGGACAATACTCGTGACGTTCCCGCTGCCTGATCATTACTTGGAGGAACTCATTGAGATGGCCTCATCAGAGAGTCCTCTGGATTTAGACCCGGCAGTATTCAAGGGCCAGATAAACAAGACATACAGCCATGAGGAAAAGGTGGCCGTGGTGGAGGCCGCATGGATGATAATATACGGGGATGAAAGCATGGCCAGGGACGATGAGTACTTCGCCAAGAAGCTGGTGGAGTACATATGGCTTGATGAAGAGGACCACAGGATCGCCAGGAAAAGGGCGAAGGGTAAAAAGACCTGACCCCTGCCTCAGCAGCACCCCTTAGAGCCAGAACTTGTAAGCGGGAAAGGGGGACAGGCAGGGGAAGAACTCCTGATTCTCCTTTCTTTTGTGAGATCAGCCCTTTACTATCGTTGCTGTTGTCTCATCGCCGGAGACGGATATGTTCTCAAGTTCATTGCCGGTCTTTATGCACCATGCAGCAATGTCATTGCGGAATGCATCTTCATCTTCTCCTTCATCGCATATCATCCACGGGTTCTGGATGCAGTAGAAGCAAAGAAGAAGTCGCGAAGGGGCCATAGGCTCATTTACTCGTACTTCGAGCGGCTTATGATGCAGCAGATGCTGTATATCAGGACGCGTGGTCCAGTGCGGCCTTCACCGACCGTGCGGCCTTTAAATTCATCCCACTAACCTCCGCAAGCTCCTCAACCGTTGCCGCCCTGATGGCCTCCATATCCTTGAACGCGCGCAGCAGGGCAAGCCTCCGTTTTTTCCCGATGCCCGGTATGCCCTCAAGCGGGCTCTCAAGCGTGCGCTTTCCCCTGAGCTTCTTGTGATACCCGATTGCAAAACGGTGCACCTCGTCCCTTATGCGCCTCAGAAGCAGAGACGAGGCCAGGCGGTCCTCAATGTCGATCGGCTCATCCGCGCCCTCCATGAACACGCGATCGGGCTTTTTCGCAAGCCCTATTAATGGCGGCCTCTTCTTGAACTCCCGCGCGATAGTGAGCGCGGCCTCCAGGTGCCCCTTGCCCCCGTCTATGACCACAAGGCCGGGCATCCGCTCCATATCGCTTAGCACCCTCAGCACGCTCTCGCGCATCATGGCGTAGTCGTCAACACCTGCCACGCTCTTTATCCTCAGGTGCCGGTATCTGTCCTTTAGAAACTCCCCCTCCTCCCAGTGTACGTAGGCCCCAACCGGGTCAGAGCCGGAGATGTTCGATACATCAAATGCCCCTATGCTCATGGGAGGGGCGTCAAGACCGAGCCTTCCTGCAAGCTCTTCCACTATACGCTCTGTCTCCTGCATGCCCCCCTTGCGGCTCTCATACCCGGTGCGCGCGTTTTCCAGGGCCATCTGCATAAGCTCGCGCTTCTTACCCCTCAGCGGAACCTTTATACGTACCTTTCTTCCACGCTCTGACAACCACGATGCAATGGTCTCCGCATCGTCGGGGCTCACGCTTAAAAGAACCTCAGGCGGGACCTCTATGTCCTTTGCGTAGAATATTTTCAGCACTCCCGCCATCAGTTCATTCTCGGATACACCTCCAATATCTCTCAGTAGAAAATCCTTTGACCCAATCAGAGTTCCCTGGCGAACGAAAAACAGTTGAGCCACGGCCACGGCCTCTTCCCCTTCTTGCCCCTCTTGATAGATGGCTATCACGTCCAGG
Organism: Nitrospirota bacterium; assembly: GCA_030638335.1. Classification (GTDB taxonomy): domain Bacteria; phylum Nitrospirota; class Thermodesulfovibrionia; order Thermodesulfovibrionales; family JdFR-86; genus DAOWET01. The sequence goes on from DAOWET010000107.1 coordinate 3,342, forward strand.
TCCCCAAGCTCCGGGGCCACCACCTTCTGGCTCTCCCAGGCGCGCTCAAGCGCCTTTATATGGTCACGCACATGGGCGGCCTCCTCGTATCTCATTTCCTTGGACAAGCGGGCCATCTTGTCACGAAGCCCCTCAAGCAGGTCCGCGCGCCTGCCCTTTAGGAACATCTCCACCTCCACTACGATCTTCATATAGTCCTCGCGTGGGATAAGCCCCGCACACGGTGCCGTACACCTGCCCATCTGGTGCTGGAGGCAAGGCCTCATTTTAGTGGACTCGTCCATCTTATAGGAACACGGGCGCAGGCCGAAGTGCCTTCTGATGAACCCCAGTGTCTCCCACATGTTGCCCGCGGGTATGTAGGGGCCGAAGTAGAGCGCCTTGTCCTTTTTCGTGCGCCTGACCACCTCAAGGCGCGGCCAGTACTCATCACGCGTAAGCTTGAGATATGGATAGTTCTTGTCGTCCCTGAGCACAACGTTAAAGCGCGGCCTGTACTGTTTTATGAGATTTGCCTCAAGCGCCAGCGCTTCAAGCTCTCCAGATGTAACGATAAAGGAGAGGCCGCGCACAAGCTCCACCATCCTGGCCTTTCGCGGGTCCAGGTTCGCAGACCTCTGGAAGTACGACGACACTCTCGCGCGCAGGTCCTTGGCCTTGCCCACGTAGAGCACGCCCTCGGAGGCGTCCCTGAACTGGTACACACCGGGCTTTCTGGGCATAGTGCGTATCAGTTTCTTTATATTCTCTTTAACTTTCGACTTCCTTGCCATAGGACATTATAAAACAGTATCCATATATAAGCCTAAATGTGTTACGGGCACCTTTTATTAACTGCGTGATGGCACAAACACATTTTCAAAATACTCTCCTAATACTGAGAGCTAAAAGTGTTGGGAACATTTAAACGTTCCCCGCTTATTCCACGGATTCTGATTCGTTCATATACAAGCAAGAAGACGCGCAGTAGTACTAGGCGTACTTCGAGCGGCTATGGCGCAGTAGATGGGCGAATCAGGCCCGTGCACTATGCGGGTTTCTAGTGGTATCATTACTGCTATGGGCAGACTTGTAATTGAGGGTGGCAGGAAGCTCAGCGGGGAGGTCGCGGTAAGCGGGGCCAAGAACGCAGCGCTTCCTGCAATGGCGGCAGCTCTCCTTGCCCCGGGCCCCACGACCGTGGACCGCGTCCCATGCCTGAACGA
>DAOWET010000193.1 GCA_030638335.1 Nitrospirota bacterium
GAGGGGGCTTCCCGTGTGGCCTTTTCTTGGGATCATGTTCTTCTTTATAGGCAGGTGGTCTCATGCGTCAAGAGAGGACCATATCCCGCGCGAGCGTATTGGGAAGATACAGGTGCCTGTGCTTCTTGCCCATGGCTCTGCGGACGATTTCTCACACCCGGCAAATATGGACGAGCTTTACGCCCATTCGGACAGGAGCCGCACCGAGACCCTTGTGGTCGAGGGGGCAAGGCATTATAACGTTCTCCAGAATACTGAGTTCAGGGACACTGCAAGTGGTTTCTTCCTGCGTGAGCTTTCAATGAGCGGACAGGAACGGAAGGTGCGCGGCTCCTCAACACTGTGATAAAATAATAGATGAGAGATATAGCTCGCAATAAAAAGGCTTACTATGACTACAGCATAGAGGAGACCTACGAGGCGGGCATCGTTCTTTTAGGAACAGAGGTGAAATCCCTGAGAGAGGGCAAGGGCAATCTCAAGGAGGCCTATGTGCTTGTAAGGGACGGCGAGGCGGTTTTGCTGAATTGCCATATCAGTCCTTACAGCCATGGCAGTACGCATGTGAGCCTTGAGCCCACAAGGACGCGAAGGCTCCTTCTGCACAAGAAGGAGATAGAGCGCATCGGGGCCAAAGCGGCACAGAAGGGTTATACGCTCCTGCCCCTGAGGATGTATTTCAAAGGGGGCAGGGTGAAGCTTGAAGTAGGCCTTGGAAAAGGCAAGCGGTTCTTTGAAAAACGGGACACGATCAAGGAAAGAGAGGCGCGCGTAGAGATACGGCGTGCCTTGAAGGACAGGAATCAGTAAACACAAGAGGGGGCGACCGGTTTCGACGGGGGTATGCGAAACACAGGGCGCATGTCGTGGGTCCGCAACCATGTCAAAATGCGGAACTTTCACAATTGCCAATAACGAACTGGCACTCGCCGCTTAAATAAGCGACGCGTCCTACCGGAGGATGCCTGCGACCCGGGATGGACGACGACTAGCGGGCTGGCGCAACGGGATTTCTCCCTGCCGTTGTGCGAGATCAAGGGAGATAGCGCTCGAAGGGGCCTGGCCGATGGCATCTGAGAGGGCGAAACTCTAAATAGCCGGCCTAAGCATGTAGTGGCCTGTGTGTAGCGCTTCCGGACGGGAGTTCGATTCTCCCCGCCTCCACCATTTATTTACTGCATCTGGGTTGTTGCGCGACATTCGCGGTAGCATTAGTACAGCTTCATGTCGCGCGCCTACCATCTACAGCAAATAAAGGCGTGAGTGTTTGATGAATGGGTGTCTGTGACACCACCACCATCAAGCACCACTCAGGTTCCTGTTAGTATTAAAAGTGTCCCGTTTTGTGTTTAGCTCTTATTGCATAAGCCGCTTCATTGCGTATTCCACTCCGCGCAAGGTGGTACAGTTCTTTCATCCCGGCAGCCTTGTCTGCAATGGCCCCCATCTGACTTGTATATGATATTATTGATTTGACGCAACTGTGGGGGAAAAGATGACCATCAGGACAAAAAGCCTGCTTATCCTTGGTTCGATAATGATAATATCCCTCCTGTTTGGTGCAGGCATAGTCCGTAACACCATCATCAACCTCAAAGAGGCCGACAGGCTCGAGGTCACCCTGGATTATTTCAGCAGGTTCATCGATATCCGCGAGGAGATGAGCCTGCTGATGGGATCCGTAACAGACTGCATGCTGCAGGACGTGTCAGGCAGCATGTCTGCGTGCAGACTGCACATGGACGAAGTTGAAAAGAAACTGGACTCTCTCCTTGAATATGTCAATGAGAATGAGGGCTCATTTCTCAATTATGAGCAACGTGTTTATGAACTTGAGCTGATACTGGCTCTCTTTGAGGAGCTTAAGGCGTCCATAGGCGTGTCCTTTGACGTTCTCAGGTTGGAGGGCAAGGAGACGGCCTTCGATTACCTGGATGCCGAGCTGGAGCCCGAGTTCGAGAACAGGCTTCTGGTATATGTGAACGACTCCATCGAGCGCGGCAGCCGTGAGGTGGAAAGCTCCTACCTTCAGCTCCTCCTGTATACCAATGTGATACCTGTCAGGTGGAAAAGGGACGATACCGTGGCCGTGGACCTCCACAATGCCATGGAGTATCTCATTGGCATTAACACCGCGGACATGCATCTGCACATGCAGGCCAAGGAACTGAAGGACTATCTGGTGACGCTAGAGGAGGGCCACAGGGTTGGGTTTCTTGGGAAGAGCGACGATATCCGGCTGGCATTCAACCGCTGGTTCGAGACAGTCCTGTACCAGAGGGCCCTTGGCCTAAGCGGCGAGGACAATGACCTGCAGACCGTGCGTGGCCTGATAAACGACTACGAGGAGTTCGAAAGCACAGGCCTGGAGATAATCTCTCTGGCCAGGGCAGGGGACATGGCAAGGGCGATGATGAAACTACGGACCGGGTTTGACCCTTTCATGGCCGATAGGATTCAGGTGCCCATCCATTCATCCCTACATGATGCAAGGGAGGGAATGTCTGATGCTTTCAGGGCCATCCAGAGGAAGACCCTGGGCGCGTCAGCGGAGATAATCCTCTTTCTTGCCATTGTCGTCGTGTCCCTGACGACTATCATATTGTCTTTTATTCTGGGCTTTACTAAATCCCTCACGGGCCTTGAGAAGGCCACGGAGGAGATCGGCAGGGGCAACCTGGACCACCGTCTTTCAGTCATATCAAAGGACGAACTTGGAGATCTCTCCAGGTTCATTGACATGATGGCCGAAGACCTCAAGAACGTTACGGTATCGAGAGATTACTCCATGAGTGTTCTTGATATGCTTCCCGAGGTATTGATCGAGGCAAGGGAGGACGGGAGCATCCGGACTGTAAACACAGCGCTTGGCGAGCTTCTTGGCTACCAGAAGGATGAGCTTCTCGGGAATGACATCCATACGATAGCCCCTGGCCTCGTTGATACGCCGACCCTGCTTGCTGAGATAAGGGGGACAGGGCCGATATTTAACCATGAGACGTATTTCATTGCGAAAGATGGCAGGCGGTTTCTCATGGAATTTTCCGCCTCCGCCATTGCTGACGACCATTCCGGTTTCAGGGGGCTTGTGCTGGCGGCAAAGGACATCACGGATCGCAGGAAGATGGAGAAGGACCTTCAACTCTATCGTGATCATCTTGCGGAGCTTGTGAAGGAGCGCACAGGAGAGTTGGAGGCAGTCAACATGTCTCTTGAGCAGAAGGTCAGGGAGGTGAGCGAGCTCAGGGGGGCGCTTCTTGAGCGGGAGGAGATGGAGCGGAAGCGGCTGGGGCATGACCTGCACGACGGCCTTGGCCAGGTGCTTACCGGGCTTTCAATGAAGACCCTGGCACATGCAAAGAGCGTAGAGGGTGTTTCGTCTTCTTACAGCGAGCAGGCTATGGAGATCAAGGAGGTAATAGAGCAGGCCAAGGCGGACGTGCGAAGGCTGGTTCGGGTGCTTTCCTTTGGGGAGGCAGGCGAGCGGGGGCTGGTCATGGCCCTTGAAGAACTGGCAGACTCAACGTCCAAGTTCTTCCCGGTCAAGTGCACCTTCAGCAAGGAGGGCGAGATCGGAGAACTGGACTCGCACATGGCGGACAACCTATACCGTATCGCTCAGGAGGCCGTAACCAACGCGGTCCGCCACGGAAGGCCTGACAACATTTTCTTGCGTCTTTCAGGCCAAAAGGATACTATAGAGCTTGCAGTGGAAGACGACGGGACCGGGCTTGCTGAAAGGGAAGGCAACAGTGAGGGGCTCGGGCTGAAGATAATGTCCTACCGTTGTGAGAGTATCGGCGCGAACTTCAGTATTAACAGCGCTGGGGACTCTGGGACGCTGGTGGCCTGCACCTTGCCCGTGGGGAAGGTCATGTCCAGGGATACAACTGGAAATGAAGAGGGGAATGGAGACGATGAGCAAGCCTGAAGAGACCCAGTCGGAAACGAGTAAGGACAGCAAGAAGGTTCTTCTTGTGGACGACCACCCGCTTGTTCTCCAGGGGCTGTCCCAGGTGCTTGAGCAGGACGAGGGCCTTACTGTCTGCGGTGTGGCCATGGACATACCCGAGGCACTGAGGCTCTGCGAAGAGCACATGCCGGATATCGCGGTGGTGGACATCTCCCTTGGCAACACGAGCGGCATTCGCCTGATCGAGGACATCACGGATCAGTACAAGGAAACCCGCGTGCTGGCCCTTTCAATGCATGACGAGCAGACATATGGAGAGCGTTGCCTAAGGGCCGGGGCCATGGGCTACGTTATGAAGAGCGACCCTCCGGAGAGTATAATCAAGGCAATAAAGGTAGTACTTGATGGCGAGAGGTTCATCAGCGACGGGCTGAAGGCCAGGCTCCTTGAACGCTTCTTTGACGACAAGGCCAGCTCGAACCCCATAGAGATATTGAGCGGCCGGGAGCTTGAGGTATATACCATGCTCGGAAAGGGAATGAGCACCCGCCAGATAGCCGAGACCCTGAGCCTGAGCGTGAAGACCATCGAGAGCTACATAGACAACATAAAAAGCAA
>DAOWET010000013.1 GCA_030638335.1 Nitrospirota bacterium
GAGTGGTCGTAGTAGTCGTGTGTGATGGTGATGATCTCGCGGCCGGGCTCTATCTCCCGGAAGCTCGAGTCCCCCTCGCGGTTGTGCATGTAGAAGGGGTGCTGGTCAGTGTGGTGCAGCCCGGCAGTGGTCACAAGGGCCACTGTGCAGGAGCTGACGGGTTTTCCCAGTGAGCTCCACGGGACCTTCTTTTCTCTCATGTCGAGGGTGTCCACCGACGTCATGGCTCTCCTTGAGAGGGCTGGAGAGAGGCCGATGAGCTTTGAGGCGAACCTGTTTTTGAACCTTGAGATGAACGACATGCTCTACTTTATCACAGCGCGCGGGGCAAGGGCATCCCGCGCATGGGTTACAATTGTACATGCGCGCCATCGGTATAGGACAGTGCTCGTGGGACCGCCTGGCCCTTGTGGAGGGCTACCCTGAGCCGGACACCAAGGCAGAGGCGCTTGAGTGGGCAGAGCATGGAGGAGGGCCTGCGGCCACGGCATGCGCCGCGCTCTCAAGGCTTGCAGTGAGCACGGCCTTCTTTGGAGTCGTCGGAGACGACGCGGACGGGCAGAGGATCGTAACAAGCCTGAAGTCCGTGGGCGTGGACACATCAGGCATTGCTGTTCGGGAGAACTCGCGCTCTCAGTCCGCCTTCATCGCGGTTGAGCGCGCATCGGCCAGGCGTACCATATTCTGGCAGAGACCCACCGGTGCGCCTCTTGTGCCGGATGAACTGCCTCCCGTTTTTCTCGATGGCGCGGACCTTGTCATAGTGGACGGGCTCATGGGTGACGTCTCACTTTTTGCGGTCAGGAGGGCAGAGGCTTCCGGAGTCCCGGTGGTGGTTGACGCCGGCCGCATGCGCCAGGGCATGATGGAGCTCTGCAAGCTCAGCGGCCATGTTGTTGGCGCGGAACAGTTTGCCCTTGACCTGGGCCTGAAGGATATTTCCGACGACGGTTTCTTTCTTGAGGCGGCCTCCATGTTCCCCGGGGCGCTGACAATAACACTCGGGCCATCAGGAAGCGTGACAGTTTCAGATGGAGAGTTATTAAGGACCCCGGCATACAAGGTCGATGCTGTTGACACCACCGGGGCCGGGGACGCCTTCCATGCGGGATACGCATTCGGGGTCATGAGCGGGTGGGATATCATGAAGACCTTGCGCTTTGCTTCCGTTGTTGCGGGGCTTTCCTGCAGAGCCCTTGGAGGCAGGGCTGCGCTTCCGACTCTGGTGGAGGCACTTGCCCACCTTAACGCAGAACTACCATCCCCGTCGGCGGGAGGGTTATAATACTTATTGTGGGCAAACCTGGAGAGGACATAAAGGCAGACACACAGCAGTGCCCGGTGGAGCTGACACTGGGCCTTATGGGCAACAAGTGGAAGATACTGATCCTGAGGGAGCTGTTCCGTAACGGCCTCATGCGTTTCAACCGCTTGCACAGGTCCATAGACGGTATTACGCAGAAGGTGCTTTCCGAGAAGCTCAAGCAGATGGAAGCGGACGGGTTCGTGAATCGTGAGGCCTTTGCAGAGATACCTCCGAGGGTCGAATATTCCCTGACCCCGCTTGGACGGACCCTGCGACCGGTCATGAACGCCATCTACAACTGGGGCGACGAGTACCTTGCAAACGAACTCTCCGAAGAGGGCTGGTAACTCCCGGATGTCTTTCTTTCCCCCCCGCCTTGAGAATATACTCCCTAAGAGGCGGATAGCACTTGCCATATTGCTCGCACTGACATTCATCGTATACGCTCAGACACTCGGGCACGAATTCGTCTACGACGACATCCCCCTGATAGCGGAAAACCAGCTCATACGCTCGCCCCGGAACATTCCGGCGATGTTTTTCCAGGAGGACATGCTTGACGATTTCAGCACAGGCTATTACCGCCCGGTTATTCCCGTGATCGACACCATGGCCTTTTTTGTCTCAGGGGCAAGCCCGGCCTGGTTCCATTTCCTGAGCATAATCTACCACCTTGTGGCAACAGCTCTTGTATACCTTCTTGCCCGCAGGGTTACCGGCACATCATCCGGGGCCTTGTATGCCGCGGCTTTTTTCAGCCTCCATCCGGTGAACTCCGAGTCCGTGGCATTTGTATCGGCCAAGAACAACGCCATTTGCAGTATTTTCATTCTGGGCTCTGTGCTCTGCTTTTTACGCTATCGCGAAGGCAGAGGCTTTTTTGCCCTTGCCGCATCCGCCGGGCTTCTGTTTCTGGGTACTCTCTCCAAGGAGTTCGCGGTCATGGTGCCCTTTGCGCTATTGGCCTATGAGTACCTCAAGGGAGATCTTACGGACCACCCCTCGTCCAGCTCGAACAGTGCATCAAAGAAGCTGCGGAAGGACAATTATAAAAACCTTCTTGCCTACATCCCTCTTTTTTCAGTGATTGCGGTTTTCCTTGGCATACGTTCCCATGTGCTCAGCGGCAGCGCGGGCGGCGGGCTTGAGCTTGCCTCGCTTTCCACGCGCTTGTCCGCCATGCCGGATGTGCTTGCGGCGTACCTGAGGCTGTCTTTTCTTCCCATAAAGCTAAGCGCCCTTTATGCCTTTGAGCTTGTGCCCGGGCCAGGCACTCTCCTTTCAGCGCTCCTGGTGGGACTTGTTGTCTGGATGGCTTTCAGCAGGAGGTGGCGTGACCTTGCCGGAATTCCCGCGGCCTGGTTTTTTATCTTTTTGCTCCCGGTAATGAACATCATCCCCATAAGCGGCTCGCCCATGGCCGAGAGGTATCTTTATATTCCCATTATCGGCGTTGCGCTTTTTGCCGGGAGTTTTTATGCGCTCCATCAGACGCGGAAATGGCCCAGGATCGCCGCACTTCTTGTGCTTGTGGTTTTTTCAGTACTGACCTTTATCCGCATCCCCGTCTGGAAGAACGACGAGGCGCTCTACACCCATATGACCGAGGCCGGGGCCGTCAGCTACAAGGGGTGGTACAACCTTGGGGTCACAAAGTACGAGCAGGGAGACCTTGCGGAGGCCAGAAGGCTCTGGGAGCTTACGGCACGCGTGATGCCGGAGATGTATACGGTATATAACAACCTGGGGGTGATTTACGAGCAGGAGGGCCAGTACGGGAAGGCGGAAGACGCTTTCAGGAAGGTGCTTTCAGCCAAGGAGATGCCCGAGGTCTACTTCAACCTTGCCAACGCGCTCATTAAGCAGGGCAAGACGGACGAGGCGGAGGCGGCGTACCTGAGGGCCATAGAGATGGACCCCTCGGGCGTTGGGCCGTACATGGTCCTGTCGGGTGTCTACGAGCGGGCGGGCAGAAGGGACAGGGCTATCGAGGTGCTGAGGGAAGCCATGTCCCATGCCCCGGGCCAGTACGGCCCATATAACAGGGCAGGGACCATTCTGGGCAGCATGGGGATGTATGCCGAGGCCGGGAATTATTTCCGCAAGGCCCTGGAGATAGACCCATCGTGCAAGGAGTGCATGTATAATCTCAGACAGACAGAGAAGGCCATCTCGGAAGGTAAAGGAAAGAACTGATGCCAAGCCCCGCCAGCCTGAAGCATATGCTCGAAGACCGGCGCATAGCGCTGCCGCTTTTGCTCCTTCTGACATTCGCGGTCTATGCACAGAGTATTGGGTTCGAGTTCGTATACGATGACAATTCGCGGATCGTCACCAACGAGCTCATACGCTCGCCAGAGAATATCCCCTCCATGGTAATGCAGGAGGACAGATCGAGCGCAAAAAGCACCGGCTACTACCGCCCCCTGATACCCGTGATAGACACACTGGCTTACATGGCCTTTGGCGCGCGCCCCAGTGGTTTCCATTTCCTGAGCATCACATATCATCTGATCGCAACGGCGCTGGTATATTTTCTGGCCCTGAGGGTCTTGAGCTCTGCCGCGGGCGCTCTTTTTGCCGCCGCCATATTCGGCCTGCACCCGATTAACACCGAGGCCGTTGCCTTTGTGACCGCAAAGAACAACGTCATATGCGGAATTTTCGTATTAGGCGCATCCCTCTGCTTTATGCGTTTCCGGCAGCGAGGCACAAAAGAAGGAAGATACATGCTTGCGGCGTCCTCAATACTTCTTTTTCTTGGCGCCCTGTCCAAGGAGTTCGCGTTGATGACCCCTTTTGCCCTTTTTGCCTTTGAGCGGATCAGCGGGCGGCTGAGACACAGGCGTGACCTTCTGGCCTACATCCCTCTTGTTGTGGTCGTGGCGGTCTATCTGGCATTGCGCGCACTTGTCCTCAGGGACAGCCAGGGCGCGGGTTTTGCCCTGGAAACCCTCCATGTCCGCCTGTATGCGATGCTTGACGTGCTTGTGTCCTACCTGAGGCTTTCCTTCATACCTGTCAGCCAGCGCGCACTTTATACTTTTAAGCTCATACCCGGCCCGCTTACCGCTGTGTCGGCCGTTTTCCTGGCCGCCCTCGTCTATGCCTCTTTCAGCCGCAGGTGGAGAGGGGTCGCGGGCTTTCCCGCCGCATGGTTCTTCCTTTTTCTCATGCCAGTGATGAACATCCTCCCGGTAAGCGGCTCACCCATGGCCGAGCGCTCTCTCTACATACCGGTGATAGGCGCGGCGCTTTTCATGGGTGCGTTATATGAAAGGCACGGGTCGCGAAGAGGGGCCTCTGCCGTGGCCATGCTCGTGCTTGCGTCCTTTGCCGTATTGACGCTTATGCGGATCCCCGTATGGAAGGACAACGACGCGCTCTACTCTCACATGATCGCGACCGAATCCATGCACTGGAAGGGGTGGTACAGCCTGGGCATGATCAGGTTCCAGCAGGGTGACCACAAGGAGGCCCGAAGGCTATGGGACATATCCGAGAGCCTGATACCGGAGATGCGCCGGATGCGTTACGAACTGGGCCTCAAGTACGAGGGCCAAGGGCAATACGAAAAGGCCGAGGCTGAGTTCAGGAAGGTGCTTTTCGCAAAAGAGACCTCTGAGGCATACTTGCACCTCGGCAACGTGCTTATGGGGCAGGGCAGGGCGGCCGGGGCGGAGCAGGCATTTAAAAAAGCCCTGAAGATAGACCCGTCGTGCACGGAGTGCATGTATAATCTCAGACAGGCAGAGAAGGCCATTTCAGAAGGTAAAGGAAAGAACTGATGCCAAAGACCGTGCTCGGCAAGAAAGTGGTCGTGGTACTGCCGGCCTACAACGCGGAGAAGACCCTTGAGCAGACCTACAGGGAACTGCCGCATGACTACCTGCACGCGGTGGTGCTGGTTGACGACGCATCACATGACAAGACAGTGCGCCTTGCCCGGGAGCTTGGCATCCGCACCTTTGTGCACGAGAGCAACATGGGCTACGGTGCAAACCAGAAGACATGCTACCGCGAGGCCCTTGACGCGGGCGCGGACATAGTTGTCATGGTGCACCCGGACTACCAGTACTCCCCAAGGCTCGTGACCGCCATGAGCGCCATGATAGCCTCGGGCGAGTACGACGCTGTGCTGGGCTCGCGCATACTCACCGGAGGCACCGTTGGCGGCGGCATGCCCCGCTACAAGTACATTGCCAACCGCTTGCTCACGCTTGCACAGAACCTCCTGCTTGGCATCAAGCTCTCGGAGTACCACACCGGCTTCAGGGCCTTCTCCAAAGAGGTGATCGAGTCCCTGCCACTTCAGGAGAACTCGGACGATTTCGTCTTTGACAACCAGATGCTCTCACAGGTGGTCTATTACGGTTTCCGCATGGGCGAGCTCTCATGCCCCACCAGGTATTTCAAGGACGCCTCCTCCATCAATTTCGCCCGCTCTGTGAAGTACGGCCTGGGGGTGCTCTGGACCTCGGTGCTGTACCGCCTCGGCAAGTGGGGCGTTATGACACCAGGTATCTTTCCGCCCAATAAGAAATAACGCGGCACAATAATGGAGAAGGCCAAAGGGATCTGTCCGCAATTGGTGTCAGGGAAGACTTGAAAGGTTAGGGCGCGAACTTCAGATACCTGAGCAGCAGGTGCCGCCTTAGTTTCCCGACCCTCCCGGGCTCATATATCATCACCCGCTCCGGAAGGATGCTGTCAAGGATTGCCTCATGCATGCCCCCGGGCCTGATCCCATTCATGAACCCCGCGGGCAGGTCAATGTCCATTACAGCCTGTGTGGCCCCAAGCGTTTTCCATACCGCACCCTGGCAGTTGCCTTCCTGGCTCCTGCTGGCTATCCAGTCCCAGTCAATACTTTCCCCGTGTTTTTTTATTATCTGCCGGATGTCAATGAGCCTTATGATACGGTCAAGCTGGTGCTCAAAGGCGGCATGCACAAGGGATGAAAGCAGGAGGTGTTCCGGCGCAAGGCACTCTGCCTCGGTGCCGTCAATAGAATACTTCCCCGGTTCGTCCCTGTAATCCCCGCAAAGCTCCAGGAGCTTAAGACCTGCCACCTCCGGGTATGCGTGCCAGTGCAGCTCGATTATCTTGTTACCGTCGCCAAATGGCCACTCGCCCTTTTTTTCCCAATACGAAAGCTCTCCCTCAGGCTTAAAGCCAAGGCCCCTGAGCACCTCGGCCGCCCTCATGAGTTCGTCCTTGTTAACGATGAAGTCCAGGTCCCTGTAGAAGCGAAGCTCCTCCTGCGGAAAATACTCCTCTGCAAGCGCCGGCCCCCTGAGTATCATGGGACGGATGCCCTCGGAGGCAAGGGCCTCTGTGACCGCCTTTGCCGCGTGCTTCATCTTCATGGTATGCGCTATGGCGTTTGAGATCGTCTCCTTTGGGTCGAACCCCGCGGGCGAGGCGCATTGGCCCTCTCCCCTGCAGAGGTATCTGGCCAGAGGCGCCTCCACCCTGTGGTGCCTGCACAGCTTTACCATGCTCTCAAGCGCCCCTGTACCTTCGATATAATCACCGGCGATAGCATCAAGGGAGAGCTCCGGAGCATTCCCATCAAGCGTATGGGCCAGCATGTCCTTAAGGATGGCCGCCTCCAGCGGCCCTTCCGTGGCCCGGACCGGTCTTTTCTTTTTCCCCGCCTCTTCATGCCGCACGGCGGCAAGTCCCTGCTCAAGGAGCCCGCGCGAGATGTTCTCTGACATCCATCCACCCAGCTTTAGCGGATCATGTCCCGTGACAAGCCTGAAGGTATGCGTGCCCTCGATAAGCGGCCACAGGGTATTTACGCTCTGGCGGGATACGGGCTGCCCGTATTCAAAGGTATGGTTCATGAGCAGCTCGCTTATCACCTCCCCGGTGGGCGCGGGCTCAAGGCGGGGGCCCTGTTTCGAGATGCGCGCGATAAGAAGTGCCCGCACCTCGGCGCTCCGGCCAAGCCCCTCGGTGCCGAAGACCTCCTCCGGGCTCACCGGTATCTTTACCTCGGGCGACTTCCTTATCTCGTCCCTCAGGTGCCTGAGTTCCGGGAAGAAATCAATTGTCCGCTTTGTGAGGTTCATCTTCTCCCTGATGCCCTCTGCAAATATCTTTTCCCCCTCAACCCGGAGCACGATAAGGTCGTCCGAGAGGAAGCGCATGCCTTCCCTGGCCAGGGCTATGCAGGTCGTGGTCTTTCCGCTGCCGCTGTGTCCGACCACGATCACCCCTTTGCCCTCCCCTGTGGCAACGCACCCCGAGTGCAGCAGGAACCTCCCCCTCTCAAGCAGGAGTTTCTTGAGTATGGGTATGAGCACGGTCTGAAAATGCAGCGGTCCTTTGCTTTTAGTAAGCCTCTGGCAGCGAAGGGTGATGTGGTCAAAGGGCGGGCCCGTAAGCGCATAGGACGCGGTGCCCCCGTTTCGCAAGACCACGCCGTATTCCCCCTCAGGCCCGGTAAAGGCCAGCGGTGTTTCCCCTTCATCCATGCCCCCATAGGCTTCCTTCACAAGCGGGGGCATATTCGCCACAAAGGATTCGTCGTCGTTCAATTCACTGCTGACGCGCACGACGTCGTTGCCTTCCGCGCCTTTAGCCTGCGAGAGGCTGAAGGCCATGTTCATGGACTTCCTGAGTATATCGGGCGCGTCCTCCATATGGATGTCCAGCCCTGCTATCGAGTAACGGTCCTTTGTATGGTCAGACATTGGCAGCCACGGGTAATATTTCCTTAAGTGCGTTTGAGGGTTTATACATGGAGCATAAAGTTCCATAAAATTTTAGGCTCCAATAATATAACCGTAATGTTTTCCGGTTGGCAAGGCGGCGCACACTTCTTGGGCCTGAACTCCAGGCACGGATCGTTTTTTAAAAACAGCTGCATATTCATTCCTGCGGAGTGTATCATTGAACATGTGCGGTATCTGCGGCATAACGTATTATGGAGAAAGCGCGGGCAACAGGCCCTCTGAAAATACACTTGCGCGGATGGTGGATGCCATCAGGCATCGCGGCCCTGACGCGCATGGCGTGTACATTGACGGCCCCGTGGGCCTTGGCTCCTCAAGGCTATCGATCATGGACCCCGCCGCGCGCGCCAACCAGCCCATGGTCATTGAGGGCGGCCAGTACGCCATAAGCTTCAACGGAGAGATATACAACCACGTCGAGCTCAGAGACATGCTGGAGGCAGAGGGCGTGGTTTTTGATACCTCATCAGACACCGAAGTCCTCCTCAGGCTCTATGCGAGCCGTGGGGGGCCCGGGTGCCTTGAGCTCTTAAGGGGCATGTTCGCCTTTGCCGTCTGGGACCGCGGGCGCGGGGAGATGTTCCTTGCCAGGGACCGCGTGGGAGAGAAGCCCCTGGTGTATTTCGACGGGGAGGGCGTGTTCGCCTTTGCCTCTGAGATCAAGTCCCTTCTGGCCTTTGAGGCGGTGCCGAGGGAACCAGACCCGGAGGGCATTCACATGGGCCTGCACTACGTGAACGTGCCCGCGCCTTACAGTGCATTCAAGCACATAAGGAAACTGCCCCCGGCGCACTACATGAGGGTCACCGCCCGTGGAGCAAGCCTGCACCGCTACTGGCAGCCCCAGCACGATAAAGCTTCGATCATCCGCGACCCTGCCGAAGCGGTCCATGAGATCAGGCAATGCCTCAAGGAGACCGTGGCCATGCTCTGCCGAAGCGACGTGCCGGTGGGGGCCACGCTCTCAGGCGGCATAGACTCAAGCGCTGTGGTCGCGGAAATGGGCAGAGGCCTTGGCAGCGGTTTTAAAACCTTCTGCGTAAGCCATGACATGGGTGGTACGGACCCGGAGTTCAGAGCGGCCAGGGCCGTGGCCCGGAGCGTCGGCACCGCCCACATGGAAAGCGTGTTCAGGAAAGAGGACCTCTCCACTGTGCGCGACGTCATAAGGAGCTTTGACGAGCCGGTAAACACATACGTCCCCCTGCACGCGCGCATGCTGGCAGGCTTTATTGCCGGGCACGTGAAGGTGGCGCTCACCGGAAACGGCGGGGACGAGCTCTTTGGCGGATACTCGGACCACAGCGCGCTTGTGCGCCTTGAGAAAAAACTCGCCCTCTGGAAAAGACTGGATCACTGGGGCGTGGGCAAGGTCGCCGGGGCTTTTTTCAAGGACTCCCACAGGAAGTACAGCGGCCTTGCCGCAGTTCCCGCAAACCGCCTCGCCACAGAGCTACACCTGAGAGGCGTGCAGGAATTCTATTCAGAGATATACGGTGAAAAAATGAAGCCCGTGGCGCGCGCGGCTGACGTGGCCGCCCCATATGCCAGTGCCTTTGACGATTACGGGGCCACAGGGCTTGTGGACGGTTTCCTTGCCCAGCAGCTCTTTGTAGCCAGCCAGCACAGCATCGTGGACATCCCCGACAACACGGGCATGGCCTTCTCCCTTGAGTACAGGTCGCCCTTTCTTGATATGAAGATGGTGGAGCTTGCCATGAGGATATCGCCCGAGCTCAAGGTGTCCACGGGTGGCGGCGCCTCAGGCGGCAAGATGATACTCAGGGAGGCCCTTGCTGGAGTGCTTCCGGAGAGGATAGTGGGGATGAAAAAGGCCGGTTTCGGCTCTGCCATCCCCTACAGGAAGTGGATGCTTGATGACTGGTCCGGGTTCGTAGGGGAGAGGCTCTCGGCTGAGGCCCTGAACTCCAGCGGCCTTTTTGACGTGCCGAAGGTGCGTGCCATGTACGAGATGGCACGCGCCGGGAAACCGGTGCCCGTGGACCTGATATGGGGCGTGCTCATGGTCTCCCAGTGGCTTGAGGAGTATTTCTGAGAACCCGGCCATGCTCTTCCGCCCTGATACAGGTGTTTGATTAAAGGTGGGGAAGTTATAATCTATAAGTCATATAACCCCTTGTTATTATATATTTTTATTCCTTGACATAATATGGCGTCTACCTTATAATCAACATATGTAAATACCAACTCAGGTACAATTGTGGTGCGGTTTATCCTTATAAAAGTATGTTATTTTATATTCAGGGCCTGGCTACTCAGGAGGGACGGGACAAAACGGCTGAAGCTGCCCGAAGTCCCTTCCGGCCTCAGCTATGACGAAAAGGAGATAGAGGACACTGTAAGTAGGGTTGACTCTATCCTGAGCCTTATATTAAGAAGCACCCGGCATATCTGTTATTACAGGTCGTACGTCTTGGCAGTGATATTGAGAGAAAAGGGCCTGCCAGTGGTCCTGAACGTGGGGGGGCGAGCCCTTTGGTCGCCCGTGCGGATGAAGGCCCATTGCTGGCTGACGCTTGATGAGGAGAGGGTATACGAGAAGGATAACTCTTTCGACCTATACCCATTGGAGATGGGCTATAACAGCGACAGGTCCATAAGGTACTGGATCGGTGAGGATTTTGACGAGGGCGTGCTTGAGGACGAAGCGGTCCGCAGGGGCCACTCAGTAAGGGTTTAGGTTAATAAGGAGGAAATGGAAGACATACTGGATGGGACATACACGATACCTGACAACTACTCATGGAGGGATGTAAAAGGCGAACTTATCGTACTCAACCTGGACTCGGGTGAATACTTCACCTTCAACGAGATAGGGCGGATGCTCTGGTTGGCCCTGTCGGAGGGCAAGGACATCAAGGAGGCGGTTGATACGATACTGAAGGAATACGATTCAAAGGAAGATGATGTCCTGAATGACATCAAGTCCTATCTGCAAGGGCTTCTTGATGAAGGGTTGTTAACCAAATGAAAGGGAGGTGGCCGAGGAATGAAAAATTATGAGAAACCTATCTTCATGAAGCACAAGGCGATCGAATCTGCCGCGACCGTCTACTACTATTACTACTATTACTAGACTTTTGGCAGTGTACGCCGGGCATGTATCATGCCCGGCGTACTACGTTTCACGCCCTCCGGCCTTTTTTGATTCGTTGCCCGCATCTGTTTTCCACTTCATATGCCGGTCATGTAAAGGACATGTCTATTGCCCTTTCGTGCTTGGCGTAATGGGCATGTATTACGTACTAATTGGTTTTTTGTGTATTAAAGGTTATTTTATATAGATGGACATTACACGTGACATAGACCTCATAGCCAGGCTCCTTGAGATAAAAAAGGCCCGCGCCACCGGGCCGGAGGCCCTTGAGATGCTTGTGGGCGTGCTTGCGGAACCCCATCCGGCCCTGGCGGGCGCTGCCATTGCATCCATATCCGCGCTTTCCCCAATGGCGGTATTTCCCGAACGCCTGCATGACGACACCCAGGCCGAAGGCCTTGGCGAGGAGGGGCTTCCCGGTTGGCTTGTTGGCGGATGCCGGGGATGGGGCGGGCTTGCGGACCTGCCTTCGCTTATTGCAGGCAAGGCCGCGCCGATGCTCGCACCGGAGGCGGAGGTCTTTCTGGAGCGCGCCGCGGTCTTCCAGGGCGCGCAGAGGCTTATATACAAGAGGCTCCGAGGTGCGGGCCTTGATTCCCATGCAGCTCTCTTCAGGCAAAAGGTGCTTGAGCTCAGGCGGAAGCAGTTTCCCGCACAGGTCTCGCTATCAGCCACCATGGCCTGCCAGCTCAGATGCGATTTCTGCATTGCCGAGGATTCCGTGGCCGCGGCCGAATCTCTGAGATCGCGACCGGTCACATACGACGACGCCATGGCGCTTCTTGATTGGATGGACGCACACGGCGTGAAGCGCCTGTCCCTGACCGGTGGTGAGCCCACGCTGTACGAGAGGGTCAGTGATATTATTGACGAGGCACGCAAGCGCGGCATGGAGTTCTATTTCTCCACCAACGGTCTTTTTGGCAGTGCGATGCTCAAGAAGATCATCGAGCGCCGCCCGCTCTGCGTCACCATGCACCTGGCCCCTGAAATTACCGGGGCAAGGCTCGAGGAGTTCGTCTCAAACGCGCGCAGTCTTGTGGAGGCGGGCATATACGCTGTCATACGCTGTAACATTGTGACACCCGAGGACGACTACACGCGCTTTCTGGAGGCTGCCACGGCCTCGGGCATAAAGGAGATAAGGGCCGCTGTCGCCATGCCCAACTCCATGAGGGCAAACGCATATGTCTCGGCCGAACACCTCAAAAGCTACAGCCGCATCCTGGCCTCCTTTGCCAGGGAGGCTGATGAGCGGTGCGTGCTCCTTGTGCTTACCAAGCCCTATCCCCCATGCATGCTCGATGAGGAGACGGCCGGGCGGTTCCTCTCAAACGGTTCCTACGAGACCAACTGCTCCATTCAGAAGAACGGTTTCTCAAACAACCTGGTGGTCTACCCAGACCTGTCGTTTTCCCCCTGCCTTGGCCTGAACGGCAGGGTAAGCCGGAGGATAGTGGAATATGAGGGCCCCAGGGACGCCTCCCTGGCCTTTATCGCCCCTGTGCGCGAGCTGATGGGTGAGCACCTTCTGGAGCAGTGCGGGAGTTGCCCGCTCTCCATTGGCGCACGATGTATCGGTGCGTGCCTGAGTTACAGGGCCGACCCGCCAGAATTCTATGGCCAACATTCCCATGCCTTAAGAACCCATGGCCCAAGAACCCATGGGGGGTCTTGAGCATGCAGACCATGTACTCTGCAAGGCATGGCTCTTCCTCCTCAGGTGGCACAGGCAAGGCCACCCCTCACAGGAACATTTCTTACAGGGACTACCTGGCCTTCCTGTGGAGAAACGTTCGCCCTTACGCCAACCGTCTCGTCCTGGTCTTCGTGCTATCGCTTCCGGTGTTCGCGCTTGCCGGGGCCTTCCCCTGGATAATGAAACAGGTGACACAGCTCCTTACGGGCAGGGCCGCCATCGAGGAGATACTCATCTGGATGGGCCTTGGGCTTTTGGCCATCCTCACAAGGAGCGGCCTGGACGTGGCGGGAAAGTACATCATCACCCTGCTGCACGTGGAGCTGGTAAACGACCTCAGAGGCAGCCTCTATGAAAAGATCCAGTCAAGCCCTCTTTCCTACCACACCGCCACCCGCTCGGGGGAGCTTGTAAACCTCATAGCCAACGACGTGCAGTTTGCCGCGGGAGGGGTGACGGAGATATTCACGACCTTCTGGCTGAACCCGGTGGTAATGCTCTGCCTTGGCGCGGTCATGGTCTGGTTCAACCCGGCCATGAGCGCGCTTGCGATAATAGCCGTCCCCCTTGTGAGCCTTTCCATCGCCGTGGTGAGCAGGAAGGCCCGCAGGGCCGAGCAGAAGTTTCTGGAGGCGCAGGGCGGCCTGCTTGGCGACATGCACGAATCCCTTGTGAACATCAAGCAGGTAAAGTCCTTCAACCTGGAGTCACAGCGCCTTCACAAGGTCGAACAGAGGGGGCGGGAGATACTTGAGTTTCGCAGAAGGGCCGTTATGCTCAAGAGCGTGATGACCCCGCTTGTGGAGGGCACCAACGTGCTTGTGCTCTCCCTGATGGCGGTGGTGGCCTATTTCCAGCTTTCGGCAGGCACCACCTCGCCCGGAAACATAGTAGGCTGCCTTACGGCGGCGGTTGGCATAATGAAACCCCTGAAGACCATATCCAGAAGCTTTGTGGAGCTACAGCGCTCCATGGCGGCGGTACAGAGGATATCGTGGTTCTTCGACAGGGCAACGGGGACAGAGGGCGGAAAGGCAGTAAGCTCCCCGGTGGAGAGCATCTCCTTTGACCAGGTATCCTTTTCCTATGACGGAAGGGCGGACGTGCTCGTGGACGTGAGCTTTGAGGCCGGAAGGGGCCAGCGCCTGGCAGTGCTCGGCCCGAGCGGCTCTGGGAAGACCACGCTTGTGGACCTGGCCGTGGGGTTCTACCCGTGCGCCTCTGGCTCGATAGTGGTGGATGGTGAGGACCTGGCAGACCTGGACATGGAGTCCTGGCGCGGCCATATTGGCATTGTGACGCAGGACCCGTTCCTGTTTGACGCCTCCATAGCCGAGAACATACGCTATGGCAACCCCGAATGCACGGACAGGCAGATAATCGAGGCTGCGGGGCGCGCCGGGTGCGCGGCAATGCTCGATCAGCTTGCAGACGGCATTGATACGGTTGTCGGCGAGAGGGGCGAGCGGCTCTCGGGGGGCCAGCGAAAGCGCGTTGCCATTGCCCGCGCCCTTGTAAGGCCCATATCCGTGCTCATACTTGACGAGGCCACAAGCGAGCTGGACTCCGAGGTGGAGGCCGAGATACTCTCGCTCATAGACACGCTGTCTGGCGACCTCATCGTGCTTAACATCTCCCACAGGACCAGCATCCTGGCTCATTCCGACAGGGTGGTGATGCTCGGTGAGGGCCGGGCGCGGCTCATGGACCCCTCGGACGCCCGCATTATTAGTAAGGGGACCAAAGAGAGCAAAGGAAGCAAAGGCATGACCTCAAGAAGCTCCGGCAGAAGGCAGGGGCAGGCATGATGCAGGGCCTCGCCCGTTTCTTTGCCAGCACAGAGGGGGCCTCTGTAATAAGAAGGGACAGGAGAAAGACCCTGCTCAAGGTCTCAGTGGGCGGCAATATCCGCAGTGATGTCCAGAGTGATGTAAATGTTGATGTAGATAAGGAGATGTTCATAAAGGTCTTTCACTTCCATGGTATTGTCCAGCGCGTAAGGAATTCCCTTGGCAAAAGCGCGGGGGCAAGGGAGCTTGCGGCCAACCTCAGGCTTGCCACACTTGGCATAGCGGTGCCCGGGGCCATAGGTTCGTCCGATGAGCGCGGCACCTTCGGGCTTTTAAAGAACTCCCTGTATGCCGCCCATTGGATAAGCCGGATGACCAACCTCAGAGACCTGTTGATCGCGAGGCTCCGCGAGGGAACGCTCTCAAGTGAGTGGATGGATTCCCTTGGCAGGGCCGCGGGCGAGTTCACGGCAGGGCTCCACAAAAAGGGCGTGGCCCCTTGCGACATGAACACAGGAAACCTGCTTGTTATGGAGGAGGGCGGGGCCTTCAGTATAAAGTACGTGGACTATGAGGGCATTGGATTCCACGACGGCACGCCCCCCAGGGCCATCCGCATACAGAACCTCGCACACCTCGGGGCCTCCCTTGTGCAGATACACCAGAGCGCGTGTGATGCCATGTGCCGCTCATACGCCGGTGCGCTGGGCCTGGCCCGGGAGGAAATGGACGGCCTTGCCTCTGATGTGCTCAAAAGGAGCCTTGTGCTTGCCGCTGCATGGAAGAGTGACCTTGACCAGAGGTTTGAGATGATAGAGCAGGATATGGAGCAGGCTCCGGAGAATATTCAGGAGAGCAGGGGGACAGGCAGCGGATGATAAGGCCGCACACGGCAGAGTACGATTACATATGCGATACCCTTAACCGCTTTGCCCTGGCAAGCCAGGCCCCAGTGCCCGTGCCCGATGGCCTTGACTGCAGGGCTATTGAGAGTTTTATGAGAATAAACAACTGCGGCCAGCTCTTTAATTACATGGCGGAGAGCGGGCTCACGGGCTGCGGAGACTTTTCAGACTGGGCCGATCCAAGGAAGAAAACATTGCTCTCAAACCTGCGCACGCTCCGCACCTCCGCGCGCGTGTTCGGCATCCTGGAGGAGGCGGGCATAGAGGCCGTTGCCATGAGGGGCCTGGTGCTTGCGCATCAGCTCTACCCCGACCCGGGCCTGAGGCCCATGAAGGACGTGGACATCCTTGTGGCACCTGATGTTTCCAAGAGGCTGCGCAGTGCCATGAGTGCCCACGGATATGAGCCCACGCGCGAGCTCAGAAGCCAGATCGTCTATACCATTGACGGCATCGAGTTCGAGCTGCACCTGATGCTTCTGACCGCAAAGCGCTACAGGGCCATACTTGAGGCAGGTGAGTTCCTTGGCTCAAGGGTGAAGCTCAATGCCCGGGAAGGCGACATATACCGCCTCTCGCCGGAGTACGAGCTTATCGAGCTTGTGGCCCACGCCTTTGTGCACCACGAGCTTCAGGGCATCATGCGGGTCACGGACATTGCCCTTGCCATGGTAGACCCCGACCTTGACTGGGAGTTCGTTGCGCGGTGGTGTGATGAGAAGAGGTTGACCAGGATGTACCTCTTTACGTTAAGCTTTATAAACGAACTTTTCAGGCTTTCGCTGGATGATAAGCTCAGGGTGTTTTTAAAAAGGCCTTTGAGCGCCCGGCGCAGGGGTGTGTTCAGGTCCTACTCGGTACAGTATTTCGGCGGGGACAGCCCGGCGCACTACATAAGGCGTTTCATGCTCCTGATGTACGTGGCCGAGGCTCCGGGTGTAAAGTTCAAGCAGTTCTTTAAAATATTCACAAAGAGGCAGCGGAGAGATTTTTTCAGGCTGTTTAACAAGCCCGACCTGCCGGATTAGGGGATTCTTTTCTAAATGGACAACAGGGATTACACATATCTGGAGCTCACACGCGAGAAGGGCTCATGGCCTCTTAGGGAAGAGGACGGACGCGTGCGGGTCCTTCTGGTTTCCGTAAATATTCCAGGCTACTATTCCATGGCAGTGCGTATTCTCGCCCTCATGGCCGCCTCTTCAGAACTCGACTCCAGATATGACGTCAGGTATTTCGAACTGGACAACAACGAGGACCCGGAGATCCTTGCTGCTCTTGTTAAAGAATGGAGACCATCCATACTTGCCATGAGCGTAAACATCTGGAACCGTGTCATCTCGCTGGACTTTATAAAGACCATAAAGCAGGAGATGTCCGCTCTTACCGTGATATTTGGCGGACAGGAGGTCACCGGCGCCGTGGACGACTGCCTGGCTGATTCACCGGAACTGGACTATATCATAGACGGGGAGGGCGAGGTGCCCTTTATCGAGTTTCTGGAGCAATGGGACCAGGCGGCCTGCGCCCTCAGGGACGCCCCGAAGGTCTCCGGCCTCAGGTACAGGCGCGACGGGGAGATAGTCTCAAACGGCCCTGCAGGTATTGTAAGGGACATGGACGATATCCCCTCTCCCATCCTTGCGGGGCTTGTGCCGGTGGCGACAAGGAACAAGCTTGGTGTGATGATAGAGGGCGCGCGCGGCTGCCCCTACAAGTGCAGCTTCTGCTTTGAGGGAGGAAGGCGCTCAAAGGTGAGGGTGGCCTCATTTGAGCGCATGAAGCAGGAGGTGGACTTCATGGTGGCGCGCGGCTCAACGTACTTCCACCTGCTTGACCCGATACTGAGCAACTCCAACGAGAAGCGCATAGGCGAGATCGCGGGCCTGTTCAGGGGCTTTGAGCGGGAGCATAAACTTCAGATATCCATCGAGACCTACGCCCAGCACATAACGGAAAAAATAGCAAAGGACTTCCTGGCCTTCTCCATAATAGACGTGGGCCTCCAGAGCATCAACCCCGAGACTGTCAAGGAGATACACCGCTCCTTTAAGATGGACAAATTCAAAAGCGGACTGGCGCTCTTTAGAAAGCACAACGTGCCAAGCAACATATATCTCATCTGCGGATTACCCTTTGAGACCTTCACAACCTTCCTTGAGGGCATCAGGTTCGTCATGGACCAGAGCCCCACAAGGATATTCATAAACGAGCTTTGCCTTTTAAACGGAACGGAGCTCAGGCGGCGCGCCGGGGAGTACGCATATGACTTCGACCCGCAGCCGCCATACCAGATAAATGCCAGCAAGTGGATGGACCGCGATGAGGTAAAGACCTTAAACGTGCTGGCAAAGGCAATAGAGAGACAGTACAACCTCTCAAGCGTGGCTGTTATGCCAAGCGCGCCCTGGGTGCGCACGAGCGCGGACAGCAAGTGCAAGGCCCTGGTGGTCTCGCTGCTTTCAGACCCTTCAGGCCTTTCAAAAAAGGATGCTCCCGCAGGAGTGCTTGAGGACCTTTCAGGCACAAAGGTGGAGTTCGATTCAGTTGACGAGCTCCTGGACCACGCAGGCGGCGGCGATGTGGACGTAATGCTCGAAGGTGCACTGGACAGCGTTGTCTTGCAAAGGACTCTGGGCAAGCTCCAGCTCTCAGGCGTAGCGCGAGTCAGGCTCTGGGCTCCGCTTGCCACCTATTGCGGGCATGACACCCCTGTGGTGGAAAAGCTCGTGAAGCTCGGGCTCTGGCATTTTAAAGTGCTCTATGCGGGCCAGCACGATGCCGGTGAAGGTGCCGGTGTAGATAGGGGTTCCCTTGAATGCCTGGAAAACCTGTGCCGCTCATACAACCTCCAGGGATATGCCTCGGTGAGGCCATTTGTGGACATAGTGGTGGTGTACAACGGGCAGACTCTAGAGCAGTACATGGAAGCGGTTGACGCGGCCCTTGATTCTCAGGCAGATATGGTTACCTTGCCAGAGGCAGTCCAGCAGATGGGTGAGCCCTGGGTAAGCCAGATAGCCGCAAAGTGCAAGAAGGCCGTCTCAATGGGCAAATGGCTCAGGGCCCCTGAGAATGCTATTGCAGATCTGATGGCAGGGATGGGCAAGGCCGGGCATGAGGCCGGGCTTCTTAAAGAAATGGGACTTGTAAGTGTCACGGGCGACGCCCTGGAGGGTTTTAATAATTCGCTTTGCAGGGACAGTTCGACTAAAGAAGAACAATAGATAAAGAACAGTAGATAAAGACCAATAGAGGAGAGACCTGGATTATGGCTAACGTTCTGATATCAAGCAGGTGCAACAGGAAGTGTTCTTTCTGTTTTGCGAGCCAGAGGCTTGGCAAGAACATCAAGAGCAGCGCGGACGTGAACATGAGCCGCGAGGACCTGAGGAAGGTGATGCAGCTCTTTAAGCGAAGCGGGGAGGACTCCCTGAGGCTCCTTGGTGGCGAGCCCACCTTGCACCCGGAGTTCAGGGAGATCGTTGAGGAGGCCATTAGCGAGGGCTTCAGGGTACAGGTGTTCACGAACGGGTTCATGAAGCCCGAGGTTGCCGATTTCCTCGGAGACCTGCCTGATGATAAGGTGGGCCTGCTCTGTAATGTGTCCCCGCAGGCCAAGGACACTCAAAAGCAGCTGGACAAACTGGCCTATGCGCTTGAGAGGCTTGGCCAGAAGGTCAGGCTCGGCGTGACCCTTTCCACGCTTGATATGGATTACGAATTCCTTGTTGAATACATCGACCGTTTCAAGATACAAAGGAGGCTGAGGCTCGGCATTGCCCAGCCCATAGTGGGGCGCGAGAACGAGTGCCTGCTGCCGGAGGACTACCGCGAGGCCGGGCGCTTTATCGTTGGTATGGCCAAGGACCTCTATAGCAGGGACATCATAATGGGTTTTGACTGCGGACTCACGCTCTGCATGTTCGACGACGAGGAACTTGGCTCCCTGTTCAGGATAACCGAAGGGTTCAAGATGGTATGCAGCCCGATAATAGACATAGGCCCGCAGATGGACGTATGGCACTGCTTCCCGCTGTCCGAGGTGCTGGTCACGGACTTCAGCGCTTATGAGAACTACAACGGGATGGTGCGCAGGTACGAAAAATTCACCCAACCCTATTACGCGCTTGGCTGCAAGCCCGAATGTATCACCTGCAAGTATCTAAAGAGCAGGCAGTGCACCGGCGGCTGCCTTGCCCATGCCATGAACTCCCTGAACCGCCTGCCCGCAAGGTACATAGGGGAGGATGGGCCTGCTTAACCCTCCGGTATAATCAGGTTAGAGAGACATTTTTTCTAATAATGGAGAGGTGCGTCCATGTCTGAGGTAACAAAAGTCCTCAAGTTCAAGGCCGAGGAGATCACCGGGGATTATGTTTATTGACAAGATCGTTGTATTTCCTCTGGAGGAAGTAGGCCGGTATTGTCAGCAGTGCGAACATGGCTATAACAAGCACTGGCTGGAGGCTGTCCGGCACTGAGGTAAGCAGTGAGGTTTTCCAGAGCAGGTGGCGGTATACGGGCTGGTGCACGAGAAACACTATGAAAGTAGCGCATGACGCTGCCTTCACAGCCTTTGTAAGATGAGCTGACCTGTAAGCGGCCCTGCTTACGGGCAGGACCGCCATGAATATCGTGATGTAAAACAGGTTATTGGTAACGCTGGAGAAGGATATGCTCCCCCGGTCCGCCAGGAAAAGCATAAGCGCTGCCAGCACGGCTGATGCAGCAGGCAGGAGCGTTATATTAAAGGTGTTCCCGGCTTCGGGCCCTTTCTCATGCCTCCACCCCGCCAGCGTCATGCCGAAGATGAAAAGGGGAAGGTATCTGGTTGGGAGGCTTCCGGTGTATGGGAACCCTGTATACGAGAGCGCCCATTCCGTTATGTAGGTCAGTGCGAAGGCAAGGGCCAGCACTGCCCAGCGGTTCATGACGTTGTAGAGCCTTGCGAGCAACGGGAACAGGACATAGAACTGTGCGATGCAGCCTATGAACCACAGGGCGCCGAAATACAGCCTGTAGACGGTGTAATCCTGCACCAGGAAGAAATGGTACAGAAGCGCCTTGATGTTGTGTGCCGGATTCTTCGCATAATCAGAGTGGAACAGGGGGTAGGCCAGGAAGTTGTATAACAGCGCAAGCCAGTAAATGGGCAGTATGCGAAGGGCCCTTCTCATGTAGAAGTCCTTCAGCCCGCGTTTTTTTGTGATGTGGCTTGTGAAGAGTCCGTACCCGCTGCATATTATGAACAGCGTGGGCATCCCCGCCCCTATGCCCAGCAACAGGAAATAGACTGCCCAGAACAGCTTTCCGGCACTGTCCACATGTCCGAATATGTCCTGGATCGCGTGGGGAGAGAACACGGAGATGTCGGTTCGGTAGAAATCGGTAAAGTAGTGCCAGGAAAAGATGCCAAGGATAGCTATCAGCTTTACGGTATCTATGTGGAACGAATGCAGAGGTCTTTCAGTGTCAATGGCCATTGGAATATACTAACACGCGCATTGACCCCCAGCCACGCCGGTCACGGACCGGCCAGCCACGGGCTGGACTTAATAGGTCGAGTCGACCCGGTCTCACGGAGACTTCCACTTGCTCCTTTCAGGAGCAGTCATGTTTCCTTCGAGAAACTAGCAAGAACGCTTTAAAGATGAGATGCTTATTACTTTTCCTGGAGACGCTGGAAGCTGTGCGCTCCAGTTAATACGAGCCCGTGGCTCGCCGGTCACGGACCCCAGCCACGGGCTGGACTTAATAGGTCTCGACGATCCGGTCTCACGGAGACTTCTATTTATTCCAGTGGGCAATAGGAATGTTCCAGGGGAGAGATGCTGCGATACTTTTCCTGGAGACGCTGGAAGCTGGACGCTCCAGTTA
>DAOWET010000280.1 GCA_030638335.1 Nitrospirota bacterium
ACCTGGGCCAGGGCCGGGCTCACCGAGGAGGCGCTTGAGAGGTAGGAGACATACTCCGGGTTCGTCTTCTGGACAAACCACTTTCTGTGCATCGGTGACTCCCCCTATCTTTTCTTTATCAGCCTGCCTCCCCAAAGGAGCACTATGGGGCTTGCTACGAATATGGACGAGTATGTACCGACCACCACACCAAGCACGATGGCAAGCGAGAAGTCATGTATCACCTCGCCGCCAAAGAAGAACAGGGACAGGGCAGCGATCAGCGTGGTCAGTGAGACTATGATGGTGCGCGAGAGCACCTCGTTGATGCTGGCGTTGACGACCTTGTGGATGTGCTCGCGGTGGCGTGAGCGCAGGTTCTCGCGGATGCGGTCAAAGACCACCACCGTGTCGGTAAGCGAATAACCGGCTATCATCAAAAGCGCGCTGACGAGTATCAGGTTTATCTCGCGGCCCATGAGGTGGAAGATTCCAAGCACGGCAAGCACGTCGTGGAACGTGGCGGCTGTTGCGCCGATGGCAAAGCGGAACTGGAATCGGAAGGCAACGTAAAGCAGGATGCCTATGGTGGCCGCGATCACGGCCATAAGCGCGTCCTTCTTGAGCCTCTGGCCCACCTTGGGCCCTATCTCCGTTGTGGAGTCTATGACCGGCTGCATCTCCCCAAACCTCTGCATCATGGTCTCGATGATGAGGTCAGAGTCCTTGCCAAGGGATTCTTCCTTTGTCTTCACGCGCACAAGGACCTTATTGATGGTGGGAAGGTCCTGTAGGTCGAACTCCCTCAGGCCCGCGTCCTCAAGGGCGCTCCTGACCTCAGCAAGGGGCACGCTGGCGTTGAACTTCACCTGCACGCTGGTGCCGCCGGCAAAATCGATCCCAAGGTTCGCCCTGCCCGTGCCTACCTGTACAACGGCGAAGAGCCCCAGGAGGGCCATGGCGCCGGAGATGGCAAAGCATATCTTACGCATGCCCATGAAGTCAATGTTTGTATTCTTGATTATCTCGATCATATGCTGAGGTGTGTAACCTCCTTGCGAGAGTTTATGATGTCAAATATGGTCTTTGTGCCCACAAGGGCCGTAAACAGGTTGATGGCAACGCCAAGGCTCAGTGTCACGGCAAAGCCCTTGATGGGGCCGGTGCCGAACTGGAAGAGCACGAGGGCGGTTATGAGCGTGGTCACGTGGGAGTCGAAGATGGTCCAGAAGGCCTTTTGGTAGCCCGAATCCACCGCGCTCCTTGGTGTCTTGCCCGCACGCACCTCCTCGCGCATGCGCTCGAACATGAGCACGTTTGAGTCAACGGCCATGCCTATGGCAAGTATTATGCCCGCTATGCCCGGTAGTGTCAGCGTTGCGTTGAGCCAGCCCATGGCGCCCATCAGAAGCAGGATGTTAAGGGCCAGCGCGCAGTCCGCGATGAGGCCCGCCAGTTTGTAGTAGAACACCATGAAGATTATGACGAATATGGCGCCTATCATTCCGGCAAGCTTTCCGGCCTCTATGGAGTCACGCCCGAGCGAGGGGCCAACCGTTACGTTCTGGAGCATCTTCACGGGCGCGGGAAGCGCGCCCGCCTTAAGCACTATGGACAGGTCCCTGGCCTCCTCCATGGTAAAGGCGCCGCTCACCTGGGCGTTCCCACCCGGGATCCGCTCGCGAATGACAGGGGCGGAGTAGACGTTTCCGTCAAGCACTATGGCCATGCGCTCCTGCACGTGGGCCTCTGTCTGCTTCTCGAATATCTTTGCGCCCTGCTCGTTGAAGCGCAGCGAGACGTAGGGCTCGTTGTAGCGGGTGTCTATGCTTACGCGCGCCTCGTCCAGGAGGTCACCGGTGAGCATCACCTCTCGCTTTAAAAGGAACGGGAGCTTGAACACTTCGCCAGAATTCAGATCCTCCACCCTCTGGAACAGTATCACGTTGTCAGGCGATATCCTGTTGGCGAAATCCGAAAGCAGGGCCTCCTCTTCTCCGGCGGCGATGCTCCGGGGAAGCTCGGCAGCAAGGGGGTTCCTGTCGTCCACCAGCATGAACTCAAGCTGGGCGGTCTTGCCGATTATGCCTATGGCGCGCTTGGGGTCCTTAACGCCCGGCAGCTGTATGACGATCTCGTTAGCGCCCTGCTTGTGTATGTTGGGCTCGGCCACGCCGAACTGGTCTATGCGGTTGCGGATGGTCTCAAGCGCCTGGTCCAGGCTGTTGTCCTTGATGCGCCCCACCTCGTTCTCCGGCAGGCGGTAGCGGCCGGGGCCGGTACGATCGAGTATGGAGTAATCATCCGACACTATCTCTTCCAGTTTATCGCTTGGGGGATCGACAACAATATCAAGGTCCTGCACAGATATCTCGGAGCCGATATCGTTCTCTTTGGTCTCATCGCGGAGGTACTGGGCCAGCCGTTCGGTGCTGATCTGCACGGCGCGGTCCCCGTCCACCTCGAAGACCAGATGGAGCCCGCCCTGGAGGTCAAGGCCCAGGGCTATGCCCCGCTCGGGCATTATGGCCTTCCACCACGAGGGCATGGAGGCGTAGAAGGACATGTTTGGCAGAAACGCCACCACGGCCAGCACGCTCACAGCAACTATAAGCACTACCCTTCCAAGTACCTTCTTCTTCAACATACCCTCCGGCCCCGGATGGGGCAAGTGGTCTCACCGGCCATCATGCCGGGATTACTGCGCAGGTAAATCCTGTCTATTTTGCAACAAACCGGGCAATGAGAGCAAGGAGCACAGGTATGAATTACAAATAAGCGTATTATATGGCGCAGGAGAGAGCGCTTGGCCGGTCACGGACCGGACTTAATAGGTCGAGTCGACCCGACCAGTATCCCCCTAAAGCAAATAGTATTTATACAGGAAAAGTTTCGCTGAACACATAACCCTAATAAGGATCGAAGCTGGACGCTCCGGTTTAAAAAAACGTCCGAGGCGGAAGCCTCCAGTTTAAAAGGGTCCCATGGCCCCCCAGTTTAAAGGTGCCAACGGGCACTCCGCCCTCGCTCCATAAATGGAGCGCATGAGCAGCCTCCTGAAGTGATCAGACTTAATACAAAAAACCAGGCTGGGAATTAAAAGCTTTAATAAGGATTCTTTTCTTTAAAACGGTCGGGGCTGACGGCCTCCAGTTTAAACGAGCCCATGGCTCGGTCGGGGCTGACGGCCTCCAGTTTAAAAGGGGCCCATGGCCCCGTGGCCCCCTGTTATTCCTGCCGGTCCTGCTCTTTGCGGGGCCTGCGCATCCTCATGGGTGCGATCTTGCCCGACGGCACATCCCCGGGGAGCCGGGAATAGACCGTGGAGACCATCTGCTTCAAGGGCGCCCGGATGCCCATCAGGGTCTCGGAGTGACCCATGATAAGGTATCCCTCAGGCCTGATATGCCGGCACAGGCGGTTTACGACCACCTCCTGCGTGGGCCGGTCGAAGTAGATCATCACGTTTCTGCAAAAGACGATATCGAAGTCCTTGTCAATGTCGTAGGCGGGCTCCATGAAGTTCAGGCGCCTGAAACTCACCAGGTCGCGGATATTCTTTGTAAGACGCACCACTGGTTTATTGTGGTCCTTGCTCCTCAGGAAATACTTCTTCTTGATACCTTCGGGCACATCGCTGATGGTTTTTTCCTTATATATGGCGTCCAGGCCCATGTAGAGCACATGGGTGGAAACGTCGGTGCCCAGGATGGAAAAGGGCGGACAGTCGTTGGCGCGCGCGAACTCGCTCATTACGATCGCCAGTGTGTATGGCTCCTCGCCCGAGGAGCACGCAGCGCTCCATATCTTAAGGGGCTCGCCCTTTGGCTTTCTCTTGAGCAGCTCAGGCAGCACGGTCTCTGTCAAAAGGTCGTAGTGGCGGGGTTCGCGGAAGAAATCCGTCTTGTTCGTGGTGACCACGTCCAGCAGGTGCACCACCTCGTTGTCCAGGCCTCCGGGGCTGAAGACATACTCCGCGTACTCCTCGAAGTTCTTCATTCCCAGGGCACGGAGACGTTTTCTGAGGCGGGCCTCGAGCATGACCTTCTTGCGGTCGGGCATCTTGATGCCAAGCTCGTTGTTTACGAAGGCGGACATCTTCTCAAATAGCTCATCAGAGAGCCGCTCGGCGAATATGCCCCGGAGCTTCATCTTGCCAGATGGTTTCTTTACCTTTTTCGAAGGCTTCTTGCCTTTTGGCTCGTCTCCACCGGCTTGTGCATCCCGGTCTTCAGGGGCAGAAGCTGTATCCTTGTCATGGTCGCTGGTGTCCGCGGCCCCGGCCTGTTCCCTGCCGCTTGCGGCCTCGTCATCCTGCGGGGTGTCCTCGATCATATCGCCTCGCTGAAAGAAACGGGGAGAGGCCGGCCAGTGACCGGGCGACTCTCCCCGAAAGAGCTAGTCTTCTTCCGCAGAGCTTCGGACCTGGGAAATGTAGGTCTTGCCGAACTTGACCTTCGTGTTCTCAGCGATCTTGATGGTGACGGTCTTGGCGCCAACCTGCTCCACCAGGCCGTAGATGCCGCCGGTGGTCACGACCTTGTCGCCCTTTCTCAGATCGTCCTGCATCTGCGCCGTTTCCTTCTGCCGCTTCTGCTGCGGCCTGATCATAAGGAAATAGAAGATGCCGAATATGATGATCAGCGGCAAGAATCCTCCTATTGCACCCATGGGGCCGCTGCCTTCCGCCGGTGGGGCCATGGCCCATGCCGGTGAGACCAGAAAATCCTGAAGCGCTTCAAACATTCTCTAATACCTCCAGATCTATTTCGAAAATCAAGTCCATATAATCTACCCGGTTTCCCATGCGGATGCAACCGCCGGGCAACCAGTAATCCCTACCTGACGTATTTCTGCGCGTCTATGAAGGGCATGGCCCCGCCTGTGACTGAGGGGAGCCTGCCGTCCCACTTATCTATCGCTTTGATCTGTGCCTCGATGCGCCTGAGTTCGATGAGGTCCTTTGAGATGTTCTGCTTCTGGAGCCTCAGGGATTCGGCCTCGGCCTGGGCCCGCGCCACCGTCTGCTTGGCCTCTATCTCGATGCGCACGAGGTCGTTTTCCGCCTTTATGGCAAACTGCTCGGCCGTCTGCTTGGCCTCGATGGCCTTTGAGAACTCTGCCGAGAACTCGAAGGCAATAATGTTGAAATCGTCCACGATGATATTGCTCTTTGCAAGGCGCTCCCTGAGCAGGTCCTTGATGTCCTCCCTGACGTCGGCGCGCTTGGTTATGAGGTCAGTGGCGTTGTAGCGGGCCGTGACCGCCTTCACTGCCTCCTGAACCGCAGGGTCTATGATGCGGCTTTTGTACTCCATGCGGAACTGCTGGTACACGAGGTTGGCGTTGTCCGGGTCAACATGGTAGTTAAGCGCGATGGTGGAGCGCGTGTCCTGTATGTCCGAGGACGCGGCACGGGCGTCGGTCTCTGACTTCTTGATCGTAACGTCCATCTTTATGACCTGGTCCATGAAGGGCACGACTATATGGAGCCCCTCGTCAAACACCACAGGCTGGACCGCGCCAAAGCGCAGCACCACGCCTCGCTCGCCGGCATTTACCTTCACAAACGGGTTCAGCATCAGTATGCCCACAAAGGCCACGAACAGGATGACCACGATCGTCATCATCGCCTTGTTCCCGCCACCCTTCTTGCTTACCAGATCCTTGAAAATATCGTCTTTTGCCATGACTCCTCCTTCTATATTCTATTGTGTAATAGTTGCCGGTTTTCAGAGTTTCCATATAATACCATGATGAGGGGGTCGCTTTTCATTAAACGGCACGCGGTGGTATAATATTCATATGCCTATTTATGAATATAAGTGCGCCTCCTGCGGCGAGGACTTCGAGAAGCTGGTCTTCGGGGGCAAGACCCCGGAGTGCCCGAAGTGCAGGTCCGCAGAGGTCAGGAAGAAGCTCTCGGTCTTCGGGATGAGCGGAGTAGACAAGCCATTTGCAGGCACTGACTCATGCTCCAAGAGTTCCTGCTCCAAGGGCTCCTGCTCTTCCTGCTAGCAAATAAACGATCCATAAGGGACGGC
Organism: Nitrospirota bacterium; assembly: GCA_030638335.1. GTDB lineage: Bacteria > Nitrospirota > Thermodesulfovibrionia > Thermodesulfovibrionales > JdFR-86 > DAOWET01. The sequence goes on from DAOWET010000280.1 coordinate 6,024, forward strand.
CATACGTAACGGGTTGATGAGCAACCCTCCATCCAATTAATCAAGGAGTTTATAGATGAAGAAATTATCAGCAGTATTTATCGTGATGATGCTTGTAGCTCTTGTGGCAGTTCCTTTTGCCAGCGCCAACCCCGGCGGCATCCTCTCTGGCAAGGTGCTTGAGACCATGGAAAGCGGCGGGTACACATATGCGCTTATCGAGAACGCGGCAGGCAAGGTTTGGGTCGCCTGCCCGGGCGTAAAGTTAGAGGTGGGCCAGACGGTCAAGTTCCAGTCCGGCATGCCCATGCAGAACTTCAGGAGCAAGACCCTGGACAGGACCTTTGACATTATCTACTTCACCGGGGGATTGGCCGAATAGAAAGGCCCTGCATTATATATTTGAACTGAAAAAAGACCCGCCTGAAGGCGGGTCTTTTTTTGGAGCCCGTAATCGTCCCTGCATCAGAAAAGACTGGCTGATACGCCCCAGCTGCACTCTGAACCGGGCTATTGCTCTCTAAAGCTCCCCGCATCGCCCCCTGAGACGCGCCAGAGGGCCCTGCCGACATAATGGCCTATCATGAGGGCGGGAAACATGGTTACCGGGTAGAGGACCAGAAACAGTACGGAGGAGCCGGTCAGGTAGATGACCTTCAGGTTCAGGAAATTTACAAGCGCGCATGCCACAGAGGCCAGCAACAGTGCTCCGCCCCACTGGGCGAGGCTTCCATCAAGGTACTTTAGAGTAAATAACTTGATCAGGCTGAACACGGAGTATAAGGCAAAGGGGAATACGTTGAAAGCGAAAAAACCCATTGACTCGGGCACGAACAGCTCATTAAAGAACTGCTCCATGGCCTTGAGCATTGTTGCAGAACCGTAGAGCTGCTCAGCGATGACGTTTCCCACCATGGGCATCAAGAGCCCAAGAGGGACCGGGGCCAGCACCACCAGGCCGATCAGCCATATCCTGTCCTTTACCAGCTGCAACGCACGCCTCCTGCCTGGATAATTCCAAGGTTGATTTCAATACATTATAGCAATATGAATATACTTATCCATGAGCAGGCGTGCGAAATTGCAAATACATGTTGCATACTTAAAGTATAATAAATCACTTGGGGAGGCATGATATCAGAGAGCTGCTTTCAAAGAACAAGACAATATTACTGGCGTTCATCTGTGTCCTTCTGCCTGCAAATGCATATGCGACCCAGCAGCATGCAGACCCTGAGGGTTTATATTCCCACCTCATAGCACACATTTTTTTCATTACCACCATGGCCCTGCTGTATATCCAGATCAGGAAGTCAAAACCTCAGCAGAAAGGATGGAGGTTCATAGGTATTGCCGCCATCCTGTTCATACTCTGGAATATAGACACATTCACAGTACATGTCATTAGAGAGTCAATCACCAGCGACATGTTCACCGGGACTGCCATGATGTGGGACCAGTACGTGGATGTTTCCAGCATCAGGGGGAAGCTGTTCTATGCCGGGAAGATACTGGACCATGTCTTTCTGGTGGGCGCTGTCTGGGCTTTCCTGCTTGGGATCAAATCCTTCTACAAAGAGACCGGACCGGTGGAATGACCATGTACGCTCCCATGACATTAGTGTCCATAATCGACATTATCGGTTCCTCCATGACCATTGGGCTGAGCTTCTACGCCGTATATATCATGGGGAAGATATACCGCCCGAAGAAATACATCGGCCTTTACATATACCTTTATGCACAGACCATAGCCCTGGCCATATTCGCCACGTCCAGGTCAGTCGGGCATATCGCAAAGCATGTCCTCGTCACATTCGGGCTTGCCGACGTCTGGAAGACCCTTGCGCCTGTCAGCGGAAGCATTAACAGTTTCACGTTCATCGTCTTCGGGCTTGCGGCAATTCTGTACTCGAACATCAAGACCATGAGCGACAGGATCGACGTACTTGAAAAAAGCAGGGAAGATATCAGGCAGTCCAGGGCTCTGGCGATGAAGTCCCTGGAGGAAAAGAAGGTTCTGCTTAAAGAGGTACACCACAGGGTCAAGAACAACCTGGCGATAATCTCCTCCCTGCTGACCATGCAGGCACGCCAGGCCAAGGGCGTTGGGAGCATCAGGGCTTTCAAGGACAGCAGGGACCGGGTAATGTCCATGGCGCTCATCCATGAGAAGCTCTACCAGAGCGAGGACCTGAGGAACATCAACGTAGAGGACTACCTCCGGAGCCTGTTAAAGAAACTCATGCATTCCTACGGCGCGGACACGGAAAGCATCAAGGTGGAGATGGACATCAGGATAGATACCATGGAGATAGACACTTTGATCCCCTGCGGCCTGATGATCAACGAACTTATCTCGAACTCATTGAAATACGCCTTCCTTGAAACGCTGGAAGGGGTCATATCCATATCGCTCTCAAAAGACGGCGACAGGATCGAACTCAAAGTAGCTGACAACGGGGACGGGCTGCCTGACGGGTTTGAGATAGGATCATCAGAGACCCTCGGGCTTCAGATAGTCAACGCCCTTGTGGGCCAGCTTGAGGGAGAGATGGAGATAGACACGACCGGAGGGACAAGGTTCACGGTTTCATTTATAGACAAGGGAAACAGGTCGTTTCTGAGCCCCTGACAATGGCAAGCATGGAGTCCTTCGGAGGGGACGGAGTTAGTAAGGATACTGGACTATATCACCCCTTTTGATAAACTTGTAATAGTTACCGAATCAGTGAGCTAGTACAACGGTTCTATTAATATCGGTTGATAATCTTTTCTCGCATATAAAATCCAACCAAAGTTCAAGAAATATGCCTTTCCCTTAGCTGAAGAATCCTTTGCATTCAAGCAGTCACACGCCATTTATTAACCATGGTTTGTGACACATTTTCCCTGACACGTGTCATATTGACGATGTCAGTATAAAGGTGATATGGTTTTCATGATGAGACAATGCAAACCATATCACAAGGCGACCTTCGGAGCTGAACGCACGGCATCTGCTTCGTCAGAAACCACTCGAAGTACATTCGTACTCCTCGGATCGAGTCTTGCGACTTCGTGAACCCTTCCTTGCACCTACCGCACCTCAGCACCGAATCTCTCCGTCAGGCGCTGTGCCGG
>DAOWET010000135.1 GCA_030638335.1 Nitrospirota bacterium
TTGGCGCGCACTCAATATATACATGCTCTCCTGAAACACTGAAAAAAAGCGCGCTTCTTGCAAGAAAACGCGGCATGCCGATCCCCATACATCTGGCCGAGACCCAATGGGAGGTGGGGGAGATAAAGAGCCGCTATGGCAAGACCCCTGTGAAACACCTTGACTCAATAGGGTTTCTGGCTGACGACATTATCGCGGCGCATTGCGTCTGGCTTGACCCGGAGGACATCGAGCTTCTGTCCACGCGGGGCGTAAAGGTCTCTCACTGCATAGAGAGCAATCTTAAACTCGCTTCCGGCATTGCCCCGGTTCCCGCGATGCTCAAGGCAGGGATTCCGGTATCAATGGGCACGGACGGGGCCGCAAGCAACAATGACCTGGACATGTTCGGTGAGATGCGCACCGCGGCCCTTGTGCACAAGGGCGTATGCAACGACCCGACCTGCATGGACGCCTATACGGTCATGAAGATGGCCACGGTGGAAGGGGCCAGGGCGCTTGGCCTTGATGGCACTCTCACTCCGGGGGCCAGGGCTGATATGGTAGTGCTTGATACGGGAGGCGCGCATATGGCCCCTGTCTATGATATCTGCTCTCATATCGTGTACAGTGCCAAGGCCTCTGACGTTGACACGGTCATGGTCGCCGGAAGGGTCTTGGTCGAAAGCGGCCAGATGCTGCATACCGACGAAGCAGCGATCATAGGCAAGGCGCACGAGTGGGCCGAGCGCATACGTAAGAATTCCGGTTAAAAAGAGGGGGGGGATGGCTATGTATCTGTACCTTGTGCAGCATGGTAAGGCAATGGACAAGGAGGCAAACCCCGAACGCCCTTTGTCTGATGAGGGCAGGGCGGATGTCCGGAAGATGGCCTCCTTCATCTCCGGCATCGAGGTCGCAAGGATAATCGAATCCGGAAAGCTCCGCGCCACGGAGACGGCCGAGATAATTGGTAACTCACTTGGCAAGGGGACTGAGAAAGGTGAACACCTCTCACCTCTTGACAACCCCGGAGAATGGGTCGGCAAGCTGAACGAGGTGTCAGATAATACTATGCTTGTTGGGCATCTGCCTCATCTTGGCAAGCTCGCATCTTTGCTTCTTGTGGGCGCTCCGGAGGTTGATGTAGTCAAGTTCAGCCCTGGTGGGGTACTTTGCCTTGAGCGCAATGAGGGTGAGAATAACGGCTGGACCGTGCAGTGGATGGTCGTGCCGGATCTGCTAAAGTAATTATCGCTCTTGTATCCTGCCTGTCATAGGCACAAAGCGCACTCCCTCTCGCACCTGGTAGGAGAGCCTGCCGTCCTTGTCCTTTCTCACAAGCGTAAGGCGCTGGGATGTCTCCACAGGGCCAACGGGCATTATCAGCCTTCCTCCCTTTGCCAGTTGCTCCAGAAGGGCAACCGGCACCTCAGGCGCCGCGGCTGTCACTACGATGGCGTCAAAGGGGGCATGCTCAGGCCAGCCAAAGAACCCGTCGCCCGCCTTGACATGGACGTTTTCATACCCCAGTTCTTTAAGCTTTTTTGCGGCGGATTCAGCCAGCGAGGGGATTATCTCTATCGTATAGACCTCGCCCACTATCTCTGCAAGCACGGCTGCCTGATACCCTGAGCCGGTCCCTATCTCCAACACCTTCTGGCCTGGCTTTGGACGTATGGCCTGGGACATCATGGCAACAACATATGGCTGGGAGATGGTTTGCCGCTTGCCGATAGGCAGGGGGTGGTCAGCATAGGCCCTGTCCATGAGCATGCGTGGGACAAAGAGGTGCCTTGGGACTTTGCCCATGGCATCAAGAACGGCCTTGTCCGTGATCCCTCTGCCTTGCAGGTCGCGCGTTACCATCCTTTTGCGCGCTGAGGCCATCTCGTCCTCTGAGCATGCAGTTATGGCTGGGAAGAGAAAAAGGGCAAAGAGGCATAGTGGCATGATGCAAGCGTTTCTCATGATTAGATATTACATGAAGATGAGGCGGATGGGAACAGTTATAGTTTTCTTCTACCTTCGAGGCTTTTCATAAGTGTCACCTCGTCAGCGAACTCAATGTCCCCGCCCATTGGAAGGCCGTAGGCAATGCGGCTGACCAGGACATCAAGGGGCTCAAGGGTCTCCCTGACGTACTGGGCTGTCATCTCTCCCTTTGTATTGGGGTTCGTGGCAAGTATGACTTCCTCTATGCCGCCTTTTTGCACCCTTGCCACAAGCTCTCCCACCTTTAACTTCCCGGGCGTGATGCCGTCGATGGGTGAAAGGGCTCCAAGCAGCACGTGGTAAAGGCCGCGGTATGTGCCAGAGCGCTCAAAGACCATGATGTTGCTTGGTTCTTCCACAACGCATATCCTTGATGCGTCCCTGGAGCGGTCTGAGCATATCGGGCATAGCTCGGTCTCGGAGATATTGAAGCACTGGGAGCAGAAACGGGCATTTTCCTTTACATTGTTTATGGCCTCGGATATTGCCCTGGCCTCTTCCGTGGGCATGGCGAGGATGAAGAAGGCAAGCCTCTGCGCGGTCTTGCGGCCGATGCCCGGCAGACGCATGAGCTGGTCAGTGAGGTTCTCGATTATGCCTTGGGCCATGACGCGGAAGGGGGTTATTTCAGAAGGTCCCCAAGACTCCCCATGTCCGGCATGCCGGGCAAGTTCATCCCTCCGGTGAGCTTGCTCATCTCGTCACCCACAAGGTCCTGTGCGCGTCGGAGAGCTTCGTTGGCAGCGGCAAGCACCAGGTCCTGCAGCATCTCCACGTCATCAGGGTCCACAGCGTCCTTCTCGATACTGATGGAGACTATCTCGCCGCCGCCGTTTGCGACCACGGTCACCATGCCGCCGCCTGCGGTGGCCTCCACTGTCTTTTTCTTTGCCTCTTCCTGGACCCTCTGCATCTCGGCCTGCATCTTCTGGGCCTCGCGCATCAGGTTTCCCATCATCTTTTTGGACATTCCTTTCCTCCTGTCAGTCTTCCGTCTTCTTTATGTCAACGATCCTGCCGTCAAACAGGTCCATGGCCTCCCTGACCACAGGGTCGCTCATTGCCTTTTCCTTTATCTCCGTACGGCTGGTGGGTTTCTGTTTCTGTTTTATGTGAAGCTCGATCTTGACAGGCGCATCGCAGAGATCAGAAGCCACTTCTTCAAGGCGCGACGGGTCGTCTTTAAAGGGCTTTGCGCATATCTCGGCATCAGAACTGGCAAAGTTAAGGGTCAATGTATTATTGCTGAAATCCGCCTTTGCCTTAGCGAGCTTTGAGGCAAGAGGGGGGTCTTTTTTGCCAATGCGCTCAACAAGGGCTGCAAGCAGTTTCGGGCCTGTGAATGTCTTGACAGGAGAGGGCGCCTCCGGTGGCGAGGGCGCAGGGTCTCCCGATTCTGCCGACTCTGGCGGTTCGGCCTGTTCGGCCTGTTCGGATCGAGCAATGTTATTGTCTGGCTGTTCTGTTTCAGCCTGAGAGGACAAGGGCCCCTCTGTTTCCTCTTTTTCAGGCTCTTCTTCAGGTTCAACAACAGGGGAGACAGGGGAGACGCTGCCAACTGTCTTTTCGTATGGGATGTCGTATTCAATGGATGGCCCGGCGGAAGTGATCGCGCTTATGGCCTCGTCCACGTTCCTGAATGTGCTGAGATAACTTATCCTCAACAACGACATCTCAAGAGAGACCCGTGGGGAAAACGAGCTCTTTACATCCGATTCCGCCTTTACGAGCTCTGAAAGTATCAGCGTAAGGTGCTCCTCGGATACCTGGGACGCCTGGTGGGAGAGTATCTCAAGCTCCTCGGAGCTTACGTCCAGAAGGCCCGAGTGGTCCTTGACCAGACTGATCACCAAAAGGTCCCTGAAGTAGTTGATGAGGTCCTTGGTAAAGGTCCTGAGGTCGGAGCCCGTCTCCATGAGGCCGGCAACGGCCTCAAGTATCTTCTCCCTGCGGCCCTCCATGATCGCCCCGGCCACGGTGGAAAGGGACTCAAAATCAGACATGTCCAGCATGTCCTTTATGTCTGCCTCTGATATGCCGGACGAGAAGGATGCCACCTGGTCAAGTATGGTCAGCGAGTCCCTGATGCTGCCGTCAGCAGCCCTGGCAATAAGGGTGAGCGCCCCTTCCTCGGCCTTTATGCCCTCTGCCTCCACGATATGCGCAAGCCTGGCTCTTATGTCCTGGGTGGAGACCCTTCGAAATGGAAGGTGCTGGCAGCGGGACAGCACGGTAAGCGGGATCTTTTTGGCCTCTGTCGTAGCAAGCACGAAGATCACATGTGGTGGGGGCTCTTCAAGGGTCTTCAGAAGGGCGTTGAACGCGGAGGTGGAGAGCATGTGGGCCTCGTCGATTATATAGACCTTGAACTTGCCGGAGGAGGGCGCGTATTTCACCCTCTCCCTGAGGTCCCGGATATTGTCAACAGAGTTGTTCGAGGCCCCGTCGATCTCGGACACGTCCACTGAGCTTGAGTCCGTGATGCCAACACAGGAGGCGCAGGTGCCGCACGGCTCATGCGTGGGGCCTTCCACACAGTTGAGGCCCTTTGCGAGAATGCGGGCCGTGCTTGTCTTGCCAACACCTCTTGGCCCTGAGAAGACGTATGCATGGGCGAGCTTTTCCTGGTCAATGGAGTTTTTGAGAACACGGACTATGGGTCCCTGACCAATAAGGTCGTTGAATGTCTGCGGTCTCCATTTGCGCGCAAGAACCAGGTAGCTCATAGTATCCCCTTTTTTAAAAAACCCCTTATGGATGTTTCCTCGAGCCAGGCAACGGCTTGCCGCGGCACACAGGACAGAACGCTTACCGTTGCTTCCTTCCGGACCTGGCGGAGTTCACGACCGCCTGTTGCGCGGGGCCATTGCCTGGCTGGAACAAACATCGTTAAAGGCATGTGGCGGAGAGGGAGGGATTCGAACCCTCGGTGAGCTATAAACCCACACACGATTTCCAGTCGTGCTCCTTCAGCCACTCGGACACCTCTCCAAAAAAACATATATATCAACGGGTTAAATAATCAGAGAAATAGTATATCATGCCCTGCTGGAGCTTTTCAAAGGGTAAGCGGGCTATCTCATCTTCCCTTTCTCAAACACATACAAGGCCTCGTCCGCAGGGGTGCGGGACGCTCCAAGGTAGCGGTTGCTCAAGTGCATTGGGACGAGTTTCTGCGCTCCTGCCGCTTGTGCTATCATGCCTGCCATGACACCGGTCAGATGGTTGCGCTCAAATGCCCTGTCCCTGTCCGCCTCCAGAAAACACGCCTCGCAGTAAAGTGTCGTTGCTCCATGGGAAAATTCCGTTATTTTATCGATATTATCCTTTGTTGGATTGGCATCTGTAACATATACGACCTTCTGCCTCTCCCTTGTGCTTATGGCTCCGCGCAGATCTCCAAGGCATATTATTTTAGAGCCGGCAAGCAATTCAAACCCATCAGGCTCACCACGCCTGACCGCGCTTTTTAAATCCCTGAGCCATGGCCCAACCATGAGCCCCATAGCCTCCAGGGCCGTTTTGATGACATTGACGTAAACGGGCTCTTCCACTGAGTACGCGGCACATGGCATGTCGTGGTCCAGCATTATCGACCTTACGGAAAAATCATCTTCCTTTACGAGTACCTCTCCAAGCTCAGAGTTGCCCATCTCCTCAAGCATAAATCCGTTTTCAGCATAGAACCTCCCGTGCCTGAGATATTGCCCCTCAATGGAGAAAACGTCCAGTTTTACAGGATAGTCCCTGATGCGGTTCCAGGTGTACCCGCCGAGCTTGTGCTCCACGGCCTCGATGATGCCTGGAGGCCCATAGACCCTTAAGGGCTCAGAGCGCTTTAAAAGCACCCTCAGGATCGAGTCAAAGCCTATGAAATGGTCAATATGCGTGTGGCTTATGAACAGGTCGCTTATCTTCATTATGTCGCCTGGGGAGAGGCCCGCGGTATCGCCAGTGTCAAAGAGCAGGGCACGTCTTGCGTGAAGGATTCTGAGGTACATGGAGGTGTCTTCAAAGGGCCCGTTAACTAGCCTGTGGTGGAAACTGCGCCTCATATTTGATTATAGCGTATTGTGATATAATATTAAATATTTTTAGCAATTCCCAATAGTTCCACTGGAGGGACGGATGCCTGAACTTAGAAAAGACCCAATTCTGGGGAGATGGGTCATTATTTCGGTTGATCGTGGAAAGAGACCCACGGACTTTACCCAGCACCAGCAGAGAAAGCGCGGCGGATTCTGCCCGTTCTGCCATGGCAATGAGTATACTACGCCCCCTGAGATATCCGCTATCAGGAGGGACGGCTCAGAGCCAAACACACCGGGATGGTCTCTGCGTGTGATGCCTAACAAGTTCCCCGCCCTTAACCCTGAGGGAGAGCTGAAGAAGAAGGGCGAGGGGTTGTTTGACAAGATGAGCGGGGTGGGGGCGCATGAGATCATAGTGGAGACCCCAGAGCACAACCTCACGCTGGCGAGCATATCTCACGATGCCTTTGAGGACGTCCTCAGGACCTATTACGAACGCCTGACAGCCCTCAGGGAGGACAAGAGAATTAAATACGTTCTTATCTTCAAGAACGAAGGAGAATCTGCCGGAGCGTCCCTTGAGCACTCACACACGCAACTTATCGCCCTGCCCATCGTCCCCCGTACTGTAAAGGACGAGATAGCAGGGGCAAAAAGGCATTATGAGCTTAGAGACCGGTGCCTGTTCTGCGATATAATCCACCAGGAAAAGGACGATGGCAGAAGGGTTGTCCTGGAAAATGATGACTATATTGCCCTGGCGCCCTTTGCGCCGAGGTCGCCCTTTGAGACCTGGATAATGCCAAAATCGCACTATTCAGCGTTCTCCCCACTTAACGGCGGGCCACATAACGGCGGGTTTAAAGGCCTGGCCGACATATTCCAGTCCGTGCTCAACCAACTGGACAGGATATTCGAGTTCCCTGCGTATAACTTCATGCTGCACACCTCTCCCTTCGTGGACGAGCAGAACGATTATTACCATTGGCACATTGAGATAATGCCCAAGCTTACCAAGATCGCAGGCTTTGAATGGGGCTCGGGGTTCTATATAAACCCGACGCCTCCCGAGGATTCAGCCCGTTACATGAGAGAGGTCGCTCTCTAAAGGCAATGCAATGAAGGTGCTTTTAGCAGCATCAGAGGCCGTGCCATACGCCAAGACCGGGGGGTTGGCCGATGTTGCCGGCTCTCTGGCGGACGCGCTTTCCCATGCCGGACTTGACGTCATGCTCGTCCTTCCCTTGTATAAAGGCATTATGGACGATTTCTCCCCTCTGCCTGTTGCGGACCCGGTTGGCATCAAGGTGGGCGATGTTGTTGAGCAGGCACAATTCCATTCCCTCACTCGTGACAGCGGAGCGCAGGTCGTCTTTGTGGGAAACAGCGGTTTTTTTGAGCGCGATGAGCTATACGCCACATCATCAGGCGAGTACCCGGACAATGACAGGAGGTTCGTGTTCTTCTCAAAGGCGGTCTTTGAGGCTGCCAAGGCTGCGGGGTTCAGCCCTGACGTTATACATTGCAACGACTGGCAGAGTGCGCTCGTTCCGGTATATATGAAGACATCATACAGGTGGGATTTCCCTGCTGCCGTCTCTGTGCTCACAATTCATAACCTTGGGTACCAGGGCCACTTCCCTCCGGAGTCCATGCCCTTGACAGGACTGCCATATGAGTTCTATACGCCTGGCGTCATGGAGTTCTACGGGAAAGTGAACTTCCTGAAGGCTGGCATCCTGTTCGCGGACACCGTCACCACTGTAAGCGAACAGTACTCAAGGGAGATACTGGAGCCTGAGTTCGGGTTCGGGCTGGATGGAGTTCTGAGGGATCGAAGCGGCGTGATCTCGGGCATCACAAACGGCATTGACCAGACATACTGGGACCCTTCCTCTGACAACTACCTTCCGGCAACCTTCAGTGTTGCCAAGCCGGGGGGAAAAGAGATATGCCGCACCGGGCTTATCGAGGAGGTGTCCTTTGACCAGGGCCCCGCACCGGTGGCTGGCATGGTTGGAAGGCTATCAGGCCAGAAAGGGATGGATATACTTATAAAGGCCCTGCCAGGGCTCTTTGGGAAGGGGTTTCGCCTTGTGGTGCTTGGCAAGGGTGATGATGAGATACAGGACAGCCTTCTGTCGCTTGAGGAGAAATACCCCAGGAACATGCACCTGCGCCTTGATTTTGACGAACCCTTTGCCCACCTTGTATACGCGGGGAGCGATCTTTTCATAATGCCATCGAGGTACGAGCCATGCGGGCTTGCCCAGATGATATCCATGCGTTACGCGACACCGCCCGTGGTGCATGCCACAGGCGGCCTGGTTGATACGGTCACTGATGCCTCAGACCCCGGCGGCACCGGGTTCATATTCAAGGAGTACACACCCGAGGCTCTCTCAGAGTGCATCTGGCGTGCTGTTGACGCCATGGATGACAAAGCCGCAATGGAAGCGCTAAAGGCACGTTGCATGGCCAGGGATTTTTCATGGGGCCGGTCCGCACGGAAATACATCGACCTGTATAAAGAAGTAAGGAAAGGTGTGCGGGGATGAGCTTCAGAAGAAAGATATTCCTCCTGTGCCTGGCCCTCCTGATCACCGCATCCGTGCTTGCTGTCGGATCCTTCCATATGTTTCTCGGGATGGGTAATCAGATGGAGGCCTTGCAGGAGACGATCGGCATTGCAGTAAAGCATATTGAGCTCGAGGAATTCTCGGACAGACTTATCCTTTTACTTGAGACATGGGTGGCTACGGGTGATACAAAGTACAAGGACGAATCCATGGCAGTGCTTGAGAAAGCCCTGTCTGCATCAGACGAACTGCGCTCAACCGATGTTGACCAGATAATATTCGATGACATATCGATGGACCTCAAGGAGTTGAAAATAATACTTGTTTCAATATCTGATGACCCAGGTGTCCTTGATTTTGCCACTCGCGCAACGGAAATACAGGCCCTGGCAGGATCAATTATCGAAAGCGTCGAAGAGGTACATGACTCGCATATAAGAAGCAGCAACTCAAGCATAGAAGCCAGCAAGAAGTACCGTTCCGGATTGACGTCGCTCATGGGAGCGCTTGTTGCAATATGCGTACTTATTGTAGGCGCCCTGATCGTCATGGTGGGCAGGGCCATGGGCGAGCCATACGCAAAGCTGCTTGAGGCCACGGAGCAAGTAGCCTCCGGGGACCTTCTCTTCCGCATCCGCGGGAAGGAGAGCGACAGCGAATTCAGACTTATAGCCGACAGGTTCAACCATATGGTGGAAAGCCTCCATGCCTCGAACAAGGGGCAGCAGAACAGGATCAGCCAGACAGAGCTTCTGCTTGAGGCCTCCAGGCTCTACGAGACACTGGATGACATTATCCCCTCCATGGGGTCCCTTGTGCGTTCGGTGGCCGGCAAGCTGGGATATGACGCATGCATAATCCTTCGAAGCCATGAGATGTCCCCGTCGCTGAGAGTTCTGGCCTCATCCTCCGGTGAGCTGTCCCAGGGCGAAACTTTTGCATTGGATACGGCAGACTCCGGACGCCTGTTCGATCCGCCCATGCCTGTCCGGATATTCGAAGGCGAGGGCGCTGACCAACTTCTTGAAAAGATGCGCGATTCTGATTTTCTCCTTGTGCCCATGACCGCTGAACATGGATTCGTTATGGGTTTCATCGCCTTGTTTGGCGGCTCTCCCGACCTTGACGAGGATAACAATGACACGTTCATGCTCCTTTCAACCATTGTCGGGACCGCCCTCAGAAATGCTGACCTCCAGGGCGAGACCCGGAACATCCTCAAGACTCTGACACTGATAAACGACCTCAGCAGGGCAATAACTTCCGTTTACGACCCAAGGGAGCTTGTTGAGTCTCTTGCATCAAGGATCGCCATGCTTACAAGCTCAAAGCGTTGTGTCGTAAGGGTCATTGATGGTGAGGTGCTTAAGGTCATATCTTTCCATGGCCCTCTGGACCACATATCCATGAAGGAAAATATCCCTCTTGGCAAGGGTATTGCCGGATGGGTGGCAAAGGAAGGCAGGCCTCTGCTTGTTGAGAACTCCGGAGATCTCTCAAGCGATATGAATTACCCGCCACTGTCGTCCAGGACCGCCATTTCCGTCCCTCTTGAGAAGGAGGGCAAGATAATCGGCGTGCTTGGTGTCTATGACAAGTTCGACGAACAGGGCAACGAAGTAGCCTTCACAACTGAGGATCTTTTCGCTGTTGAAGGGCTGGCCTCCATATCCGCAGTGGCCCTTGAGAGGTCCTTTATCCAGGAAAAGCACGAGAGGGTGATGCTTGAAAAGGAGTTATCCGAGAACAGGCTTGATCTGCTTTTCGAGAGCGTGCAGGGAGGCATCGTCACACTGGACAGGGATTTCATCATCAGATCGGCAAATAACTATATTGAAAGATGGAGCAATATCCCCCTTGAGCAGATAGTAGGCAAGAGCGCGCTGGACATATTCCATTCAAAGGACGGCATCTGCCCTCATTGCGCTGCCAAGGGCACTTTTGAAGAGGGAGGGGTGAACTCCATCACGCAGTCCTTCGGCCTGAACTACGCGGAACTCAGCTCCTACCCCTCCATAGGCGAAAGCGGTGAGGTGTCAGAGGCGGTCGTCTTCATACAGGACATCACCGACCGCGTCCTGTACCAGGAAGAGATCATGGGCCTGTACCGCGAGGTGGTGCAGAACAAGGAATACATTGAAAGTCTCATTAGCAACTCCGCGGACGCCATCATTACCACTGACCTTGACGGGAATGTCATTTCATGGAACCCCTCCGCGGAGAAAATATATGGCTATACTAAGGACGACCTTGAGGGCAAACCAGTACCCTTCATCCCTCCGAACCTTGTTGATATTGAACTTGAGAACTCTGAGAAGATCCGCAAAGGAGACGTGGTGAACACCGAGACCTTCAGGGTCAGGAAGGACGGCTCTCTTATAGAGGCAAGCCTTACCATGAGCCCGATCAAGGACGCCTCCGGAGAGATAATCGGCATGAGCAGCATCTCAAGGGACATCACCGCGCGCAAGAGGGTGGAAAAGGAGCTTATACGCAGAAACCAGGAGCTGTCCAGGCTTTTCCTCATAAGCTCCGCTGCTCGCGGCACCATGGACCTTGACGTCCTGATAAGGATGATACTCTCGGCCGTGACCATGGGTGACGGTCTCGGCTTCAACCGCGCCATACTCTTCCTGCCTGAAAAAGAGCATGGCGTCCTCAGGGCATACCTGGGCGTCGGGCCTGCCACCAGCGAAGAGGCATACAAGATATGGGCAGACCTTTCTCATCAAAAGATGACCCTTCAGGAAACTCTTCGTTCAATAGAGACAGGGGAGGAATGGACCGAATCGTTCCTTGACAAGATAGAAGGCCCAATTGACATTCCCCTTGATGGCGACACCGTCCTTGCGAGAGTTGCAAGGGAGAAGAAACCATACGTTGTCGAAGTAGGAAAGGACAACCTCCTGGCGGACAAGGTGCTTATTGAGAAACTCGGCACCGGAGCATATGCGGGAGTGCCTCTTGTCTCCAGGGACAAGGTGATAGGGGTCATTTGGGTGGACAACAAGTTCACCATGAGGAGCATCACCGTGGAGGACATAAGGTTCCTCATCGGCTTTTCAGACCAGGTGGCCTCCGCCATTGAGAACGCAAGGCTCTTCCAGAAGGTCTCGCAGGCCGAAGCAGAGCTTGAGAACATCTTCAGCTCCATCTCCGACATGGTATTCCTGGCTGACAAGGATTGTACTATCAAGAGCGTGAACCAGGCCGTGGTTGACAAGATCGGGCTTCCCAGGGAGAAAATAGTCGGGAAGAAATGCTACAGGATATTCCATGGCACGGAGGAACCCCTTCCTTCATGTCCGCACCACAAGACTCTTGAGGACCTGAAACCCTACATCAAGGAAGTGGAGGACCATCATCTGAAAGGGACGTTCATCACATCAACGGCCCCCATGTTCAACGTAGAAAAAGACTTTATCGGCACTGTGCATGTGATGCGCGATGTGACCGAGATAAACGAGCTGAAATCCAGGCTGCTTTCAAGCGAGAAGATGGCCGCACTTGGCGAGGTCGCCGCCAAGGTGGCCCATGAAATAAGGAACCCGCTTGTCTCGGTGGGTGGATTCGCCAAGAGGCTTGAGAGCGGGCTTGAGGGTACTCACAAGGAATTCGCGAGTATCATCTCAAATGAGGTGGGAAGGCTTGAGCAGATACTGAGAGAGATATTGGGTTTTGTCCGCGAGGTCAGACAGAACCGCATAGACGTGAACCTCAACGACGTGATAGCGGCTGTCGTGGACCTTATGCGCTCTGAAATAGAGTTTTCGGGCAACAGCGTTTCCACGGACCTTGACAAGGAAGACATTATTATCAATCTTGACCCTGACCGCTTCCGCGAGGTGGTCTTCAACATCCTCTCAAACGCCAATATCGCCACCGCCGGAGGCCCCATAACAGTACGCACGTACCGTGATGACGGCAATATCGTGTTAGAGATAGATGATTCGGGCCCTGGGGTCATTGAGGAGGAGATGGGCAGGATATTTGACCCGTTCTTTACCACAAGTTCCTCTGGAACGGGTCTCGGGCTTGCTGTAACAAAGCGGATCGTAGAGGAAAACAACGGAAAGATAACTGTTTGGAACAAGCCCACTGGAGATGGAGCGATTTTTCGGGTATACTTACCAGTAACAGGAGGGATAGATGAAGATTCTCGTGGTTGATGATGATGCCCATATCCTAAAGCTTTACAAACTTGAGCTAAAAGAGGATGGCTACGATGTCGTTACCGCATCAAACGGCCAGGAGGCCATGGAACTCTTTGATAGCGAAGAGCCGGACCTCGTGACCCTGGATATCCTCATGCCTGATATCGACGGCATAAGCCTTCTGAGACAGATGAAAGAGAAAAAACCCCGCCTTCCGATCATAATGTCCACTGCCTATGATTACCGCGATGATTTCGCTGTCTGGGCAAGCGAGGCATATCTCGTCAAGTCCGCTGACCTGTCCGAGATGAAAGAAACGATAAAGACGCTCCTGAGCAAGAAATGACGGTCCTCAAAGCTGGCGAAGCCATCTACGGTGGCTACGTCCTATCCAGGGCAGAAGGCATTATCTTTATCCGCGGCGCTATTCCCGGCGAGGTTGTGGAAGTTGCTGTTGAAGAGAAAAAACGCGATTATTCAGTAGTTTCCGTCACAGATATCATAGAACCCTCCAAAGCTCGCATTGAACCCGCCTGCCAGTACTTCGGCGATTGCGGCGGGTGCCATCTCCAGTTCGTCTCATATGAGAAGCAGGTTGATATGAAGGAGCATGTGCTTCTGGACTGCCTGCGGAGAATAGGCGGGGTTGAGCCGGAACTTTCCCCCAGTGTCTATGGAGAGCCCTTTGGTTACAGGCACCGCGCCCAGTTCAAGGTATCAAAAGATGGCGCTGTGGGTTTCTTTCGGGAGGGTACTGTGGATGTGGTTGAGATAGATTCATGCCCTCTGTTAACCGATGACCTCAACAATGCGCTCTCCATGCTCAAGAAGACCGAGATCGGAGATGTGCGAGAGGTCCATGTAACTGCAGGCGACAATGTCCTTGTTCTGATCAAGGGTTCTTCCCACCCGCAGGAGATAGCAGACAGGCTGATGGAGAGCGGGTTTACGGGTGTCGCTTTTGAGGACGGAAGCTACAAGGGGACCGCAGCTCCATACATCAGCCTGGACTTGAACGGTATGCGCTACACTGTCTCCCCCTGGGGCTTTTTGCAGAGCAACTGGGCGGTAAACAGAGAGCTTGTAAGCACCTTGGTGGAGGAGACAGGTTCAACTGAGGAGAAAAGAATTCTTGACCTTTACGCTGGCGGGGGGAACCTCTCTCTGCCTTTGGCCGTATACGCCAAAGAGACCGTGGCTGTTGAGGAAGTGCCCGCGTCCATCGCGGATGCCAAGAGAAACCGGTCCGCTAACAGGGTGCCTAACTACAGGTTCGCAAAGGGCACGGCCGAGAGCGCCCGCATCGAGGGTCCTTTTGACATAGTGCTTATAGACCCGCCAAGGGCCGGGCTCTCAAAGGAAGCCTTAAAAAGGGTCATGGGACTCTCAGCGCCCCTTGTCGCCTATGTTTCGTGCAACCCCTCTACGCTGGCCCGGGACATAAAGAGGATGGAGGAGAAATATTCCATAAGGAGCGTGCGAATGATAGACATGTTCCCGCAGACCTACCACCTTGAGGCAATGGCCATGCTCGATCTAAAAGAAGAAGATTAAAAGGGTGCCTGTTCAGGCCAGTCACGGACTGGACTTAATTTCACTTGTCTGGCCATTTAACGCCAAATTAAAGAGGGTCCGTGGCCCCCGGTCTCGTTTCTATGTGGCGCCAGCGGTGGGGGCGAAAGCCACCAGTTTAAAGGGGGCCCGTGGCCCCTTCATGAAATATGCGGGCTAGTGCTGGCCGTGTATAAGAGCCGGAAGGCACCTGACACAGACCAGCTTTTCCTGGCCCTCATGCACACAGTTCAGGTAAACATTGTCAGGACCCTCGGCCCCGCATGAATAGCATTTGAGCTCCATGGCGTTATTCCTCCTCCAGCGCGTTGATCTCCTTGACGATACCCTCAGGGTCGAGGTTATGCATCATGGAACCAAAGGTGATAGTCTCTACGTTGATGCCCGCGCAGGTAAAGCAGCCGTTTCCAAAATGCTTCTCAATAACGGACCTGGCCCCTGTGCTCATCTTTATCACATCACCTATTATCGAATCCTTTGTGACCTGCTGACTTGTGGTAGACATGATGTCCCTCCTTTTTCCCTTTTCTTGTCCTTATGATAACCCGCCATCCGCCATGCGCGCTATGACAGGCGTCATATGACTTGAGTCATGGCTACAGGGGCCTTGATCGTATAAAGTAAAAGTAGAAAAAACATCAGGAGGAAAAATATGGACAGATACGTTAAGAATTTCATCGGGGCCAGCATCCTCTACCTGGCGGTGGCGTCCATCATGGGAGTGCTGATGCTTGTGATGCCTGCAACTGCCGCGTTGCTGAGGTTCCCGCATTCGCACCTCATGCTGATCGGCTGGGTCACAATGATGATCTACGGTGTTGGCTACCACATCCTTCCAAGGTTTGCAGGAAGGCTGATAAAGAGCCCGTGGCTGGGAGAACTGCAGTTCTGGGCAGCGAACGTCGGCCTTGTTGGGATGGCGTTGTTCCAGCCCATCTACAGCAACAACCCCTCAAACACCATGATGCCTGTTCTTCTTGGCATCGCAGGAGGGCTGCAGGTGCTCTCATCAATAATATTCTTCTATAACATGGGGACGACCCTGTTTGGCAAGGACGAAGAGAAACCTGCGGAGGGGTAACCCAATTCGCCCATCTGCTGACTGGCCCTGATTCACTGCATCTGGGGTGTTGCCTTTACACTTTTAGCATGTTGTTATCAAAATGTTTTTGATTAGTAGTTTTCAATAGTACAGCGAAGATCGTCTGTTAAAAAA
>DAOWET010000288.1 GCA_030638335.1 Nitrospirota bacterium
ATATAGCGCAAAAAAAGGAAAAAGGAGGTGCCTTCGGCACCACCGGCCCAGATGCCTTGCTTTCATAAATACGAAACGGGGGAGGCACAAGATGTGAATTCATTATAAACAAGGCAGCCCCTACATCAGGCGGCCTTGTATTCCTAATATGTGAGAGACATTATCTTAAACGGGGGCGTTCCCACCCCCACTCCCCCAGGGGGTACCTCTTTGTTTGCCCAAAGAAGTACCCAAGAAAGTGCAGTTCTACTTTTCCTTAAGATCATGATGCCGGATGCGCGCTCATTATCTGTAATACCCAGACTGGTACGATAAACCCGCGCTCCGCGTCTACACTTTTTCAGAAGCCATATTGCTCTTGTGTTCACGTTACGGCGCGCAAAAAGGCAAAGAAAGTGTGCCTTCGGCACCACCGGCACAAATTCCCTCTTAATCATAAGGGCGAAACGGGGGAGGCGCAAGGAAAAACATCATTTTATTAGAGGATATCTTTTACGAAACTTATCTTTGAGAGGACCGAAGCTGGACGCTCCAGCACGTTACATTTCTTGAAAGCGATTGAAGCTGGACGCTCCAGTTAAGAGGTGCCCGTGGCACCTTGTGAAATAAGCTGGTTGAGCGCGCTTTGCGGGCGTCTTGCCTGTGAGGAGTTCTCTTTGTTGCTTCATGCGGGCTTACCGCTTTTTTACGTGGACTGGTCTTTCTGCTCCCGCAGGGCCTTTATGATATTCTCGGCGTTCTGCACCATGGTCTTATTGGCCGGAGGCACGCACTTGATGAAGGCCTCGAAGGCCTTGATGGATTCCTCCATCCTTTCGGTCTTGAAGAATGCCACCCCGAGGTTGTTGTAGGCAGATGCATGGGAGGGGTCAAGTTCCACGGCCCTCTGGCAGGCCTCTATGGCAGCGTCCATCTCGCCCTTGTCGTTTAAGGCCACGCCAAGGTTGTTGTAAGCTATGGCGTTTTCAGGGTCAAGCTCGATGGCCTCCCTGCACTGTTTGATGGCCTCGTATGTGAGGCCCTTTTTCTGGTATGTGCTCCCGAGGTTGCTCTTGTATTCTGAATTGCCGGGGTCAAGGCGCACGGCCTCGGTGTATTCCCATATGGCCTTGTCGATCTCCCCGAGTTCTTCATACACCCTGCCAAGATTGTTGCGCGCGGAAGGGTATTCAGGGTCCAGACGTATTGCGGCGCTGTACTCAGAGGCGGCGTCCTCCAGCAGACCCTTCTTTGAGAGGGCCACGCCCAGGTTGTTGTGGGCCAGCACGCTTGCGGGGTCAATACCCAGGGCCTTGCGGTATTCCTTTATGGCAGAGTCCAGTTCTCCGGCCGCATCGCACCTGGTGGCCTTATCAATATGGACCTCAGGCGTTTTGCTGCGGGTAAAGAGTCTTTTCAGGAATTCCATCATGCCTCCCCAGAGGGTTGTCTCCTAACTATAGCGCGGGTGGAGAGGCTTGTCAAAGGACCGCGATATGTCTTATGGGCATGGGGCCGCCTACCTTGCCAGTGGTGTTCATGATAACAGGGGTCTGCTCAAGCCAGGACATGGTACTTGAGGGGTCTGCCCCTTTTTTGAGGAAGATCACCCTGCCGCCACTGAAGTCTCCCCGGGGCTTGATAAAGGGCAGGCGAAGGTAGCCCAGGGCCTTTGTGGCCAGGTAGCCCGTAGTGTAGTCAGGGTCGTCCGAGACGCAAAGCTCTGCCACCACCCCTGGGGCCGCGGCCACCTTTGTGGCCAGCGTAAGGGCCTCCAGTACCGTATCTGTGGCGATGGAGTAGGGGGCGAGCTTTCTTATAAGGGTGGCGCGTGCGCGGGAGCTGATGCCAAGCCACGAGGCGCGCACCCCGCGTGAGCGGTCCTTCTCAAGCCTGCATCCCCCCTTGGAGCATACAAGGGCGGCCCCCCGCATCGCGCTGGAGGACCGAAGTACTTTGAATGCGGCGGCAATGGCGCGGCGCGATACGCCGATCCTCTCCAGAAGGGTGCGGATGGCATGCTCTGATTCCACCTGGTTGCTGCTGTCAAGCGTTCGCACTCTCAGGGAGCGAAGCAACACAGGGGGCTGCTTCAGGGCCTCCACGGTTATGCTGGTCTTTGCCGGGGTGCCTCTTGAGTGTGACATGGCGCGCTCGGTGTAGTACCTTACCACCTCGTCAACCGCTGAGCCGGGGAATATGCCCTCAGCGCCTGAGATATGCATGCCATCGGCAGCGGTGGCGTGCATCCGCACGCTGAACAGCTTTGGCCCGTCAAGCCGGACCGAGGGGCTACTCATCCTTCTGTTCTTCCTGCTGTTCCACCTTCACAGGCCCGCCAGGAGCGTATTCCACCGGCCTCGCGTTATCAGGGCATACGAACCCGTATGTTTCCATGTGTGGGAACTCGATGCCATGGTGGCCCATGAACATGTTGACGTACCTGCCCTCACCAAGGGAA
>DAOWET010000207.1 GCA_030638335.1 Nitrospirota bacterium
AGCCACGGGCTCGTATTAACTGGAGCGCACAGCTTCAATCGTTTTCAGGAGAAGTAGCGTAGCATCTCATCTTTAAAACATTCCTGCTAGTTTCTCGAAGGAAACATGACTGCTCCTGAAAGGAGCAAGTGGAAGTCTCCGTGAGACCGGCTCACGTAGTGAGCTATTAAGAGGTCTCCATGAGACCTGTTTGTGTTTACATAGCCTGTATATTGCTGTAGCCTGTAATCAAGATCCTTTTCAGGAGCCCTTATGTTATTGAAAAGCCCTGGCCTTTACTTCCTGTATTCCGGGGAGATATTCGCCACGAACCGTCCGGTCGAGGTCAGCACCGTACTCGGCTCATGCGTGTCCGTATGCCTCTGGGACCCTGTGTGCGGGGCAGGCGGAATCAACCATTTTGTCTCTCCTGTTGAGGAGGGTGCGGACGACCCCCTTTCCAACAGGTACGGGGAGCCTGCCATAAAGAACCTCTTAAAGCGCATGGAGGACCTTGGCAGTTTGAGGCGTGATATCAGGTGCAGTGTCTTTGGCGGGGGAAGGGTGATGGACCTGCACTATGACATCGGGGCTGACAACATCAAGGTGGCGCGCCAGGAGCTTCTGGCAGAGGGCATTCGTGTCATGAAGTGGGACGTTGGCGGCTCTCATGGCAGGAGGCTTGTTTTCAAGACCCACACCGGTGTGGCCAGAGCATACAAGGTAAGATCCATCACAGAGTATTTCAATGAGGATGGTTCCGCCAAGGACCCTTTATACAATTTTTCCATGTTCCCATTGACTGACATAGACTGAAATAGATTGGCATGGACTGATCTATCCGCTTCCCTGCCTGAACAGGCAGCCATCCTGTTTATATTGAGACCCCCTTTATATTGAGACCCCCATGCGGCCCTGGCTTACCGCACATTTTTAAAAACGGTTATAATATCTAAATATCTTCTAATCTTCTAACAGGGGGATTTTTTAAAAGGAAAAGGCCATGGCAATCAGGTATTTGACAGCAGGCGAGTCCCACGGCAAGGCCCTGGTGGGAGTGATCGAGGGGATGCCCTCAGGGCTTGAACTTGCGGCAGGCGACATCAATGCCGATCTCAAGCGGAGGCAGGGCGGCTATGGCCGCGGCGGCAGGATGAAGATAGAGAGCGATGCGGCGGAGATACTCTCCGGGGTGCGCTGGGGGCGCACCTTGGGAAGCCCCATTGCCCTGATGATAGAGAACCGGGATTTTGCCAACTGGTCTGAGGGCATGTCTACTGAGGCCTCAGAAGAAGGCTCCATAGAGGCAGTGACACGCCCGAGGCCGGGGCACGCGGATCTGCCCGGCGCGCTCAAGTATGCACACGACGACGTGCGAAACGTGCTCGAGCGTTCAAGTGCCCGCGAGACCGCCATGCGCGTGGCCGTGGGCGCTGTCATGAAGCGCTATCTCGCGGAGTTCGGGATCTTGATCGGAAGCTATGTGCTCTCCGTGGGCGACGTTGAGGCAGAACTCCCTGAGGACAGAAACCACGAGGCGCTTGCGCGCGCGGCTGAGGGCACGGAGCTTCGCTCGCCGGATAAAGCGGCAACGGAAAAGATGAAGGCCGCCATAGACAAGGCTACTAAAGAGGGCTATTCCCTTGGGGGTGTGTTCGAGGTTTTCGCCCTTGGGCTGCCGGTGGGCCTTGGAAGCCATGTGCATTGGGACCGTAGAATCGAGGGCAGGCTTGCGCAGGCCCTTATGAGCGTGCAGGCCATAAAGGGTGTTGAGTGCGGGCTTGGTTTCGAGGCCGCAAGGCGCCCGGGCTCAGAGGTCATGGACGAGATAGGGGCGGTATACCCCCCGCATAGAAGCACAAACAACGCCGGAGGCATAGAGGGCGGCATAACAAACGGCATGCCGCTTGTTATGAGGGCCGCCATGAAGCCCATCCCCACGCTCAGGCGTCCCTTGAAGAGCGTGGACTTGGCCACGGGCAAGCCTGTGGAGGCGGCCTACGAGCGCTCTGACATATGCGCTGTGCCCGCGGCCTCGGTGATCGCAGAGGCCATGGTGGCCTGCGTGCTTGCCGATGCAGTAGCTGAGAAGTTCGGGGGCGACTCCATGGACGAGACCAGGAGCAACCTCGATGCCTACATAGGCTCTCTGGAGCGCCGCGGTGGCAGTGCCTCGTAACATCGCGCTTACCGGGTTCATGGGCACGGGCAAGTCCGTGGTCGCCCGCACTCTGGGCAGGCTCACCGGCTACAATGTGGTGGATGTGGACACAGAGGTCGAGCGTGAGTCTGGAATGAAAATCCAGGATATATTCGACTCCAAAGGAGAGCAGGCCTTCAGGGATATGGAGACTGCCGCCATAGAACGCATAGGCCAGGGCAGGGGGCAGGTCATCTCCACTGGCGGGGGCGCGGTACTGAGGGCCGGGAACATGGAGGCCCTTCGCTCAGGAGGCGGTGTGGTCGTTAACTTGAGGGCAACAGCCGAGGCGGTTCATGAGCGCACAAGGCACACCGGGCACAGGCCTCTCTTGCAGGTGGATGACCCGCTTGCCCGCATCCGGGAGCTGATGAGCGAGCGCGAGGAATATTATGACAACGCTGACATTGTGGTTCATACAGAGGGATTGAGCGTGATGCAGGTCGCAGAGGAGATACTGGAGAGCATCAGATGGAAACGCTGAGAGTTGAACTTGGAGACAGGTCCTATGAGATCGTTATAGGACAAGGAATTTTAACTTCCATAGGGGAACGCTTGAAACCCGTATGTGCTGGTACGCGCGTGGCTGTCTTAAGCAACCACACGGTATGGGGGCTCTACGGCGCGAGCGTGCGCAAGAGCCTGACAGATGCCGGGTTCGATCCCGCTGAGGTGGTCATCCCTGATGGCGAAGAGCACAAGAGCCTTCTGTGGATGGAGATAATCTTCGGTGAGTTCCTGAAGCAGGGCCTTGACCGTACATGCACCATCGTAGCCCTTGGGGGCGGGGTGGTGGGAGACATGGCAGGCTATGCAGCGGCCTCCTTCATGCGCGGCATACGCTATGTGCAGGTCCCAACCACCTTGCTTGCGCAGGTGGACAGTTCCGTGGGCGGAAAGACCGGGGTGAACCTCCCCCTTGGCAAGAACATGATAGGGGCATTCTGGCAGCCCTCGCTGGTGCTTGCGGACCTGGACACTCTCCAAACCCTGCCCGAGCGTGAGCTTCTTTGTGGCCTGAGCGAGGTAATAAAGTACGGCGTCATATGGGACAGTGAATTTTTCGGCTATCTCAAGGAACACAAAGAGGATATTTTAGCCCTCGATCCGGAAGCAATGTCGCACATCGTACGCCGGTCATGCGAGATAAAGGCCGAGGTCGTTGCCCGCGACGAGCGCGAAGGCGGCATGAGGGCCATATTGAATTTCGGCCATACAATTGCTCATGCCGTGGAGACCGCCACCGGTTACACGCGCTTCCTGCACGGAGAGGCCGTTGCCATTGGCATGGTCCATGCCGCAAGGCTTTCAGCACGCATGGGCCTGATGCCCGAGCCGGATGCCTCGCGTGTTGAGGAGATGGTTAGGCTCTACGGCCTGCCCCATGAGCTTCCTCGCGATCTGGAAACCTCCGCGCTTATGGACGCCATGGCCCGCGACAAGAAGTCGGTGTCCGGCGAGGTGCGCTTTGTGCTCCCCGAGCGCATAGGCGCGGTGAAGTTCGGTGTTCCCGTGGAGCGCGAAGTGCTAGAGTCCGTGCTTAAAGGCTGAGACGCTTCTTGATCCCTGACCCGGCTCCGTGTTTTTCCCTGAGGCCGGGGCACACGAGTTTTTTCAACCCTGCATATTAGAACAGAAGATTCGTATCAGTGGCATGCCGCCTCCTTTGCAGAAGGCAATATGCAAGGGGGCGGAAGTGCAGTATGAAATACTGGATGCATGCGTTTTGAATAATGGCCTTTATGCTGTACAATTGAATCAATGCGGATTATCAGAAAGGCGCGAGTAATGAGGACTCGATATAGAGGGGGATTCACCATTAAGTTGGCAGCGGCTGTCCTGCTTTTTTCCGTACTTCACGCTTTGCCCGCATATGGGGCCTCATCCCCCTTGCCTGAGAAGCGTCTAAACCCTCTAAAACTCACGAGCTCTTTCACCCCGGCCCCTGGCATGGCGGCATGGTCGCCTGATGGCAGGCGGATCGCCTATATCGCCCGGAAGCTCTATGTGCATGACCTGACCACGGACAAGCGCAAGAAGCTGCCTCTGGGCAAACCCTATTTTGTTGCATGGGGTGGTGATGCGCCGGGCATCCTTGCCCTGTACCTGGAGGGGGATAAGACGATGCTTGGCATCATAGATCCGGACACGCTTGAAGCGCGGGCCCGGGCCATCCCCTTCAGGGCGTCAGCCGCATACCCCCTGGGCGGTGCCAGAGGGGTATTGCTCGTTGGAAGCTCCCTTGAGAAGCTCCGGATAGGGCCGCGCGTGGCCCACGAGCTTTACCACTATGACCCCGTGAAGGACTCCTTCGAGCGGAAATTTCACATCACGCGGATATACATGCCAGGCGCAATGAGATATGACCATCTGAGGAGCTGGCTTCCCTCAGGGCCCGGCCCCATAACAGAGAGGATGCTGTTTGCGAAAATTGTCGTGCCTCCGGTAGCACCCCACCACGTCACCATAATCGCCATAGACCCTCTTGTAGGAGACAGTGCCGACTTGCGCCGGCTGGATGAGGTATGGGTGCCGGAGGGGGCAAGCTGGTCTCCAAGCGGCACGCGCGTGGCCATCAGCACTGATGACGGGAGCCTCAGGCTGCTGGGGATGGACGGCAGTCTCGCATCCGTGGATGATTCCATTAAAGGGCGCCACCCCTCCTGGAGCCCCGCCGGAAGCCAGATATATTTCGGGGGCCATATTATCAACTCTGACGGCACGGGCAAGACGCCCGTCTTGGGCAATGGCTCCAGCACCCCCGGGAAGATGTCTGGCTCCATGGCATGGTGGGGCCCTGAGGGCACGGACATGGCATTG
Source organism: Nitrospirota bacterium (assembly GCA_030638335.1). Lineage (GTDB taxonomy): Bacteria > Nitrospirota > Thermodesulfovibrionia > Thermodesulfovibrionales > JdFR-86 > DAOWET01. The sequence continues at coordinate 5,000 of DAOWET010000207.1, forward strand.
TCCGCTGGCGGCAGACTCTGGCTTCTCA
>DAOWET010000300.1 GCA_030638335.1 Nitrospirota bacterium
CCGGCCTATCCGAATTTCGGCAGGGTATGCTGGGTGGTTGCCGGCACATTCTGTGAGGGCAGGGTGCAGGGCACCTTTGCCCAGAAATACGAGGATTGCAGGAAATGCGCGTTCTATAACAAGAAGGTGAACAAGGAGATCTGACACGCGTTCAGGGGACCTGTCCCAAGCAGCAAAATAATTACTTAAACCTGAAAGGCCTTCCTTTCGGGGACGGCCTTTTTTATGTCGGGGCAGCTCTCAGGGCAACGCGATGTAAAAACTCTCCCTCTAAGAAAAGGTCGGAGCGTCCTTTCGCGTAGAGTCGATCCGACCCTTTTACCCTCAGCCTTTGTTGCTGTAGCGTATTAAATAGAACCGCCTCATTAATTGCTTAAAAGTCGTTGTCTGTTTTGTAAAAGGAAAGTTCGCTTGTCTGACCGAGGAATTTGGTCGAATAAATAAATAATGAGACCAGTCGAACCATATAGTTCTTATCCGACCGGGTGCTCGGTGCCTTAGATGCGAGGCGCGCGACCAGCCAAGGGCTGGACTTACTTTTGCCTTTCAATGCATATACCCCAAGTTAAATGGGGTCCGTGACCCCCGCAACAAAGCAGATGAGGTACATTCGTGCCCAAAGACCGTCAACTACTTTTTGAGCATCCGGCACAGAACTATTGCACCCCCCGCAGCAACAGCGGCCATGAGAAAGCTCGGCCCAAAGCTCCCGGCACGCTCTGCCACTACGCCCGCTATTGCCGGGCCTGTTATCTGCCCCAGGGAGAAGATGAAGGTCACCACACCAAATGCCGCTGGAGCGCGCCTGGCCCCAACATGGTCGCCCACAGCCGCGGCCATGATGCCGGGAATGGCCCAGGCCCCCACCCCAAAGCAGGCCACAGAGGCCCAGAGCGCAGAAGGCAGACCATAGAGCGTTATGAGCACGTAAGAGACCCCCTGAAACGCGAACACCAGCGAGAACCCGGCTCGCCTGCCAAGCCTGTCCGAGAGCGTGCCGAACACCGGGCCGCTCAGGAGGCTCATGGCCCCCACCCACATCCAGAATCCCCCGGCACTGGCCTCGCTCATGCCCCAGTCCCGCACGATGGAGGTCACCGCAAAGGTGGCGTATATGACATAGGTAAAGCCGAATATGAAGTATATGGCCCCCAGGTGCCAGATAACGGGCATCCGATACAGGCTTACACTGGCGTCCATATCGCGCGTGGGCGCGGACTCGCTTCCAAGGGCGGTCAGGCCCATCTGCTCGGGCCGGTCGCGAAGCAGCACAGAGGCCACGGCGGCGATGCTCAACACTGCCACGCCCAGGATGGACCAGTTCACCCTCCACCCGGCCTCGCCCCAGCGGGAGTTCACAAGTGGCACGAACCATCCGGCAAGTATTATGGCAAACCCGCTTCCGATCACAACAAACCCGGCGGCCCTGCCGCGCATGGTGCGGCCGAACCAGGCCGAGACCAGGCCCATTGCCGGGATGTTGGCGGCCCCGCTTCCAATGCCTGTTAGAAAGTAGAGGGCAAGGACGGTTAAAAACCCCTGTGCCCATGAGACCATGAGCATCGTGACCCCTACCACAACAAGAGCGGAGGCCACCAGGCGGCTTGGGCCCACGCGCTCAGACAGAAAGCCGCTTAGGAGCACCGAGAGCATGTAGCCCACGAAATTGCCCGTGCTTATCCAGCCCATCTGGGAGTAGCTGAGCCCCAGGGCCTCGCCCATGGAGGGCAGGAGCATGCCGAGTGCGAACCTCCCGAACCCCAGCCCTGCAAGGATCGAGAGCATGGAGGAAAACACCACCACCCAGCCGTAATGGAAGGGCAGCCGGCGGGCTATGCTGTTAGCGGTATTATTGGACATCAACTATTATACCCGTCCGCTTGGTCACTGGCTGGTCTCTGTCCGGCTCTGCCTGGTCTCTGGCTAACTCTGGCTGGCTTTGACAGTCCCGGCAAGTGCATGTGATAATAGAGGCCGTTATTCCATTTATACAAAGACTGCAAAAGGGCCGCAAAAGGAGATGGATGCAACTGTATGAGCTGACCATAAAACAGGCGATTGAGCTTCTCAAAAAGGGCGAGACCTCCCCAAAGGAGCTGCTTGAGGCCCTGCTTTCGCGCATAGAGGCGATTGACTCTAAGGTGAAGGCCTTTGTTACCGTCACGGCTGACGAGGCTCGTGCGCAGTTGGGAAATAAAACTGATGGTGCTTTGTCAGGAATTCCCTTGGGCATCAAGGACAACATGTGCACCAAGGGCGTGCGCACCACATGTTCGTCGCGTATGCTTGAGAACTTCGTGCCTCCCTATGAATCAACCGCAACTCAAAAGCTCTGGGATGCGGGCGCTGTGCTTTTAGGCAAGCTCAACATGGACGAGTTTGCCATGGGTTCCTCCACAGAGCACTCGGCATTTTTCCGCACATGCAATCCATGGGATTTAAAGCGGGTGACCGGGGGCTCAAGCGGCGGGTCGGCAGCGGCTGTAGCCTCTGACATGTGCCTTGGGGCCCTTGGCTCTGACACCGGCGGCTCCATCCGCCAGCCCGCGGCCTTCTGCTCGGTGGTGGGCCTTAAACCCACATACGGCAGGGTATCGCGCTTCGGGCTTGTGGCATTTGCAAGTAGCCTGGACCAGATAGGCCCGATCACAAAGACCGTTGAGGACTCTGCAATATTGCTTAACGCCATCTGCGGGCACGACCCTCAGGACTCAACGAGCGCGCCTGAGGATATGGCCGGGACTCCTGATTTTACAAAGCAGATTGGCAGGGATATAAAAGGGCTCAGGGTCGGCGTGCCCAAGGAGTATTTTATAGAGGGGCTGGACGCTGAGGTGGAAAAGATAAACCGCGATGCGATTAAACAGCTTGAGGCCCTTGGGGCCGAGCTTGTTGAGGTCTCGCTTCCGCACACTGACTATGCAGTGCCCGTGTACTACATCATCGCGCCTTCCGAGGCCAGCTCGAACCTGGCCCGCTACGACGGGGTCAAGTATGGCTTCCGCGCCGAGGGGGCATCGGACCTGATGGACATGTACATGAAATCGCGGAGCGAGGGGTTCGGGGCAGAGGTCAAGCGCCGAATAATGCTCGGCACATACGCGCTGTCAAGCGGATACTACGACGCATACTATCTTAAGGCCCAGCAGGTCAGGACCCTCATCAAGAAGGATTTTCACGATGCGTTCAAGCACGTGGACGTGATAGCCTCGCCCACCACACCGGAGGCCGCATTCCTTGCAGGGGAGAAGACAAGCGACCCGATCAAGATGTACCTCTCGGACATATTCACCATCTCGGCAAACCTTGCCGGAAACCCGGGGATATCCCTACCCTGCGGGTTTACTAAAAATGGACTTCCTGTTGGCCTTCAACTTATAGGAAAACACTTTGACGAGGCCACGGTGCTCAAGGCCGCTCATGCCTATGAGCAGTCCACGGACTGGCACACAAGGAAACCCGCACTATGAGCGCCCAGGCTAAGCCCCAAGATAAAGCAAATCAGAAATACGAAACGGTCATAGGGCTTGAGGTCCACGCCCAGATGCGCACTGAGACGAAAATATTCTGCGGGTGCCGCGTGGAGTTCGGTGCTGCGCCTAATACGCTGACATGCCCCGTATCCACCGGCATGCCCGGGGTGCTTCCGGTACTGCACAGAAAAGCGCTGGAGTTCTCCATACGCACAGGGCTTGCGATGGACTGCAAGATAGCCCCATTCAGCCGGTTTGCCCGGAAGAACTATTTCTACCCCGACCTTCCAAAGGGATACCAGATAAGCCAGTACGAACTGCCCATCTGCGAGCACGGGCACATTGACATAGAGGTCGAGGGCGCGACAAAACGCATCGGCATCACGCGCATCCATATGGAAGACGACGCGGGAAAGAACATACACGACCCCTCCGGCGTGAGCCTTGTGGACCTGAACCGCACAGGCACCCCGCTTATGGAGATAGTGAGCGAGCCGGACATGCGCACGCCGGAAGAAGCCGGGGCTTATATGCGTAAAATACGCACCATCGTGCGCTATCTGGGCGTAAGCGACGGCAACATGGAGCAGGGCTCGCTCAGATGCGACGCCAACATCTCCATCAGGCCGGTGGGACAGGTGGAGTTCGGTACGAAGGTGGAGCTTAAGAATATAAACTCCTTCCGGTTCGTTGAGCGCGCCATTGCATACGAGATCAAGCGCCAGACTAGTGTGATCGAGCGCGGCGGTGAGATCGTGCAGGAGACCCGGCTCTATGACACGGACAGGAACATCACCGTGTCCATGCGCGCAAAGGAAGAGGCGCACGACTACCGCTACTTCCCGGACCCTGACCTCGTGCCAATGGTTGTGGATCCAAAGTGGATAGAGGAGATCAGGGCAGGCCTGCCTGAGTTACCGGACGTGAAACGCAAACGCTATCTGAACGACCTTGAAATATCAGAGGACGCCGCTGCCTTCATCTCCGAAGAACGCGCAACCGCTGAATGGTTCGAGGCAGCAGTGGATAAAGGCGGCGAGCCCAAATCCGTTGCCAACTGGATGATGGGCGAGCTTACACGCCGTCTGAACGATGACAAGTTGAGTTTTGCGAATTGTCCCGTGATCCCCATAAAGCTCGTTGAACTGATCAATGATATTGATTCTGGGAAAATTAATGCCAGGCAGGGGAAAACAGTTTTCAATAGTCTTTATGATAGATGCAAATCAATGATCGAAGAATCACCAGTCAAACCTTCTCCTGCTGATGGGTCTCTCGCCTTTATTGGAAAAGTGGAACCAGTGACTTCTCGCGCAACATCCTCTGTCATTAGAGAAGAGTTGGGTATCAAGCAGAGCACAGACACCGGAACAATCGAAAAAGCCGTGCAGGAAGTGCTCGATAAAAACCCTGACGAGGTTGAGCGTTTCAGGGGTGGGGACCAGAAGCTGATGGGGTTCTTTGTGGGCCAGGTCATGAAGGCCACCCGCGGCGAGGTTGACGCAAAAACAGTGAACGAGATGATTAAAAAGAAGCTTGGTTAGTTTTTCTTCTGGCTAACTGGAGTCCTTCTCCACTGCCTGTCGTTGCTCTGCTTCTGCCATATCCAGTTCCTCGTCCGTAAAACATCCGGCAGGACATCCCCTGCAGTTTGCAGAAAAGGCATAGTTGCGGCTTGAATGTGTCTGCTTAACGCACGAGCGCATGTGCTGCTTGTGCTCTCCCACAGCGCGCGACAGCCAGGAGAATTTCCTGCCGCAATGGGGGCACTGCTTCATACCGGGCTCCAGGAGAAAGCAAAGGTATCGTCTCTATTGTCTGAAAAACCCATTCATTATTTTAACACCAGCACGTGGCCCGCAAGCAACGTCCACATTCCTCAGGCATATCTCAGAGCCAGGCGTCCGCGCGGTCGCCTGGAAAATCCACCCTGACCTCCATGCCCTTCTGATCGCCGTCTGATATGACCATCTCACCGCCAAGCTGCCTTGCGAGTGTATTGACCAGCTCCAGGCCTGAGGATGCGGCCTTGTCCGGGTTGCCATTAAATCCCCTGCCATTGTCCTTCACACTTAGCGAGAGCCCGCTTGAATCGTCTCTTTCCAGACTTACGGTTATCCTGCCCCTGTCGCCATCGCTAAAGGCATGCTTGAGGCTGTTTGAAAGAAGCTCGTTAATGATGAGCCCGCAGGCAAAGGCGTCCCTGTGGTGCAACTCCGCATCCACGCAACGGACGTCCATCCGCACATTGTCCCCATGCGCAGTAAGCCCGTCCCTCATAAGAGATACGACCTGATGGAAGAAGGGCGGCGCATGCACCATCTCTCCCTTGACGTCCAGCTCAAGCACACTGTAAAGCTCCGAGATGGTCGAGAACCTGCATTCAATGTCCGCAAGCGCTTCTTTCGCCCCCTTTGTCTTCTGCCTTATGCGCTTTAGAGCCACGAGGCTCGCCAGTGTCGAGAGGCTGTTTTTCACCCTGTGGTTGATCTCGCGCCTCTCTGTCTCCATGGCCATGGCAAGGCGCTGCTTCTCCTGCTCCATAACCCTGGCCACTGCCTGCACCCGGTTTACCACGTTTAGTTTGCGCATGATGCTCTTCATGTGGTACTTCACCGTGTCCTCGCTGATCTCCATCAGCTGTGCCACTTCCCAGTTGCTCTTGCCCTGTTTGAGCCACTCCACCACCTCGGCCTCGCGGCCGGAGAGCACCTCGCCATCAGCCTTATAGGCCATGGCCTGCTGGGAGGCAACCCGGCCCGCAGCTGCACTGTCCTGGCGCATCCCGATCTCTTCGGGGATGATAATATTTATGGAACCCACAAGGGAGCTGTCCGAGATGCGGGGAAAGTATATTCGCAGGTAGGCAAGGCTTGAATCCTTCAGTTTATCGCGGGTGGTCTGATGCTTTCTGCCCGCCCATCCGCATACACATTTGTCAGGCGGAGAGTCCAGGCCGTGAAAGACCTTGTGGCATTTCCAGGGCTTGCGGCCCTTGAGTCCGAGTGTCTCCTTCGCGGACTTGTTGGCGCGCACAATATTGAAATCATTGTCATGAACCGTTACCGGAAAAGGCAACTTGTCATAAACACGCAGCCACTCATCCCTGAAACCACCCATAGGTTCAGCTACTCCCTTCACCCCTCCCCGGTTCCGGGCTCATCAAACCCTTTGATATTACTTAATAATATGGTTTTAAAGGTTGCAACATCAACTACCTGCATGAGTAGGGAGAATCCACTACCCCCATTTCATACTGTTCAAGCACAGGCAGAAAACAATTGTTTCAATGATTCAATACCTCTGATCGCTCAGTTTCTGAACAGAGCCAGGACACACATGATTTCATAGTTTCTATATTAGTAGATTATTCCAGGCTCTACCAGAGCTTGAATTGAGAGAGAGCAGACTAGCGTCCCTTGTAAGAAGGCTTTCTTTTTTTAAGAAATGCGCCTGTGCCCTCTCGGAAATCATCTGTGCCCGCGGCAAGCCCAAAGAAATCCACGCCAGTCTCAAGGGCCTGCTCAAGGGTCACGTCCATACCACGGCGCATGGCCTCCCATGTATAGCTCACCGCAAGCGGGGAGCACTCCATGACCTCCCTGAGCAATGCCTCAGATTCCTCCATCAGTTTCCCGCCAGTGGCCACCCTGTTTACAAGCCCCATCCGGAGGGCCTCCTCCGCGGTCACTGTCCCTCCGGTAAGGAGCATCTCCGCGGCACGGCCCAGGCCCACAAGCCTTGGCAGCCTGGTGGTGCCGCCCCAGGCGGCCACAGCCCCTATGCGGACCTCCGGGTGCCCAAGCCGGGCGCCTTCAACCGCCACCCGCAACATGCAAGACTCGGCAAGCTCAAGGCCGCCCCCAAGGGCATAGCCGTTAATGGCAGCCACCGTTGGAGTGCCAATGGAGGAGGCCTTTCCAAATACCGCAACCGCCCTTCTGGAGAGCGCCTTTATCTCCTCAGGGCTTGCCTTGTGGAAGACCGAGATGTCCGCGCCCGCGCTGAATGCCTTCTCCCCTGCACCGGTTATGATAATGCCCCTGACCTTCGCGTTCGTGCCCGCGCTGTCCAGGGCTGCCGACAGCCCGTCAAGCACGCTCATGTTGATGGCGTTCATGGCATCGGGACGGTTCAGGGTTATTATGGCAATGCCGTCCTTTATCTCAAAGCTCACAGGGCCGCTGTCTGACATGCTGCCTCCTCCCAAAGGGGGTCACGGACCCCTTTTACACTGGTGGCTTTCGCCGCCATCGTCTTAAAGAAAAGTATCGTTCAGAAACTCTACCTGGTAACCAACCTGCCAGCTGAACACAAACCGCTTCTGCTCCCAAAGGGGTCACGGACCCCTTTTACACTGGAGCGTCCAGCTTCAAACGTTTTCAATATATCCGGCAAAGGGGGTCATGGACCCCTCGCTTCTGGTCGTCGCGACCAAGCTCCCCCACCGGAGGTGGCTCTCACGCAGTGAGCCACTATCGTATAATAATACCAGAGCTGGAGATTAACTATCCTATGCATGGCGGTCAAAAATCCGCCCGGAGGCATTTGCCTTATGCCACAGAAGCGGTACAAGGTTGTTTTCAGCGGCAAGTTCGTTGAGGGGAAGGACCCCGGGCGGGCGCTGCAGTTGATCGCCTCCATGTTCAAGGTCGCCCCTGAGAAGGTCAAGGCGGCCTTTGCCAAGGGGCCGGGTGCGGTCATTGTATCCACTGATGACAGGGGCCAGGCCGAACGCTACGTGGCCGGCATAAAAAAGGCCGGGGCCATATGCATGGTCTCCGCACACCAGAGCGAACAGTTAAGCCCGGCAAAGGGCTCCCCATCTTCCAATGAGGCCCAATCTCCCCCCCCGGGGGTACCTGACCATGCAAAGATTGTGGAGGCCAGTATCGGCCCATCCGACATCACGCTGACCACCCTTGCCTGCACAAGACTGACAGGTGCTCAGGACGACCTGGACTTGAACAGACAGGACCGTGGCAGGGTGGAGTTCGCGGACGTATCGCTTGTTGCGGTCTATAACACCCGGGACGGCTCGGAGGACTACAGAATACTGTTCTTTCTAAAAGGGATCAAACGTCCCTTTGGCGCAGAGTGCACCTCCATAGCCTTTGGCGATTTCCCCGGGGTCAAGGGAAAAAACCTCCTGTCCTCCCTCCGCAACTTCCTCACCTTCCTGTATGCCAGGCGTCCGGAGGTCATCTTTGACCGGGCCACCTATGATTTCGTGGCCGGAGGCCCCATGCCCATGTTTACAAAGGACGAGATATTGCTTGCCACCGCCCTTTATCGCGCCATGCCCGAGGATATGCGCGCCTCCGGAGGCGGCGAGGGTTACGGCGTGGCAAGACATGAGGAAGTGGGCGTACCTGAGGAAGGCGCCTCCACAAAGGGCGTATGCCCCAAGTGCGGGGCCCAGCGCGCAAGTGGCAAGCCTGACTGTCCCCGATGCGGCCTGGTCTTCGTCAACTGGTACAGGGACAAGGGGGAAAAGCGCGGCTCCCTTGCCGAGACCGGGCCTGTCAATGACACCGCCTCATGGAGCGGCAGGTACGCGACGCGTGCAGCAGCGGCAATACTGCTGGGCTTTGCCCTGCCCATGCCCAAGGCATCCCTTGCCTTTGGCATGGGTGCGGTGATCATATGGCCCTGGCAGATGCTTGGCATCGGCATCAGCGCGCCCCATGCCGCAGCCATGGCCACGCCCCAAAGCAGCGGGGCTCCTCTTATGTGGTCGCTGGCGTTGATCCTTTCTTCCGCAGCAGTGCTCGGCTTCCGCAGGATATCAAAGGACACCGTACGCCAGTGGGCCTGGCTCCTTACAGGCCTTCTCACATTGGCCCTGTCGCTTATCGTTTTCCAGAGCGAGGGCTCCGTGCTTGGCTCCATCTTCTGGCCTCCCTCGATGACAGCGGGCATCGTATGGATGCTGGGGCTTCTTGCGGCCGCTACAGCGGCAGGGGTAAACCACGTAAGAAAGCTCCATGATGTATCTGAGGTATCGGGCAGGCTCCGCCTTCTGCAAGGCGCATCCGGTGGCCTGCTTCTTCTGCTTTCAGCCCTGATGCTCATCGCAAGGCCGGGGCCCTGGGGCACCTGGCCCGTGATCGTCGCCGAGTTGCTTGTGATCTCATACGCCGCAACCGCTATCTACTGCGCATCTCGCCCCGGGCTCCCCGGGCCGTCGCTTGGGCGACACCTGAGCCTGCTGGCCCGAATATCCCTCATACTGCTTCCGCTTGCAGGCATAATCGCTCAGGCATACGTATCAAAGGACCCCTCGCTCATTGTCATCAACCCCGGCGGCCTCTGGCCCGCCTCCTTTGCCCATATAAAGGCAGCGCTCATCCTTGCCGGGGCAGCGTCCGTATTTGGCGCTGGGCTTACCGGGCTGATTGGGCGCGGGTACGGTCCGCCTTCCTCTTGAACAGGACGATTTGACATGGATTAATCCAAGCAGTGATAATTGTACATATGGAACATCCTTATAATTCCTTCAGTTCATTTGTGAAAAGGCGTTTTGGCCAGCCCGTGCAGAAGGTCAATATAGACGCAGGCTTCACATGCCCCAACCGCGACGGCAAGGTTGGCACGGGAGGGTGCACCTACTGCAACAACAACAGCTTCAAGCCAGGCCACTGCCGCCCTGCCCTCACAGTCCGCGAGCAGGTGCAAAACGGGATAACATACACCTCCCGCCGCTATGGGGCCGAGAAGTTCCTGGCCTACTTCCAGGCATACACGAACACCTACGCTCCCGTGGACAGGCTCCGCGAGCTTTACGCCGAGGCGCTTTCAGTGCCGGGCGTTATCGGCCTTGCCATAGGCACAAGGCCCGACTGCGTGGACAGCCAGAAGCTGGACCTCCTTGAGGAGCTTTCGCAAAAGCATTTTATCCTGGTTGAATACGGCATTCAGAGCGTGCATGACAAGACCCTTCGCGCCATCAACCGGGGACACGATTTTAGCACTTTTAAACGTGCCGTGGCGGAGACAAACAAACGCGGCATAGAGACCGGGGCGCATATGATAGTCGGGTTTCCCTCTGAGACACGCCAGGAGACACTGGACGGGGCGCACGAGATCACGGCCACCGGGGTGGGGTTCGTGAAGGTGCACCAGTTGCAGATAATCAAGGACACGCCCATGGCCGGGCAGTACGAGAAGGACCCATTCCCCGTGCTTGAGTACGGGGAGTACCTCTGGCTCGTTGGAGAGTTCCTGGACAGGCTCGGCCCGGACATAGTCATACAGCGGCTGTTCGCCACAGCCCCGGAGGATATACTTATCGCTCCCCACTGGGGGCATGACCGCCACCAGGTGCTCAGGGACATATCAGCCTACATGAACGAGCACGGCCTGTACCAGGGCCGTTCCGCAAAAACATATACCACAGCCTTATAAATTATTTATTTACCCGGGAGGGAAATGTGAACGAGGCAGACATACCGCGCATCAAGGAATTAATTGACGAGGTCAAGGGCTCCTTCGTACAGTTCGGCGGGGACGTGCAGTTCTTTGATATCAAGGACGACAAGGTGCGCATCAAGACCATCGGCTACTGCCACCGCTGACACGCAACACGCATGGGCCTCGTGGAGGCTCTGAACGAAAAGATACCGGCTGAGTTTCCCTGGGTGCGCATGGTTGTCGTGGGCGCTGGAACTAGTGATCCAAACGGCTAAGGGGTCACGGACCCCAGGGTCACTGACCCTTTTTTTAACTGGAGCGTTCAGCTCCGAACGTTGTACGGACAACATGCTACTGGTGGCATTCGCCTCAAACATTTTTTGGATAATTAGAGAAGAAAAAAACCCCGGACCCTAAGGGACTCCGGGGTTTTTTGTCTACTATAAACATAGCAAACATCTTTTAGTGGTATAATCGTTCACTATGCTTGGCGTGATCATCTTCATAGGATGTGTAATTTTTGACTATGTGGCCATAGCTATGATAGTTGGAGTTGCGTTCTTTTTTTTATTTGGTCATAGAAACTTTATTTCTTCAACGAAAAAGACTCTTGTGATTTTAATTATCATATTTGGATTTATTGATTATTATTATTTGCCTGTGCTCGCTCTCCTTGACATTACATTTACAATTGGAAATCAACAAATAGCTGAATTTTTTGGGTCAAGACCTGACATGAGTTTAGATGATATTTTTAACCCAGGCTTTCTGGATATTTTCATATGGCTTATTCAAGCCATCATAGCTCATTTTACTGGCACACTCGTCTATCAGAGAATCATGAACCGCTCAACTTCCCCTGCAAAGGAAACTTAGTCTATAAGGTCCATGGCCTTTTTAAAGCGCTCGGCGGTCTGCTTCTCCAGAGAAGCCACATCCCTCAATATCTCTGCAAGCTCGGCATTGCCCCAGGCCTCGGCCTTCCCGGCCCATTCAAGGTAATTGCCCGCGTGGTCCTCGTTGTGCTCGGCCCAGTGCCCGAGCAGGTGCTTCAGTTTTGCTTTCTCATCCATATGGATCAACCTCCCTTACTGGCGGTTATCTCAACCGTGCCTATATCCACGGTTACATTATCCGCGCTTATGCATATCATCCCCGGCGAGCCGTCCACAGAGAAGCCGTCCTTGTCGCTTGATAGCACAGAGCCGTCAGTATTGATGGCAAGAACATACGCACCCTCTCCAAGAGAGCCGAACTCAAAGCTCCCGTCCGTACCTGCCTGGATAACGTCAAGAAGCCTTGCAGGAGCAGTGGATGAATTCAGGTCGGGCACGAAGTTCTTCTCAAGCTCATCACACGGGCCATACCCGAGCACTCCGATCATCAGGTCTCCGCCCGGGACTTCTCCATCTATATGCACTCGCCCTGATATCACCCCGTCTCTAACAGGTTCCTTCTCAGGCAGCACGAACCTCACTTCATAATCACCTTCTGCATCCTTTGCCCTCTGGAGATATTTTTCAGCCTCATCCATGTACCCAAACCTCACAAGCGCCTTTGCTATCTTCTCAAGGGGCTTCCTGCCAAGATGCCACCTGTCCTCGTCCATGAACTTCCTGAGATACCCTTCCATCTCTCTATTTATCTGCCCCATCTCCACCTGCCTCAAAAGCTTGAACCTCGTAAGCAGCATGCCTTCCATATACCTTCCCATAAGCTCCCTGCCCTTTTGTGGCTGCCAGAGAAGAAACCTGCTGTTTACCTGAGCATCCTCGGCAGCATAGGTATAGACCGAAAGCTCCTTGCGGGAATCCATATAATCCTGAAGCTTCTCCACGTTCTCCTCAGAGGCGACAAAATCCCCCGAGTCCATCATGCGGAAGTATGCCGCCTTAAGCTCCCACTCGTCCACCAAAGGCTCCGTTGCAAACAACACAACGGTCCTTGGCGGAAGCTCATTGGTATCAAGCGAGGCTGCCTCGTTAAGCGATCTCGCGCCAAGGTCGTACTTCGCGTCAGCGTTCCTGTAAGAGACCGCAAAGGTAACAACAGTAACAAGTATCAACACTATGGGCAGCCTGAGGGCCGCGTTCCTCTCTTTTCTCAGAACACTCACAGGCGAAAGCGCGAACACGGACGCCCCAAAGGTTGCAAACGAGAAAGCCGCAAGACTCACTATGCCTTTTGTCAGCAACTGAAAACCCTTGTATGAGGTCTCTGCCGTGCCGTCAAGCGCCTCACTGACAAGCAAAAAGTAATTCGCGAATGCCCACTGGTATATTACCCCAAGCCCTGCAACCACGATCCCGCATGCTGCGCCATATAGAAATGTGGCTTTCATGTCCCTGTTGTCGCGCTCACCAAAACCGAAACCCTCAAGGTTCCCGGCCCATCCGCCCTCGCCACCAATAAGCCACATAAGGGCAAAAAGCAGAGCGATCATTATCCCGCGCGCTGGCTCTATGCCTCCACTCACATTGTAAAACTCCTCAAGGTGATAGGTCACAAAGCCGATCCCCACAGTCAACACGCCAAAGACCACTATCGCCTTTACGATACCCACCTTGCTCTTTAGGGCCTTAAGCGACCACAGGGGATTTAATACCTTCATCATGAAACCCACAACAATTGTATAAAGAGCCAGAATAATGATAAACAAGGCGTCACTGTACCTGTTGAAACTCATGGCTGCTTCTTCTAACTTTATAAAGTCCGCCCTCTCCTGGAGCGTCACGGGGTAGCTACCGTAAAATGCCGGCATTGCAATTGCCATAAGCACGCTTACAACAGCATAGCCCAGAACTATGCCGAAAAAAGTCATATAGAGTGTAAAGGCCAACTGTGTTCTGGAGTTCATACCATCTCCTTAGGAATTAATGAGTTATGGATCAATTATTACCAGCTGCCTGCCGCTAAGGGGACAGCGTTTCGGTCCTTAAGTGTTAAAGCCCCTTCCTCGCATGCAGCTCGGCAGATGCCGCACCCGTAGCATTTGGCGGGCTGCACGTTTACCTTCTCGTTCACATTATCGAATTTCAAGGCCCCGAAGTAGCAGACCTTCATGCACTTCCTGCACCCTGTGCAGGCCAGGGGGTCGCTCTCTGCCACGTACTCCCCCTTCCACATGACCTTTGCCAGGTGCATGGTCTTCTCGATCCTATAGGCCATGCAGTCCCGGTCGCAGTTGCAGAGCCCCCCAATATATGGCGTCATAAAGGTCCAGATCGAATGTATCATGCCCTCCTTCTCAAGAGTGCGCACATGCTCCTTTACTTCCTCTACAGGCACGCGGTCAAACTCTTTAAACTCCGGCACATCACCGTAAACATGCGTGAAATCGTGGCCAATCCCATAGCACACGCGCTTTACGTCCCCTGTGGTCACGCGCCTGCAAATACACGGAAGCCTCACCACCTGCGTAAAGTTATCAAGTATCTGATCCACGTCCTCAAGCGGAACCACTTGCCCAAAGTGCGTCTCCTTCATGTGGCGGGTTGCGCGGGGGTAGATGAGCCAGTCGTATATGCGCGGGTGCCGGGCTCTGAGTTTCTTGCCGCGCCTGGTCTCCACCCTGAGCGTGCGGTAGAAGTTTTTAAGATACTC
>DAOWET010000199.1 GCA_030638335.1 Nitrospirota bacterium
ATGGCCCGTATGCCAAGAAGCTCAAGGGGCACCGAGACAACGGTCTCCCCCACGCCTTCGGGAAGCTCCACGGCAGCGCCTTCGCCAAGGGAAAAGGAGAACTCCTGCATGAGCCTGCCTGTCTCCTGCTCAAAGACATAGGCCCTGCCCTGGTCTCCGTTTATCTCCATGAAGGCCACGCGCGGCATCAGTCCTCCCTCCAGTTGACCACTTTGCCGTTTGGTTCAAGCACGCATTCCACGGTCCTCACAAGCCCCTCCTCGTCCTGGGCGATGGAGAGCACGCGGAACCTGTTGCCAAAGAAGACTACGGTGAGCTTGTCCTTTAAATCTTTATAGCCGGGCGCAGCTGAGTTCACATCCGCCTCTGTCTCGAAGCGATTGCTGCCCCTGCCTTTGATAATGAGTTGTGCCATGTCCTTGCCCATTTCAGGCGATATGGCCATAAGTACGGGCTCCTCCGCCAGGTTTATATTTATCGCTCCGCTTCCGTGCACTGTTATATAAGGTTTTAATTTAGCATATGTAGCGGCATCTATGCCGGGTATCTGGCTCACTTCCTCTATGCTGCTAAGCGGCAGGTTGCGGGTCTGCATCTCAGAGTCAGCAAGCATTGAGATCTCGTCCTGGTCTATCCAGTCCACAATCCTGTCGGCCACCTCCGCGTCCAACTCCAGGAAGTCAAGCATGCGGAGGAAGGCCTCGTACCTGCCTTCGTACCTGTGGTCGTTTAGAAGGCCGTTCTTGTTCACCAGCCTGTTCACGTTGAACCGGGCGTACTCGTCCTGGATGCTCAGGGAGACGCTCATGGGTTCCTCAAAGAACTGGTAGGGCGGCAGTATGAGCGAGACATCCATGTCGTTGTCCTTGTTCTCGTCAGTGTTCTTCTTGTTGATCTCAACGATGACCTTTGAGGCCACGCTCACGCCGGAGTTCGCGGCAAGCGAGAGCCGCTGGAGCGAATACCAGTTGTTCAGCATATCGGTCTTCAGGGCCACGCCGTAGGCGAACTCCACCACCATGGCTGTGAGTATGGCCATGACCATGAGCACCACGGCCAGCGCCATCCCTTGCTCGCCCTTCCTGCTCATACCTTCCTTCCTTCCCGGGGCTTTGCCGTTATGGAGAGCTCAACCGACCGCTCACCAAGGGGGACCTCCAGCGTTATCCTGAGCATCCTTGGCATTTTATTTCTCTTCCATGTGCGCTGCCAGGAGCTGCCCTTGTTCGACGCCTCCACTGTAAAGGATATTATCTCCTCCACCATCTCGGCCTCCGGGGCCTCCCCCTCATCCAGGGCGATGGTGGTAAGTGTCTTTATGAGCACCAGGCGTTCTTCGCGTTCCTCAACGTGGTATGTGACCCTTGCCGGGCCCTTGTATATGGAGGCGTGGGTCACGAAGCTGAGCCCCGAGGCCTGCTCACCGTAGAAGTCCCTGTCGCTTATAATGAAATCCTCTTGCCTGCTTTTTGATTTTTTGTCATAGCCTGTGAAGGCGGCCTCCACCTCCCGGCGCATGATATCAAGGGCCGTCCTTGCCTCATGGAGTGTTATGAGCGTGTCCTCGGAGGCGTGTATGGCCCGTTGCGTGACAAAGAAGGAGCTGTAGAGCGCGGCAAGCACCATCGCGGAAAGGCTCACCGCTATCAGCACCTCAATGAGCGTGAACCCCCCCAGGGGGGGTCTTATTGGGCATAATGGTCTGAGCGGCTTCATTGGGCAAACACCCCCTCGCGCATGAGTTCGCTCAGCACCACGCGTTCCCTGCCTCGCGTGACCGTTACGGAGAGGTTGTATACCGTCACCCCGAAGTACAGTTTCTGCTCCACGTCCACACGCCACTGGTAGTCCTCGTCGGGCGGGGCGAACCTGCCTTCGGCCTTCCTGGTGCCGGCCCTGACCTCCGCCAGTTTCTCCCTGGCAAGCAGCACGCCCTTTGTGACCACCTCGTGCCGCTCGGCCACCTCAAGGTGCTGGCTCACGGTATAGAGAAGCGTGACCAGCAGCCCCGCCACGATCGCCAGGGCCACCATCACCTCCAGCAGCGTGAAACCCCTACTGGTCCGTAAAGGGCCCATTGACCCTGGTCCTCCCGCTTATGGGGTTGAAGCCCACGGTCATGCGCTCCCCCCCGTGCTCAAGGTATACGGTCATGTGCTCGTTGTTTCCCGACGGGCTCATGAAAATTATGAGGCGTCCCTCCTTCACAAGGCCCCTGGTGGGCAGTTCCACCCCGCTAAGCGTGCTGAACACCGCGCTCCCGTTATTGCTTCCGGCCGTCCATTGCACCCCGCGGGAGTCCAGGTCGAACTCAATCCTGCCTGAGACCTTTTTTGAGACAGTGGTCTCATAGAGCGAGCGGATGGTCGAGGAGAGCGTCCCTGATTCCTTGCGCAGCGTATCCCTGGGACTGGAAAACCCCGGCATTATCACCGCAGCCACAAGGGCCAGCACGAAAAGGACCGCAAGCATTTCTATCAGCGTGAAGCCATGCTCTTTATGAATTAATGTCTCCCGCATATCGCACGAAGCCATGAGCAGCCCTGGTGCTACAGGTCCCAGTTCTTAATGTCCGCATTATTGCCTTCGCCGCCTTCAAGCCCGTCCGCGCCAAGGGAGATGATATCGAAGTCCCCGTGCGAGCCCGGGCTTATGTATATGTACGGGTTCCTCCATGGGTCCTCAGGCACCTTGCTCTGGGCCAGGTATCCCCCTTTGCGGTAGTTCTTTGGCACGGCCCCTGTGGAGGGTATATTGATAAGGGCCTCAAGGCCCTGGCCCGTGGTGGGGTAGACGTGGTTGTCCACCTTGTAGAGTTTTAGAGCGGTCTCCAGATTGCGCATCTGTATCCTTGCGCTCTCGCGGTTGGCGTCATCAACCCGGCCCAGGAACCTGGGCGCGATTATGGCCGCAAGTATTCCTATAATGGCCACCACGACTATTATCTCCAGGAGCGTGAAGCCCCCCTGCCGGGATATCCTTCTAAAGTGCTGTTTCTCAAGTCGATAGAGTTTCATTTAACCTCCTGTGGCCTCCTATAGCCTCATGGCCTTCTGCGGCGGGAAATGCCGCCTGAAATGCCTATGGTTATTATCATGCCTGTCAAAAGAAGGGCTATCCCTCTCGCGGGGTGGGTGATGCCCCATTCGCCGAGGTATACGGCAGGGGACAGCACAGAGCGTACCGCAGCCCTCAAGGCCGGGTGCTGAGCGATAAAGCCCGCCATGGGCGGTGATACCAGGTTATAGAAGGCCACGAATTGCCGGCCCGGAGGACTTTTAATGAGCACCTGGTCTCTAAACCGCCTGAGCGCGGCTACCTCCGGGGCTTCCGGCCTGCCCCAGGCCGCCGTGGCTATGAAACACGGGGAGTCCGAGCCCCCACTACCTCCGGGTATGCTCACGGATACGGTCCTGGCGTATCCTGAGTAGTTGCCTCCCATTGTGGTCCTGACCCTGTAGCTGTATGTGCCGGAGCTGAGGTCCGTGTCCGTATAGCTTGTCTTGTTCGGGTTCAGGCTGGCCACTTTGGAGAAGCCAGTCTCCCATGGGCCCATGCGGTCTATCCTGTAGCCGCCCTCGCCGGTGGTGTCCTTCCATTTTATCTTTGCGGAGGAATCGCCCTCCAGTGTGGCGCTTAGTTTCCTTGGTATGGGAAGCAGCGCGTTTGCCGCGTTTGCGCGCCCCCCGGAGATAAGCCATCCCTCAAGCGTGTTGAACACCTCCGCGGAGTTGACCACATGGTTCTTGACGCTTGAGGCAGAGGCGGTGGGGTATTTGGCGATCACAAGCCCTGCGATGCCGCTTACGATGGGAGCGGCAAAGCTCGTGCCGCTCTCGCTGGAGTATCGCGCCCCAGGGCCGTCACAGCGCACCTGCATGTTCTCCACGTAAACTCCTTTGGATACGGTGGAGGCATCAGTGACAAGCCTGAACCTCACGTACAGGTCTCCGCCGTCAAAGGCGCTCACGTCGTGCTCAGCCCTCACGAAAGCGCCTGAGGTGGTGCCGGTGGAATTAGACAGGATGCTCCAGGTTGATGCGTCGGCCGAGGCCTCCGCCAGGAAGTTGTCCGTGTCCACGCTGTATCTGTTGAGGTATGTCAGGTAGCAGCCCGTATTGGTACTTAAGTCTATGACGTTCTTTGAGCGCGCCCACGTGTCCAGATTGTTGGTGTAATTACTGTCTGGGCTGTCCTGCAGGCACGTGTTTCCCCCGTAGCGGCATCCCGTGGCGTCCACGCCCCAGTTGTCGTCAGCTCCCCCGTCGGTAACCCAACCGGAGAAACCGTCAAAGTAGTCTTCGTATCTGATCGCGGAAAGGGGTATGGTGGATTCAATGTCCAGGCCCGGGGCCGCAAGGTGCACGGAGTTCGTGCCGTAGTTTGAGAACCAGGTGAAGTGGTCGTCCTGGTCCGTGGCGGCCACGGATATGACGCAGGAGGAGGAGTAGCTGGAGGGGTACTGGGGATAAAAGTCATTGTTCGTGCCATCGTTGCCCGCGGCGGCAACGAATATGCCGCCCGAGGAGCAGAAGTCCCGGATCACCGATTCCTCAAGCGTGTCAGAGCCGTAGGCGCCAAAGCTCGCGTTAAGGACTATTGCCCCGTTGTCTATTGCGTATTCTATGGCCTCTATCTCGTCCGCGACCGGGCCGCTTCCTGTGGAGTCCAGGAACCTCAGGGGCATGATCTTCACCTGCCACATGACCCCGGCAATACCTGCGGTGTTGTCCGTGACCGCGCCGATTATGCCTGCCACAAGCGTGCCGTGGCCCGCGTAGTCAGAGGGGGTTTTGTCGTTGTCAACAAAGTCCCACCCGTTGCAGTCGTCTATGTAACCATTGCCGTCGTTATCCACACCGTCGGAGCAGAAGCCCGCCTCTCCGGGGTTCACCCAGATGTTGGCCGCGAGGTCGGTGTGGTCCACGTCCACCCCGGTGTCCAGCACCGCGATGACGATGGTGTTGTCCCCTGTTGTCATATTCCAGGCCTTGGGTGCGTCTATGTCAGAGTCCCCGGCGTTGTCAAGACTCCACTGCTTTGCGAGCCTGGTGTCGTCCGGCAGCACCGTTGTGTAGCGCAGGCGGTTGGGCCCGGCGTACTCAACCATAGGGTCGGCCATGTACAAACTGACCGCATCCTCCACGCTCATGCCCTCGGGCAGCTTTACGTGCTCCACCCCCGAGCGCCTGAACTTCCTTATTCTTTTGGCTTGCTTTTTTGAGTGGGTTGCCCGCCTCATGTCATCGCCCGTGTCCTGGCGGAACTTCACGAGTATCTCGCCGGGCACGTACTCTGGCCTGTCCGTGTCCCTGGAATGTTTCAGGCCATGTTCCAGGGCATGCGTGTGCGCGGGCAGCAGCAGCAGGAAGGCCGCCCCAATGAGGGCTGAGAACAGGATTTTATGTATGGCGCGGTATTTGATTGTCATGATCATATGTTCCTCACTTTATGAGTTGGTTCATCTGGAACAGGGGCAGAAGGACGCTGAAAACTATAAAGGCCACAACAGCGGCCATTGCAAGTATCATGCCGGGCTCCAGGTAGGCCAGCGACCGCTGCACCAGGCGCTCGAACTCGTTCTCGTATGAGTCCGCCGCGCGCCCAAGCACCACGGCGAGCTTGCCGCTGCGCTCCCCGGTGGCGATGAGTTCGCGCATCACCGGGGGCATGCCCTCAAGCGCCACCGCAAGCGAGGCGCCCTCCGAGACCTTGATCGTTGCCTCCCTGGAGGTACCTTCCACCCATGCGTTGCCCGATGACCTGCCGGCAAGCTCCATGGCGCGGATGACCGGGAGCCCGCCCTCAAGCAGGAGCGAGAGGGTGCGCGTGTAACGGGCCAGATACAGGCTGCCAAGCACGCGCATGAGCAGGCGGTCGGCCTTTGCCCTGTGCTTGCGGAAGAGGCTCTGGCCCGTGTATGAGCCGGCTATGAGCAGGGCGATGATGGCCCACCAGTAGTTTACGAAGGTGTCGCTCAACCAGATGAGTATTACCGTGGCAAGCGGCAGGGCGGCCTCGTTGTTTTGAAACACGATTACGATCTTCGGCACCACGAAGGTAAAGAGCAGGAGCATGACGATGAACGCCACAAAGACCATGATCAAGGGGTATATCATCGCGGTGCGGACCTTGTCCTTGAGGCGTTCCTGGCCCTCCAGGAAGTCGGCGAGCCGGCCAAGCGTGGTGTCCAGGGTGCCGGACTCCTCAGCGGCAGAGAGCATGTGGCGGTAGAAGTCCGGGAACATCCCCGGGTGGCTCTCTATGGCGCGAGAGAGCGTGCCTCCTGCGGCAACCTTCTCCCTCAGGTCCACAAGCAGCGCGCGGACCCTTCCCTGACTTTCCTCTGAAAGCGCCCTCAGGGCCTCTACTACGGGGACGCCCGAGCCCACGAGCACTCCCAGCTGCCGGGTTATCTCGGGCACTCGGCCCCGGTCCACCCTTGCGGCGAATGCTGTGGCGCGCCTGTGTTCCACAGCCTGTATGTCGCGGGGGAAGAGGCCCTGTTCCTTAAGCTTTATTGCCGCGTCCCTTGGCCCCTCGGCCTCGATGGTGCCTGATGCGTCAGCGCCGCCGGCCTTGTAGCCCTTGTATTTATAGATCGGCATTTTCCACCTGTGTTACCCTGATCACTTCCTCAAGCGTGGTCAGGCCTTCTCTGGCTTTCTCAAGCCCATCGGTCCTGAGGGTGGTCATGCCCTTGTCCGCAAGCAGGGCCTTTATCCTGTGTGCAGGGGCGCGTTCCGTGATGAGCTGCCGGACCTCGTCGTCAGCGGTAAGGAGCTCGAATATGGCAATACGGCCGAGATAGCCCGTGTTGTTGCACTTGTCGCACCCCGTGCCGCGCCAGAGAATTTCCGGCTCCACCTTAAAATACGCTGCCTCGTTCTTTGTGGGTGCGTATTCCTCTTTGCATGTCGGGCAGATGGTGCGCACAAGGCGCTGGGCCAGCACGCCCATGAAGCTTGAGGCCGCGAGATATGGCTCCACTCCCATCTCCAGAAGCCTTGCCACGGCGGAGGCCGCGTCGTTTGTATGCAAGGTTGAGAGCACCAGGTGGCCTGTGAGCGAGGCCTGTACCGCGATCTCCGCTGTCTCGTTGTCCCTGATCTCGCCCACCATGATAACGTCCGGGTCCTGGCGGAGTATGGAGCGCAGGCCGTTTGCGAACGTGAGGCCCACGCGCGGGTTGACCTGTATCTGTCCTATGCCCTGCAACTGGTACTCCACCGGGTCCTCAACGGTGATGATGTTGCGGTCCTCGGTATGGATGCGGTTAAGCGCGGCGTAGAGCGTGGTGGTCTTTCCTGAGCCCGTGGGGCCCGTGACCAGCAGGAGGCCGTTTGGCTTGGTGTAGAGCTTCTCCAGTGTCTCAATGTCCCGCTGGCTCAAGCCAAGCTCGGTCATCCCCATGAGGCCCTGCTTGCGGTCAAGGAGCCTCAGCACCGCGCGCTCGCCGTATGTGGTGGGCACCACCGAGACCCTGATGTCTATGTCGCGGCCGCCTATTAGCAGCCTTATGCGCCCGTCCTGGGGCAGGCGTTTTTCCGCAATATCGAGTCTGGCCATGATCTTCACGCGCGAGATGAGCGCGTCCTGTATGAGCTTTGGCGGGGAGAGTACCTTGCGTAAGGCGCCGTCCACGCGGATGCGCACTTCAAGCTCCTTCTCGTAGGGCTCGATGTGGATGTCGCTTGCGCGCTCTTTCACGGCCTGCTGCATGAGGGCGTTTAAGAGCCTGATGATGGGGGCTTCCTCTGTGAGTTCCAGGATGTCGCGGGGTTTTTCAAATTCCGTGGCGACCGATGAGAAGTCCTCGCCCGCTATGTTGTCCATGACCTCTTCTGCCGAGCCCATGCGCCCGTAGGAGCGGTTTATGAGGTCTATGAGCTCGTCCTCGTCCATGTCCACTGCCCGGGGCTCTAACCCCATGTGCGCGGCCAGGTCCCTGAGCGCAAGCAGGCCGGATTCCCCGGCCACTGCGGCAACGAGCGCGCCGTCTTCTTTCATAAGGGGCAGCACGCGGTTGCCCTTGGCAAAAGACAGCGGCACTTCCGCCAGCAGCGCCAGCTCCATATCCTCTTCTTTGAAGCCCTTGTCAGCCATAAGTAATATTATAGCAATAATAGGGGGTTGTTACATTAATACAGTGGGTTTAGAATCAGGGTATGGCAATACAGGACGAATATATAGCATTCCTTCAGAGAAACCTTCCGAGGCTTGGTTACAGGTGGGCCGGGTTCAGGAAGCCCCGGGGACAGGTGATAAAGCGCATAGCCAGGCGCATGGAGTCCCTTGGATTACAGGGGGTGCGGGAGTACGAGGTGTACCTCCATTCAAATGTGGATGAGTGGGAACGGCTGGACGGGATGTGCCGGATAACCATATCCAGGTTTTTTAGGGACAGGGGAATATTTAACTCGATCAGGGACGATGTTCTTCCGGAGATAGCCCGGCTGGCGGAGGAAGAGGGAAGGGACAGTATTGACTGTCTGAGCGTTGGGTGCTGTTCAGGGGAAGAGCCATATACGCTTAAGATCATATGGGAGCTTGCTGTGAGTTCGAAATTGGACTTGCGGATTACGGCGATGGATTCAAGCCGGGAGCTTCTTGAGCGGGCGATGGAGGCGGTTTATGCGTTCAGCAGTATCAAGGATTTGCCCGGGGAGTACAGGGATGAGGCGTTTACGGAGGGTGAGGAGGGTTTTAAGTTAAAGGATAGGTTTAAGAGTGGTGTTAGATTTATGCAGAAAGATATAAGAAAGGATGTTATTGATATTATGGATACTGGGTCCTTCGACCTTGTCCTCTGCCGGAACCTCGCGTTCACGTACTTTGACAAGGAGTCTCAGGCCGGGGTTCTGAGAAAGCTGGTCAGTATTTTGAGACCCGGCGGGTTTTTAGTTATAGGCATCCACGAGACACTTCCTGATATTGGCCACGGACTGCTCAGGCACACTTCCAGCAAGTGCATATACAGAAAACCTGTTGAATAATTAGGAAGAAAATAGGGATGTGTCCTTAATTTTACCTATTTTACAGGAAGCCAAAGGATAGCAGTTGACCAAACCCACGCATGCCACAAAAAAGTCACGATTGAGACAAGAAATAAAACTTGAGACATGTGATGCAAGGGCAATAGTTTCTTGTATCCTTCGGAAAATGGATTATAGCTTCCTAATGGTGGAGTAGTGTAGTGTCTGCTTTCTTCATCACAAAGCGGACCAATAAATCGAGTAAGTATTGTTCGAAATATGTTATATACAATCAATAATACAACTAGAATCCATATTTTTGATTCCTTGTCAAGCCCAATAATTACTTCTGCAACGGTATGTTCTTTGCACTCAGGAGCTAGGCATGGTGTTATTTTTGATAGTTCACCTAATACAAATTCTCTGGCTTCATTACTATTAATATTTTCTGCACGGATTCTGATTGATTCCACACTTCTAGTTAATGATTCTTGACTTTGATTAATTCCGACCCATAAAAGTGTTTTGCCAAAGTATGGCATTATGAAAGCAATCAATAGAACTAAGTGGAATATTAATAAAGTTCCAGAATAGTTTCTTCTTAATATAGACCAGGGATCTCTCGCATTTCGTGATATTTTAGCGTTTTTAATATATGTATTATCGAAGATGATTCCCTTGGAGTTTTGAAGGTCTGTATTAGACAAATCTAGGTTCATTAAGCTGCTTCCTCCAAAATTAGCTCCATTATAAATGTGTTGGCTCATATTTGGATTGACAAAACTAGCTTTATGGAAAGTTGCATTTGAGAAATATATTGGATTTGAATTAATGCTTGAAAAATCAATTTTACCACTAAAGTGTGATTTAGAAAAATGACAATCAGATTTAAACTCGGCTTTTTTGAATTTTACTCCATTTTTAAAGTGAGATGAAGAGAAATCAACCGAATCTGTGAATATAGCATTTTTAAAGTCAGCTTTATTGTTGAAAATTGTATCACAAAAAACAGCATTATTCATAAAATTGGAATCATCAAAATGGACTTCTTGTTTGAACTGTGCGCCAGTAAAAGTTGTCATAGCATTAAAGTTGACATTATCAAGATGAGCATTAGCATGAAAAGTTGCATGATCGAAGTATGCACCTCCAGTAAAATGAGTCCCATGAAAACTTACCTCATTATGAAAGTGTGCCTCTGAAAAGTTGATGTCAATGGAAATCTGATTGTCATAGTTATATTGTTCGAAAGATATTGCGTCTGGGAATATAGTGCCCTTTAATAATAATACATCTTTTTTCTTTCTGTTTTTGTCTATAAGTTGAAATACTAGCTTATTAAAATCCTCATTGCTTATTCCCTTTTTATCTTTTGGGGCATGGAACACGCAGTAATGATTGTCATCTTCTGAATATACGATCTCATGTTCTCCACACCAGTTTTGATTAGCATTACATTTCATGGACTAACTTTTTGATTAATTGCAGGATCCTTTCATCAACATTTTTTTCAGCAAGTGAAAAGAAATGATTAGAGCCTTCTGCTTGGCATTCTGATCTTGCATCTGAATCAGTACGAGCGGTTCTAATAATAATGATTGAATCCTTGAGTTGGTTCTCATATTTGTCATTTCTGATTCTTCTCAATAACTCAATGCCAACATCATAAGATTTAACATATTCATCGCGATCAAATCTTTTAACATGAGACTCAGGTCCCATCAGGTCTAATATAAAAATATTTGGAATAAAGTGACGTATTTTACTTTCAAATGTGTCAATGCTTCTAGCCCAGCTTGATGTGGCTTCGGGTATTTCCTCTTGTAATCTATTAAAGAAAATCTTATTCCCACGATTGTGTTCATCATCATCATAAAAGAGGATTTTATTCTTCATGGCAGCCTTCACAAGGGATATTTAACGTTATAGTTGTGATATATTTATCACCTTCAAAGCGAGCTTCCCCATATTTATTATCATTGGCAGGAACGCTTTTTATTGATATCCTCCCCTCTCCAAAAAAAGTATCCATGATTTTTTTTACAATTGCCAATCCGTATCCACCTCCAATTCTTTTCTTTTTTTCGTCTTTGAATCTAGATTGGTAAAATCTTTTAAACACATATGTGTATTCATCCTGAGCAATGCCTATCCCAAAGTTTGAAAAGGAAATTCTGATATTATTTTTATTTTTAGAGGTTAATATATGTATATATTTCCTGTTATATGAGTATTTAACTGCGTTATCGACTAAATTCCAGAACATTAATTCGATGAGCCATATTTGTTCTATATCGATGTAAATATTGCAATTTTCGTATTTATATTCTTTTTGAATATTCTTTTTGCTGCTTTTTAACTCATCGGAATATAAACTGATGAAATAGTTGATGACATCGACAACATTTAATTCTTTGCGCAGGTGTCTGGATCTTTGTTCTGTGATTCTATGGTTTATGTGAATATTCCTGATAGTTTTAAATGCATTGTAATTTTTTATGATCAGGCCAATTCGTGTTAATCCTGAATCGATTGCATTATGAGAATCTTGTTTTATTTCGGTAACTCTTGCACTGTCCTTTTTACGTATTGTAAAACCATATTTCTTTAAAGCATTCATACCAGCTTCAATGTCATTTCTAGCTCGTCCTAGCATATGACCTGCCTCAGACATAATATGGTCTAATTCAACAGTAGATAATGCATTGTTAGCTATTTTAAATAGTCTATTTGTTGCTTCTTTAAGTGTGCGGATTTCAAATTTACTTTTTTCCTTGTATTCCTTGAACCCATATCCAACAATTAGTAATTTCCCAGCAAATATATTTTTCCCATAAATAATTCCATCATTGGAGCCAAACAGTAGTTTGACCATATTTTTACCAAGCCAATTCAATTTGTTCTTTGAGTTTGGAACAAGCACACCCATTTCATTTTCAATTAACAACTGTAATTCCTGAGTTGACTGCACTGATATGGTTTCGGGTGGGGATAGGGTGTTGGGGCAAAATGCTTTGCAATGCATCTGTTGATAATTCTCAAGGTCCGATAAATATATAACAGCAGATGATAAATTAAGCTGTTCGACAATTTCATCCAATATGCTCTTTATGTTTTCCCATAAATCATGTTCTGATAGCATTACGTTGAAATGAGAGTAATCCAGACTATCTAACAATATAATTCTTTTGAATTTAATATCACTTGGATGGATATGGGCGCATAATGATTTTAATAAAGGTAATAATTCGAATACTTCGTTTTCAATGTGTTTAATTTCATTATCAGAGAATGCTGGAATGGTTGTGGTTTTATTAATTAAGTTGTTTCGTACTGTAGCTAATTCATCATTTGTTAATGTATTAAAACAATCTGGACATTGTTCGCGTAGTGAGACTTTCTCGATAACTTCAGCAATACTATTAATTTGAGTTTCTCCATTATTGACAAATTTGCCAACAGATAATGATCCTAGGATATTGCCATTAATTTCGAGCGGGAAAACAATTCTAGATAATTTAAAAGGACAGGGAACAATATGCATTCTTCGATAGTCTTGTTGATTGGAAATGGTTTGAAGAAAAGAAGCCATCGAGTCCATATCACATTCAGAGCATATTATTTTGTCTATTCTATTTTCATTAAGATAGATACAAAAATCAGGATAATTTGTCAAGGGATTTTTTGGCAATATCTGTTCTAAGTCTCCAGAGTCATTATATTTCCAAATTGATGTCGGAAGTGATAGCTTAGAACTAAGGACACCTTGGAAATCGATAAGTATTTCAGTCGTTATATCAGTCAGTAACTCAGAAAATACTCTTGACGAGTGTGCAACTCTCTTTATGTGAGAATTTGACATTATGTATATTATCATTTATAGCCTTGAACCGTCAATATATTATATTCATAGAATTTAGAAGTGACATTGCTCTTTTAATATGGCATGAGATGTTTAAAGAAATGTTTTGCATAATGTATTCATTTAAGAAAAAAATTGTAGCAGACAATGCATAATTACGGACACATTCTAATTATTTTCTTGACTAACTAAAAGTAATTGATGAGCTTCGCTCCTTAACGCAGGGATGTGAAACATTTTTATTAATCATAACTCGCGTCCCGCTCGCGCATCTTGCGGTGTGACATGCACAAAAATAAATTTTTCAATATTTATTAATTCCAGTTCATAAAATCGCGCCTTCGGAAAACAGGGAAACCCTGTCTCCGCAAGGCCTTACGCCCGATTTATTAACTTCAGTTTGTGACACATTTTCCCTGACACGTGTCATATGGACAATGTCAGTATAAGGGTGTTAAAGTCCGAAGAGGATGAAGGTGCGAAACGGAATATTGAAAATGAACAAAATGAACACCAGAGAGGGGCGATTTTTGAAGCAACTTCAGATACTTGCGAAGAAAATCGACCCCGGGAATGAACACCCTATAAAAAGAAAGGAAGAGAAGCTTCCTTTCAAGCCAGAATACATAGCGCCTCGGGGCCATACATACCTATGTAACTTTATATTTCATAAGGGATTTGTGTAATATGTATTGGATGATAGACCTGCATACGCATACGCTGTTCAGCGACGGGGCGCTCCTGCCATTTGAGCTGGCGCGCCGGGCCGAGGCCGCGGGATACAGGGCCATAGCCATCACAGACCACGTGGACCCCTCGAACATCGAGCACGTGGTCACCTCCCTTGCCCGCGCGGCACGCGAGATCGAGGGCTCAATTGACATCAAGGTCATTCCAGGCGCGGAACTCACACACATTCCGCCAAAGCTCATAGCTACTCTGGTTAAGCAGGCCAGGGAGCTTGGGGCCGCTGTGGTGATCATGCATGGGGAGACGCTTGTTGAGCCGGTGGCGCCGGGCACCAACCGCGCGGCCATCGAGGCGGGGGTGGACATACTTGCGCACCCGGGCCTGATCAGCTCTGAGGAGGCCGCACTTGCGGCCAAATATGATGTTGCCCTTGAGATAAGCACCCGCAAGGGCCACAGCCTCAGTAATGGCCACGTGGCCAGGGTGGGGCGGGCCGCAGGGGCCACACTCGTAGTCAACAACGACGCGCACGCGCCCGTGGACCTGATCCCGCTGGAGCAGGCCAGGCGAGTATTCATTGGCGCCGGGTGCGATGAGGAAGCATTTAACGAGGCCCTGGAGGCCTCGGAGAAAATAGTGGACAAAGCCCTTGGGAGGATGAATGCCTAGACCGATAAAAAAGCGTGCGCCTAAGAGCGAGACGCGCGAAGAGAACATACAACACACGCTTGAGCAGTTCAGGGAGACGGCCGCAGCGCGGCAGAATCAGATCATCGTGGGCGTGGTGTTAATTATTGCCATAGTGGCGGCAGTGCTGGGGTTCATGTACCTGAATGCCGGCACCGAGCGCAAGGCGGCGGAGCTTGAGTACATGGGCTACAAGGAGTTCAACGCCCTGAACGTTGAGATCCCGGACCCCAAGGACCTGCGCGCAGAGCGTGCGCTGCCATATTTCAAGCAGGCCATGGAGATGAGGCCCACCCCATTCAGCCAGTACTACATCGGCCTGTGCTATTACGAGCTGGGGGAGTACGACTCTGCGGTGGACGCGCTGCAAGGTCTCGTGGACGATTATCCTGATGAGAGCAGGTTCGTGCCGCCGGGGCTGTACAAGCTCGGGATGGCGCACCTGAGGTCTGGGCGCAACGAGCAGGCGCTTGAGACATTTGGCAGGTTCAGGAAGGTCGGTATCAGGGCCTTCGGGGACCTGGCGCTCCTGGAGTCCGCGCGCATACTTGAGAGCATGGGGAAGATGGAGGAGTCGGTCACCATGTACGAGACACTCTCCTTTGAGTATCCTTCCTCCGTGTTCGCCACAGAGGCAAGGGCCAAGACCCAGCCCGAGGAAGCGGCACGGCCCGCTTTCTCGGATACGACAGCGGACCGTCCGCTTGTTCTGCGTCCAATGGAGCAGGGCGCGGACGGCGGCGGGCCAGGAGAACCGTACAGGGTCAAGTAAGGCTATCCCGCATATTTCATGAAGCGCTGGTGTAAAGGTACAAAACGTTTTGTTCTCATTGCAATAAGGAATAATTTTGGAAATATTGCAAAGTCACGTTTTGTACCTTTTGCTTCACAGCCCTTCACCCTCCGGGCGAGCCTGATTCACCACACCTACTTCGCCATAAGCCGCTCGAAGTATGTTTATACGACTTCGCGACTTCTGGCTTGTATCTGCGGCAAATCAGAACTCGTGAAATAAGCGGGCTATCTGGGTTTTTTCTGTTGCGGGCGGCCAGCCAGGCGC
The DNA here is from genome assembly GCA_030638335.1 of Nitrospirota bacterium. Lineage (GTDB taxonomy): Bacteria > Nitrospirota > Thermodesulfovibrionia > Thermodesulfovibrionales > JdFR-86 > DAOWET01. The sequence goes on from DAOWET010000199.1 coordinate 15,275, forward strand.
CGGATGTCCTCGGCAGAGAGGAACTCGCGAGCCATGATGTTTTTCATGATCTTTGTGGCCCCGGGGTCATTCTTCTCGATGTCAGCGAAGTCCTCTTGCATCTCCTTTACAAGGTGGAAGAGCACGTCGTGGCGCTGGGCCCTGATTATGTTCTGCTCGTTGAAGACCCTCTTGAACCCGTGCTTGAGCACGTTCTTGAACTGCGCCAGGTGCTTTGCGCCGATCTCCTCCTGCCACAGCCCCTTCACATCGCCCTTGAGGGTTTTTTCCACGCCCTGCGTGAGAAGCTTGCCCACGCTTTTCTGCTGAGTGCGGGTCTGGCTTATGACGTCCGCGAGCTTGTCCTTGCCGTTGTGGGTCAGGAAGGAGTAGGCGCTCCTGAGCACGTCGCGAGAGAGGGTTTGCTTGACCATCCCCAGGTGGCCTGTGAGCCTGTCTGATGAGACAGGTTCTTCTGCTTTGGGCTTGACCGGTTCTGGCTTTGGCGTATGACGAGCGATGTTGAAGGAGGGACCGTCTCCGTACTGGTCGGGGTCCAGCACGTTCATGCTCTTTCCCGAGGCCCAGTCATCGAAGGACTTCTCCTGTTTTATCTCCTTTTTCTTCTTTACCAGGTTTTCGCGGAACTCCTCTATCTTGCGGCTCAGGTCCATTATGGCGGTGAAGTCCGGGGCCGAGGCCGTTTCCAACTCGCGCATACGCGCCTCAAGAGCTTCCAGGGTTATTTTTTTTGGAGGGGCTTTAGGCTTGAACTTGTAGTACTCGCAGTCGGGGTGATGGTTTGGAATGATCTTGCCGCAGAGGATGCATGTGTCATCCTTGCCCCTGTCCATGTCCATCGGGTTCTTGGATCCCATGCCTATATTATAAAAGACAGGATACTGCAAGCGCCATGAGTTGTAGTGGTTGTTGTACTAGCGTGAGCTTGTTTTGTAGCTCACGGGGATGATCAGGCGCTGACCGGGGCGGATGAGGGCCCTTTGGCTGAGCCGGTTGTAGGTGATGATGGACCTCTGCGAGACGCCATAACGATGCGCTATCTGGGAGACGGTGTCGCCGCTGCGAACGATATGTACTTTTACGGTTATGCGCTGGGCCTCCGGTATCTTCGGCAGGTTGGCCAGGAAGGTCTCGCGCGATCCCCTTGGGACCTTCAGGCTGTACTTGTCCACCGGAGGGGTGCTCCATCTCCTCAGCTCGGGGTTAAGGTCCTTGACAGTCTTTTCGTCGCACCCGGCTGCCTTGGCGATCACGTCCAGGCTCATTGGGAACTCGATGGTCACCTCGTCGTAAGTGAAGTCCTTCTGGTATGGTATGTTCCTGAACCCGTAGGACTCAGGGTCGAGGGCGATCTGCCTGGCAGCGATGAACTTGGGCACATAGTTGAATGTCTCGCGCTTGATGCTCATGGTGCGCATGACAGACCAGAAGTCCTTTGCCTTTGTGACCTTCAGGGCCCGCTTGATCTTGCCCTCTCCCGCGTTGTAGCCGGCAAGGGCCAGGCTCCATGAGTCGAACATCTCGTGCAGGTCTCTCAGGTATCTTGCCGCCGCATATGTGGACTTCACCGGATCGCGCCTCTCGTCCACCCACCAGTCGATCTTCAGGCCGTAGCGCTTGCCCGTGCCCTTGATGAACTGCCATGGGCCCGATGCCCTGCTCCTGGAGTATGCGTGGGTGTAGAAGCCGCTCTCGATCAAGGGGAGGTATGCTATGTCTTCGGGGACCCCTTCTTCCCTGAGTATGTTCTTCATCATCCTCAGGTACCTGGTGCTTCTGCCAAGGTAGCGCTTGAACCTCTCGGGTATCCTCTCGCTCATGACCTTGGTGTTCAGGTCCACGTAGCGCATTGCACGGCTTCCGAGCCGGTTTGAGTCCAGCCCCAGGCTCACCATGACCTGCGGCCCGTCAATTGCTTCGAGCACCGACTCAAAGGGCCCCGGCTCCTCGTATTTGCACGCCTCCGGGCTCTCGGGCTCAAGGCTTACTATCTGGTGGTCGCTGCAGGCCCCGGAGGGCTCGAGCTTAAGCATCTCGGCCGCCTCCATGCTCACCACAAGCACACCCTCAACATGTTCAATAACCCCTGTCTGGACATGCGAAGATGATCTGATCTCTGCGGTGATGTTCTTTCCAGCGGTAGGATTTGAAGCATAGGAAACCGTTGCCGACAAAAGTGCTGCCAGAAGTACGGCTGGCATTACAACAAAAACATAATTATTCCTATATATAAGCATTAATATATTTTCCTTATTTCCTGTACACTTGTCAAGTGTTTGGTCCTGATTGCGTCCCACCGGGGTGAACCTCTAAAAACCCTGCTGAAACTATTCCTCTTCCGGCACGTGCTCGAGTTTTCCCTCCGGCCAGCGCTTTTTCGCAAAAAGGACCGCGGCCGCGATGGTGATCAGTATCCATCCCACGCCGATGGCTATCAACGGGGCCCATGAATACCCCCCGTAATAAGGCTTCTTGAATTCCCCGATCAGGTCCAGCAGGAGTATCAGGCCCAGCGCTATCGGGACAAAGAAGCGTATCAGCACGTCCCACCCAACGCCCAACTGGAATGTGGATATCCTGTTCACATGCTCCTTTATGGTATCCAGGCTGAAAAGCCAGCCCACGAGCACGCACTCAAGCACGCCAACCGCCACCAGGCCGTAGTGGGTGAGGAAATGGTCCACTATGTCCAGCCAGTATAGCCCGCCCTTTGTGGCAAATATTATGGACCCAAGGAATCCCACGATGGATAGCACGGTGACCGTTCTCTTCCGCGAAATCTCGAACTTGTCCACTACCGCGGAGGCAAATGCTTCGAGTATCGAGATGGAGGACGACATCCCGGCCACGAACAGGCACAGGAAGAATATGGCCCCGAACACGGCCCCCCCCGGCATGAGGCTCACGGCCTTGGGGTATGCCACGAATGCCAGTCCGATGCTTTGAGAGACCACCTCGGAGATGGGCTGGCCCTGGCTTGTGGCCATGAACCCCAGCACCGCGAATACCGCGAACCCTGCAAACAGAGAGTACCCGCTGTTTATGAAACCGATCAGAAGGGCGCTGCGGGTTATATTGCTTTTTCTTGGCAAATAGCTCGCGTAGGCTATCATTATGCCAAAGCCCAGGCTCAGGGTAAAAAATATCTGGCTGTATGCGTCTATCCAGACCTTTGAGTCCTTGAGCTTTGAAAAGTCCGGTGTAAGGTATGCCTTGATCCCGCTCATCGCGCCCTCAAGGGTCAGGGACCATGCGACAAGCACTGCGGTGAGCACGAATAGCAGGGGCATGAATATCCTGTTTGCAAGCTCCACCCCGCGCTGCACTCCCCTGTAGAGAATGGCCCAGTTCAGTGCCCAGACCACCACAAGGCCTGCAAGGATCGGCATTCGCACACTGCCAATATTCGATGGCCCATCGCTTATTGCAAGGAACTCGTTGAAGAAGTAGTTGTTGGGGTCGTCGCCCCATCCGAGGCTCATGGATATGACAAAGTAGTTGGCGCACCATGATATGACAGTGGAGTAGTAGAGCTCTATGCCGAACATCACGAATATTACGGCCCACCACCCCAGCCACTCACCGTGGCGGCTGAGCTTTGCGTAGGCAAGCGGGGCCGAGCCTATGCGCTCGTGCCCTATGGCGAATTCGAGAATAAGAAGGGGGATGCCTGCGGTGACAAGGGCGATGACGTAGGGGATGAGGAATGCGCCGCCGCCGTACTCGTAGGCCATGTAGCTGAAGCGCCAGATGTTGCCAAGGCCTATGGCCGAACCCACGGCCGCAATCAGGAACCCGATATGGTTGCTCCACCTCTCCCTTTGCTCTGCCATGAGCCTCCCTTAAGCATGCCCTATGTATGCGCTATGTATGCACTATGTATGCACTGGCAAATTAAGTAATAATATCATATTTATATTGTGGTAAAGGAATTAAGCCTGTTTTCATAAAAAGAGGCCGGAGCCTTTTCAGGCCCCGGCCTCTTTATGGACTATACGATGGTGGTTATTTGCCTGTTATGTTCTCTATCGCCTCAAGGAGCAGGGCAGACGCTTCAGGGTCTATCTTCTTGCCTGTCTGGGCCTCGATATGGTTGGCAAGGGCCTTGTACGAACCATTGCCCGCCTGCTTCACCAGGCTGTTTGCCATCTGGGGCGCGATGAGCCCCTGGGCCACCAGCTTCCTGATAAGCGCAACGAACCCGTCAGAGTCTGCTGTGAACAGTTCCATGGACATGGAAGCGTCAGCACTTGTGTTGCCCTCGTTGTCCGTCGCACTGTAGACAACCGAGTGCGTCCCTGTCGCAGTAACCGTCTCGCTGGCATAATCGCCGCTTGCGATAGTCAGTGCTCCGTCCAGAGTGTAGGTTATCCGGGCAACGCCGCTGCATGTGTCAGTGGCCGAGATCTCTACCAGCACGTCCCCTTGATACCACCCGTTGCTGAGCAGCGTTCCGCCAAGTGTTGCTGAAGCACTGGGGGCAGTGGTATCGGCCACCGTAACCACCACGTCATCGGTAGCAGTGCCGCCGTTGCTGTCGTCAACAGTCAGTGTTATGGTGTGCGTTCCAAGGGGAAGCGCGACCGTGGCGGTCTCATCAGTGGCTGAGCCGAACGGCCCGCTCCAGTTATATGTAAGCGCGTCGCCGTCAGGGTCTGTGGAGCCTGAGCCGTCAAGGGTTATTGAAGAACCCGCAGGCCCGCTGCACTCAGCTGTCTGGTCGGCACCTGCATTCGCCTCTGGTGCGTTATTGCCAAACTCAAATGGGCTGGTAAGAGGCAGGTTGTCCCTATGAGTGGCATCAAGGTAGTAAATGTCATCGCAGAAACCGTCATTATTTGTGTCATAGCATCCTTCTTCAGGGCTGTCGAAGTCATTCCAGTAATTGCCCCCGACAGGAGCGCTTAGATTGTATATGTCATAAGCTTTGTAGAAATAGCCCGGCTGGCCATTGTCGTAGAAGTTGTTGTTGTATATGTTGTTACCGGTTATATGCTGGTAAAGCCCCCGGTTGTTGTTCGCGATATTGTTTCCATATATCTCATATGTGAAGGCCCTGTGAAAATAAATACCATCCTTGTTTTCACTTATGTCGTTATACCTTATATTCCCGTATACATAGTTACCTCTGAGCTGAATGCCCCTAGATCCGTTTCGAGTTATCGTGTTGTACTCAACAATAACCCTTGCGCTGGAAATGGCGCCAATTCCAGCATATAAATTTGAATCTACGATATTGTTTGCAATGACATTGTCCGCACCAAGCAAAACTGATATCCCGTTACCGCCATTGTGAATGTAGTTGTCAGTTATCAGCAGGTTGCTGCTGTTGCGCGCACTAATCCCATACCCAGGTTTATTTGGGTTGCGGCTAATGGTGTTATCATGTATTGAACCACCAGAGACGTTTTCAAGGCGTATCCCCCTGTAGCAGCGGTCCAGTTCCATGTTCTTTATGGTTATTCCTGAAACCGAAACTGCCTTTATGCACGCGCCGGACGCATACTTTGAGGCGGAAATAAAATGGCCGTTCCCGTCAAGTGTTATGCCGCTGCTTGCTATTCTCAGAACGTAGCCGGTGCCCCATGGCACGACATTATAGAAATTTCTTGTAAGTGTGCACGTTTTAGTGCTGCTGTCCCATACGCCTATCCTGGTGCAATCGCCCCCTGTTGAATTGTCGCTGATGACATAGCTCGCAGAAGCCGATGCATTATTTGTTTGCGCAAATACCAATAATGCAAATGCAGCAATAATAATTGACTTCCTCATTTCCCCCTCCAGTGGTTACAATGCAGCATTAACACAAAATGTACTTGTTATCCGCGAGATTCATTCCATTATCCGCTAATATAAAGGAATGTATCGTGCCTATTATATGTGCTGTTGCAGAAAAATGCAATAAAATAATCGTGCAGGTATAAGTTGAGGCTTTGCTATCAAACAATAAACTTTCGTGCTTGTGTGCCCTGAGAGGCCATCTTGTATAATATTCCTATGATATTTAGTGATTTTAGGAGGTAAGGGCTCTTTTAGCCTGTGGAACCGATTTAATGAAAGATAATAAAAAGGTGGTTCTCATAATCAGGGACGGGATGGGCATAAACCCCTCCAAAGAGTATAACGCGGTGGCAGCGGCGCATACGCCTGTGAATGATTCCCAGCCGCATGCAGATACTTATAAGGTCGGCATCAGGCTATTTTGATCTCCAGCTTTTTCCCCAGTGCAGAAGCAACGCGTTCCAGGGTCGAGAGCTTGATATCCTCCGCATGGTTCTCTATCCGGGATATGGCGGTCTTTTTTGTGTGAAGCCTGCGTGCGAGTTCTTCCTGGGTCAGCCCTGCCTCTTCACGTGCCTGCCGGAGCACCATGCCGATCTTGAACTGCTCGTATCTCTCGTCATAGCCCTCGGCAAACTTTTTGTCTTTCTTTTTTCTTTTGTCTATGTATTTTTTCAGGTCACTCATGTTTCTTCCTCCTTAATAAATAATCTTTTCTGTCAGCCTCGGCCTTTTCTATCTCAGATTTTGGCGTCTTCTGACTCTTCTTCATAAACCCATGTGTCAGAACGACCACGGAATTACCTGCAAAGAAACAGAATATCCTGTAGGCATTTGAACTAAATGCAATCCTGCACTCCCAGATCTCTTCCGTCCCCGTAAGCTTCTTGAAGTAGGTGGACGGGACAGCATCCAAATCCTCCAACAGCTTGAGAACCCATGTTACCTTCTGGGCAACCTTGCCGGACAGAGAATCCAGGAAGTCCTGAACTGGACATTTTCCATCGACTGTCCTGTAGAAGATAACTGTACGTTTCATGATTAAATGTTAACCTGCAAGTTAACTTTTGTCAAGGGAGGTTTGTATTTACATTATAAGATTGAGTTTGTGTTAATACTCTGCAATTCACGCATGAACACAGGTGGCAACCTCTTGTATAATATTGTTCAATACTTTTTAAAGGATTATTGCAATGGACAGGAAAAAGGTTGTTCTCATAATCAGGGACGGGATGGGTATCAACCCCTCCACCGAGCACAACGCGGTGGCGGCGGCGCATACGCCTGTGAATGATTCTCTCCTGGCAAACAACCCGCACACTGTGCTAATACCCTCCGGAAGCTCCGTGGGCCTGCCCGAGGGTTACCAGGGCTCCTCGGAGGTTGGCCACCTGAACATGGGGGCAGGGCGCATCGTAAAGCAGGAGATAACCCGCATAAACGAGAGCCTTGCGGACGGTTCTTTCTTTAAAAGCGGCAACTACCAGCGCGCGATAAATAACTGCAAGGAAAAGGGCTCCGCCCTTCATATAATGGGCCTTGTGCAGGACGAGGGCGTGCACGCGCACCAGGACCACCTTTACGCCATCATGGACCACGCCTCCAAAGAGGGAATTAAAAGTATCTGGATACATTTCTTTGGCGACGGCAGGGATACTCCCCCAAGGAGCTCCATGGGTTTTCTGAAAAAACTCCGCATGAAGATGAGTGTCAATTGCAGCATTGCTACGCTCATGGGCCGCTATTACTCCATGGACCGTGGCCGCAACTGGCCTCTTACTGACATGGCATACGAGGCTTTGGTAGAGGCAAAAGGGACTTATTACGAAAATCCCGAAGATGCCATAGAGCAGAGTTATAAAATGTTAAAAAACCCTGACGGCTCGGATATGACCGACGAGTACATCCCCCCCTGCATCATGGCCGGATACGGCGGCATTAAGGACGGAGACTCCGTGGTGCACTTCAATTATCGCCAGGACCGGGCAATCCAACTGACCAGGGCATTTGTGGACGAGCAGTTCACTGAATTTGACCGCCCGGAGCGGCCGGACGTTTTCTACATCGGCCTGACTCGCTA
>DAOWET010000092.1 GCA_030638335.1 Nitrospirota bacterium
AAGATCTGTTGCCGGATGCGCGCTCTTATTATGGGAAAACAACAGGCATCATGACCCCGCCTTTCAGGTCTACCCTTATTAGCAGTTGTTTGGCTCTGCGTTCACAAGGGGGCGCGCAAAACGGAAAAAGAAGGTGCCTGTGGCACCACCGGCCCAGATGCCCTTCAAAGCGGAACATTTTATTATGAAGAAAACCATTTAATATTAATTGAAGTCTTTTGCCTTGGGTTTATTGTGTGCGATTGCACCTTTTGCTGGGTTTAAGGTCAAAGGCATTTATTTAAAGCAGAACGGGGGAGGCGCAAGGAATATAATCATTTCATTAGAGGGAATCTTTTCGAAGCTTATCTTTAAGAGGACTGAAGCTGGACGCTCCATTACGATACGTTTGTTGATAACGGTCGAGGCGGAAGCCACCGGTTAAATGGGGCCCGTGGCCCCTTTCGCTACAAGGGTTTTTACATGCTCGGCTATGGAGAGCGAGGCGGTAAGGCCGGGGGATTCTATCCCAATGAGGTTGATGAGACCCCTGAGGCCCCTGCCGGATTCCTCCCTGATGATAAAGTCGCGCCCGCCGCCCTTGAGCACAGGGCGCACGCCCGCCATGTCAGGGCTGAACGCATCCCTGTCCAGGCCGGCTATGTACTTTGAAGCTCTCTCATAGAATACATCTCTTTTTGAGGCGTCCACCTTGAACTCGATGGACGGCACGGGCTCCGCGTCAGGCCCGAAGCGGAGCCTGTTGTTGAGGTCAGGCGTTGCATGCACACCAAGGCCCGCCTTGTCCGCCGAGGGCAGCGGGTATACGAGCATGCTTACCGGGGACTTGCGGGCATAGAAAAAATACGAGCCCTTCCAGTACTCAAGCGCGTAGCCCGCCCCGTCCACGTCAATGCCGCACAAGGCGGCGACCTTGTCCGAGCAGAGCCCTGCCGAGTTTATCACGACCCTTGAGTGGAACCGGTAGTCGTCCACGCCCACCACATAGCCTTCGGCGTCAGGGGCGATGAAGGTCACCTGGCTGCCAAAGCCGAAGGTCACGCCCGAGTCCAGGGATTGCTGGTAGAGCCTGTCCATGAGTGTGTGCACGTCGAGTATGCCTGTGCCGGGGCAATGGATGGCGGCAAGGGCTGTGACAGAGGGCTCCAGCTTCCTGATATCCGGGCCCTCAAGCATCCGAAGGCCTTCCACCCCGTTTGACCGGGCGTTATCGTATAGCGCATGGAGCGCCGGGAGCTCGTCCGGGGCAGTGGCAACTATGAGCTTGCCCGTCCGCTTGTGCGGCACTGAGTGCTCTTCACAGTAGTCATAGAGGAGGCGCGCTCCGGAGGTGCAGGTTTTTGCCTTCAGAGAGCCCGGCGGGTAGTAGATGCCTGCGTGTATTACCCCGCTGTTTCTGCTTGAGGTCTCCTGCCCGTGGGTGGGGTGGCTTTCAAGGAGCGCGATGTCGTGGTTGTCCTTTGACAGGCAGGCCGCTATGGCCAGGCCAATAACGCCGCCGCCTATGATGGTTATGTTCAGCCTGTCCATCGGTTACCTGAAATACGCTCCGGTGTGCAGGGTTTTGGCATGTACTATTATTGCTTTTTGGGCTATTTTATTTCCAGGGGCTTGCACCCATCAAGCTCGCCATTTTCTCTGTGACCATTGCCGCCCTTGTTCTTTGCACTGAAGAAGAAAAGCCCGCAGTCCTCACTAAGCTCCTGCCTGCACGCGACCAGGCAGTCGCCGCAGTTCACGCAGTTGATGTCCTCCCTGCCCCGGGGTTTTACGTCCATGAAACAGACCTGCTCGCACCGCCTGCAATCCGTGCATCTTGAGAATGCCTCGCGCTCAAAGCGAACACCAAGGGAGATGGGGCTTGCCCAGCCAAAGAGCATCTGCATGAGCCCGGCTGCGCAGAAGTACTTGCAGATGGTGTGCCTTACAAAAATAAAGGTAATGAACATGTAGGACGAGACCCCGATGATGCCCGCCTTCAGTCCAAAGGAAAGCTCAAGGGTGACAAGCTCATGCCAGATGCGCGCCGGAGCGATAAAATATCCTGTAAGCATCACACCGAAAAACGGCGGCACTATGAACAGGTATATAACGCCCAGCACGATATACTTAAACCTCCCGCCCTTTGCATCCGGAGGGTCGTTCGGCTTTGCTCCAAACATGCTTCTTCTTCCAAGAAGCTTGAGGGTTATGGTGTCGGCAAGCTCAAAGAGCGTGCCCTCCGGGCATGCCCACCCGCAGAATGTGCGCCCAAGCAGAACCCCTAGCAAGGGGAATATGCTCAAGACTATCACCCACGGGAGGATGGCTTTCAATAATATCCTGATAGCCACGTAGCCCGAGCCAAAGGCCGAGGGATCTGCGTAGAACTCGCTTCCAAGCCCAAGTTCCCAGACCTGCCCGAATATATATAGATCCGTTGCTGCCACGTCATACCTCAGGAGGTCAAGGGATGGGGCCAAAAGCAGCAGGCAGATGAAGGTAAGCTGCGTCAGTCGCCTGAGCGTGTGAAGGTTTTTAAGTGCGAGTTCCTTAAACATTGCCTCTCCCTCTTAAAGCGGGGTGCTGCAGGCAGGGCCCCCGCCTGCCATTATCTCAAGCAAGGGCCCTGCCCGTTTTCATGCTTTCTATGCAGCAGTTTCAGTTGCTTCAGTCGATTCCATATCCTCCAGAAGGGGTTCTTTGCCTAGCTTGAAGAAATCGTACACGAATATCCATGTCCCGTAGAGGAACCCTACCCCGAATATGGCCCTGAATATCCAGAACCAGAGGTTATAGCTCGACTTCACCATCACATAATCAAGCCCCAGCAGGCGTTC
>DAOWET010000179.1 GCA_030638335.1 Nitrospirota bacterium
AGGGGCTACGCGGTCATTGACATCCTCCAGCCGTGCGTATCATTCAACAAGATAAACACGTATCAATGGTACAAAGAGCGCGTGTATGAGCTGGAGCCGGAATACGACCCCTCGGATCGTGTAGAGGCATTCAGGCGCGCCCTTGAGTGGGGAGACAGAATTCCAACGGGTATTTTTTATAAGGCAGACCGTCCAGTGCTTGAAGACAACTTCGAGGCTATCAAGGATACCCCGCTCATCAAACAGGGATTCTCCCAAAAGCGCGCCATGGACACCGTCCGCTCGCTCTTTGATTCCCGGGGCTAGTACTATTCCACTAACAGGTCCCGAATCTCCCGGATAATGTCTGCAACATCTGCCAGACTATGGAGTTCCAACTTGCCAATACCTTGGGTTGCCCACTCAGACTCTCAAACTAAATTGAGATCATTTGATATATTGCCCTTCGCCAAATTTCAAAACCAGGAATTCAGATTCAGGTATTTTATATTTCATTAAAGCCATTTTCAGATCCTTTTCATGCGCGTCAATTGTTTGTTCAACATGCTCTTCAAAGGTTCCAAAATGCATCCCAATACTTTGCTGTGAATTGAGAAGAATATGTGCTTTAAGTGCATCCTCAGGGTTCATGTGCTGCGATTTCATAAACCATCTTTTCTCATAACTTCCAATCGGGAATATGGCTGCCCTGAAATCAGGATATCTGGTTATTATCTTCTGAAGAAAATCTCCATACGCAGTATCTCCGGCAAAATATATCCTGCCCGAGTCGCCTTCGATCACATATCCTCCCCATAATGTTTTATTGCCTGATAAAACTGACCTGCCGGAATTATGGCGTGCAGGCACAAATGTAAAAACACTGTTCTTCAGTTTATAAGTCTGCCACCAGTCCAGTTCATGGACATTGCTCAGGCCTTCTGATTCAAGCAGGGTTTTTAAACCCAGTCCCACAAGAATGGTCGGTTCGTTCTTTTCAGCGATCCTGCTAAGCGTGGGCAGATCAAGGTGGTCAAAGTGGTCATGGCTGATCAGGATCACATCCACCCTGGGCATGTTCTCCAGCGCTACGCCTGCTGAGCGGACTCTTTTCGGCCCCGCCCAGGAAAATGGCCCAGCCCTATCGGACCAGATCGGATCCGTTAAAACATTCAGTCCATCTGTCTGGATCAACAATGTAGCATGGTTTATGTATGTGACCCTGAGTTCGCCGTCCATGCATTTCTCTGGTGGGTCTGGTTGTTCCGGGTCTTCGATCCATTCCGGCCAGTCAAGTGTCTCCATTTCCCAAAACCATTTTATCATCTCGAAAAATGTATGACCAGGCTCTTTGTTATAAAATTCAGACCCATCCCAGTGATCAGAGATCGGGCCATCGTAACCAGTTGAGCAGCCTACTATCAATAACGCAAGGAACAAACACTTTATCAGCCTCATGAAATTGCTTCTTTCCTGATGAAATGCAACTGGAACATTCCCATATCATTCAATTCCTGCCTGACCTCACATGCCCTATCCTGCTCAGCCGCCCTCCGGGTAGAGGCTGTCGGTATATATCTCCGTAACCCCGTACCCGTTCATCAGGGCCTCCGCATCTTCCTTACTGTTTATGGTATGCACATAGGTGGGGATGCCCATCCGGGCAAGCTCCCCGGGCAGCGTTGTCTTGGCCCGTTTAACAGGCATCGTGATGGCAAAGGGGCCTTTTTGAAATACCTTCACCCATCTGAGCACATCCCGGTCAGGGGCATTGAAGCGGTAGAGCGTCCAGATGACCTGCTCATAGCCCAGTTCCTTCACAACGGCGTAGCTCTCCGGCAGGTATATCTGAGGGATGATCCTCTTGCCAAAGCCAGGCACCTTCTCCGCCATCTGCTTCAATGCTTGGAGGTTTCCGACCTTCACGTCCGTGACTATTATCGCATCGGGGTTTTCCTCAAGCCACGGCACCAATCTTTCAAGCGTGCAGTTGTCGTACTTGCCTCTCTTTACAAGCCGCATGAATTCCTTGAGTGTGGGGATGCCCACTGCCTTGAACCCGAAGGTCCTCTCAAAACTCCGTTCCCAGTCGTGGATGCATACCAGCTGGCCGTCGCTTGTATAATTAAAATCCAGTTCAAAGTATCTGAAACCCTTCTGCAGGTTCAGCTCCAGCGCATCGAAGCTGTTGGTATAGGTAACACCCTCCACAGCGCCTCCGGCATGGGCAATGCGTAGCGGCCTGAAGCCGCCCGCGGAGGGGTCTTTCCCCCCTGAATAAAGCAAAGTAAAAGCAATGGTGAGCGCAATAAAGGCGCACAACATGAGCCCGGGGCCTGCGGGAGAGCTTTTCCTCATAAGAAGAACATAGCCCGCTGCGATCAATACGGCGGACAGGACAAACAGCATAACGATGATCAGCACACGCAGCTTTCCTTTCCTGGAGCGCCCTGATAACACACGCGAACAGGGCGAAAACATCCTGAGTTCCTTTAATATAGCATATGGCGTCTTACTGCCCGTCGCTGTGCCTTCAATGAACCATGTCCTTGCGTTATGCTAATATTATGAAACCCTTGGGCGCCCGGACTGGCACATAATAAAATAATGAAACCCAGAGACATATCCCCGATAGCAAAAAGCCCTTCAAGATATTTCTTCGGCATATGCATCTTCATCCCCCTTGCCGTTGCCCGCCTCTATTGCATGGGCATGCTTGCAGGCGGGGCCTTTACCGGTCTCACAGCGCTTGCGGCGTTCAGGGGCTTTGTCTCAGACCTGCTTATTACCCTGCTTGTCCTGTTCCCTCTCGCATACATCTCAGGGCTTTTTACATCACGCAGGCTTGTGAGGCCCGTGGGGTTTTTCATATGGGGCATCTGGGTCATTATGGCAAGCGCCAACGTGGAGCACATCAAGGCAAACGGGGCCAACATCAATTTTGTCTTTGCCCACCTGGCCCTGAACAACGAGTTCATCATGGGCTCGGTCTTCTCCGTAAATACACTGGTCAGCCTGATAGTGGTACTGGCCGTCTCCGCACCCTTATGCATATTGCTGTCCCGGCTCCGGCCCATTAATGCGACAGTCGCCAGGGTCGCAGTCGCTCTAATAATAATACCGGTCCTTGCCCTGCCGGCCCTCCCGGCCCTCTCCATAAGAAACGATTTCTCATACTGGCTACAGATGAACCTTGCGGAGGAAAACATCAGATACATGATCAGGCAGGCCCCTCCCACTGGCGCACGGGACCTGGCCGAAAGGAAGAACCTTGGCGAGTTCTTTCAGGCAGACCTCAGCGGGAGGAAGATCGTTAAATACCCTCAGAAAAAATACAACGTCCTGCTGGTGCTCGTTGAGGGCCTGAACCACGGGTATCTGGAGCAGGGCTGGATACCCGGCATAGAGTCCATCCATGAAAGCAATGTCTCATATACACAGTATGCGAGCCTTCAGAGCCAGACCAACAGGGGGCTTTATGCCCTCTTATGCGGCGACTACCCCAACTTTCTCTTCTCCGAGGCCAAGAGCGACTATGTGGCGCTGTATGGCGCCGTGAAAAAATGCCTTCCCGAAGCACTCGGCAGGGAGGGCTACAATACGGCCTTCATGCAGGGGGCCGTCCTGTCGTACATGCAAAAGGACAGGTTCGCCAAAAGCGCGGGCTTTATGGAGTCTTACGGCAGCGAGAGCTTTGAGAGCTTTATTAAAAAGAACGCATGGGGCGTGGACGACAGTACGTTATTCCATTACGTCAGGGCAAAAATATCAGAACTCTCTAAAAAGCCGGAACCATGGTTCCTGACCGCACTCACACTGAGCACCCACCACCCATTCAATGTGCCCGGTGTGCGCAACCCCTCCGCTGAGCAGGCCTACAGGTTCGCTGACAGCGCCTTCAGGGAGTTCATGGGCTCCCTGGACAAGGACGGGTTGCTTGAAGACACGGTAGTCATTATCACCACTGACGAGGGCAAGAGCGCGGGCGCAACAGGGGGCCTGAACTCAGAGGTGGAGAAGAACCATGCCGTGCTGGCCATGATGCTTCCGGGCACTGAGGCGGACATGACACAGGAGGATCTGTTCACACAGTCCGACATCCTGATAAGCGTCCTTGACTACCTTGGCCTTCCCATACCGGATGACGCTTTTGGCAGGAGCATATTCCGCCAGTATGGCAAGGGCCGCGAGGTCATCTTCGCAAGCAGCATCGCCTCAAAGATATTCAATTACTCCGCGGACTCCCTGCTCACTGTCTGCGATATGGACTTCAACTGCTCTTCCTATCACAACAGGGCAGGCCTGCTCTTTGGCGGCGAGTTCGTGCCGAAAGAGGCCAGCCAAAAAAGGACGGACAGGCTCAGGCGCTTTATAGGGCTGAACGAGATAAGCTTCAAGGGCCTCTCCGGAGGCGCGGTCTACTACAGGGGCGAGATGGATTACAGAGGTGACAGGTATCTGGTGGGTGACCACAAGATATCCCTTAAGAAAGGGGACAGGGTCACCTGGAGGCTGAAGATCAGGCCCAGCGGCACCATCGGGGTCCGGCTTGCCGTACAGGACATCCGCCTGCTTGCAAACGGGACGATGGACCTGAGGCCATTTATGGAGGTAAGAAAATGGGTGACCGGGGAGACTTACGTGCTTGAGAGGACGTACACCGCAGAAGGTGACATAACCACACTGGCTACGAACATCACGGTAAGCGATGAAAGAAAAGAAGGCTACCACCTGGACTACCTCTCTATTGACGTCAGGAGAAACCGGTTAGAAAATCCCTAGGACAACAAATGGGGCATTCCAAAAGGAATATAGCCGGGCATGCCAAAGACGTATTGCCAAAACGTATTACAGGTTTCTGCTCACAACAAAATCACGAAGCCGCTTTGAGTGTTCCTCGTCCGAGACCCCGAGGCTTCGTATCAACTCGCCAAGCATCGGGTTGTCCTGCACAAGTGCGGTGCGGTAGTGGCTCTCGGACGCTGTGCCCTCGATCTTTAGCGAAAGCTCCACTGCCTGCTTCAGTGTGGGATGCTTCTTTGATGCGATGGTCTTATCTATGAAATCCATAATGGAGTTGATCTCACTCTCGGATACCTCCACGTCACCGAAGGCACCCGGATCCTGCCTCACAATGCGCATCTGGTACTGCACCACCGAGTCATGCGAATCCTCGTCCATGCATAGCTGGTCAAAAAGCTCCCTCACTTTTTCGTCCGATCGGAACAGTCCGCTGAAATGGTCGTACAACTCGCCAATTTTTTTCTCAAGCCTGCCAAGCAGCCTCAACGCCTTTTCCGCGTCCATCTGGCCCTCCGGTGCATCTGGTCTGGTTCCTCTTTTATAAGCATATAAGAAAACCGCTGCCTTGTATAGTGTGCTGTTTTTGAATTTCCAATAGAATGGAAAACGCTTTGCACTTCTTATGAGGAATCAGATGAGGTGAATCAGGACCATTCAATGCCCCCACTGTTTCTGATTTGCCCCATATAGATCAATGACAAAGAAGAAGTCGCGACCAGCCACGGGCTGGGTTTAATTGCCTTCCTGGGCATTAAGAAGCCAATAAAGGGGGTCCGTGACCCCGAGCGGCTTATTACGCAGTAGATGGGCGGATCAGGAATCATCACGGTGGATCAGGAGTCAGCGCAGGAAACACAGCGGGTAGACTCGGGAACAAGCATGAGACGTTTAAAGGGGATGTCCTCCTCGCACATGGAGCAGATGCCGTAGTCATCCGTGTCCAGGCGCTTGAGCGCGTTTTCAAGCCTGCCGAGCCTTGCGCTGGCGTTGTCGAGGCTTGCCTCGCTTATGTGCCTGGCGTTTATGGCCTCCATGCGCGTGAGCCTGCCTATGGCATTGTCCGGCTCAACGGGTTTACTGGACTCCTTGTGCGCGGCAAGGTTCTCTTTTATCTCCGCCATCTGGGCGTTTATGGCCTTCCGTATCTCCTCGCGCTCGCTCTTGGTCATAAATTAATGATACCAGCAATCATAGTTGCTTTGGGGCCTTGCATACAAAGACCCTGAGATTGGTCAGGTCCGCGTTATCTCTGGAAATGGTATCTTATACCCACGGAGGACTGATGGACCAGAGGATAATGTTAGGCAGCTACGAGTTCGAGGGGCCATACAACTTCGTCATCCACATAAAGGCCGTCTCGGGCGTGTTCGCCATCATCTGCGAGAGCGGGGGCAAGTCCATCGTGCTGGACGTGGGCGAGGCAGAGGCGGTGCGCGACGCCATGCAGCGAAACAGGAACATCCCCTGCTGGCGC
>DAOWET010000066.1 GCA_030638335.1 Nitrospirota bacterium
ACTGACGGGGCCATAAGGCTCGGGCACAAGATATACAATGACGACAGGGACCGCTATTTCATGCCCAACCAGTTTGACAACCCCAGCAACTTCCAGGTCCACTACGATACCACTGCCGTGGAGGTCCTCGAACAGACCCAGGGCAGGATAACGCACTTCGTGGCAGGCATGGGCACCTCCGGCACCCTGATGGGGGTGGCAAGGAGGCTAAAGGAGCACGACAGCTCCATAAAGATCATAGGGGCCGAGCCGGTGCTCGGGCACAAGGTGCAGGGCTTGAAGAACATGAGCGAATCCATAGTGCCGGGGATATTCGAGGACGACCGGCTCGATGAGAGGCGCATAGTCACGGACGAGGACGCCTTCAACATGACGCGCATGCTCACTGTGAAGGAGGGCATCTTCTGCGGCATGTCCAGCGGGGCGGCCATGTGGCTGGCTCTGCAGAAGTCTTCGGAGATAAGCGAGGGAGTGATAGTGGTGATACTGCCCGACAGGGGGGACCGCTATCTTTCAACAGCACTATTCACATCAGTATGTGGAAAATGTCCTCCATAAATATAAGCAACAGACGGACTTCGGGGCTGAGGCAAGGCATCTACGGCAGAATAAGCCACTCGACGTACTAAAGTACGCCTTCGCGACTTCTTCTTTGTATCTACCTCACCTCAGACCCGAATTCCTCCGTTAGACAAGCGAACTTTCTTCTCTAAAATATAAAGCAACAGACAACGGCATACTAAAGGGAAAGGCACGGCATTGTCCCGTGCCTCGAACCTACAGCAAATCAGAGCTTATGGTCAGCGGTTGTTGATCCTTAGTGCTCCGTCAGACGCGTGGACATTCTTTTTTGAAAGAAAATAAAAACAAGGCCGCCTCGGATCGAGTCTGACGACCTCGGATCGAGTCTGACGACCTCGGATCGAGTCTGACGACCTACGACAGGCGGCCTTGTTTTTATCAGGATACGCGCTCATTATTTGTATTAAACAAACTGGTACGACGAACCCGCTCTTCGAGTCTACCCTTGCTCTGAAGCCATATTGCGCATCGTTCACGCAGGGGCGCGCAAAAAAGCAAGGGGAAGGTGCCTGTGGCACCACCGGCACAAATTCCCAGTCAAAGCGGAACGGGTGAGGCTCAAGGAGCATTATTAATATTTAAAGAGAAAAAGGTTTTTCTTGGGAGAGGTCTTTTGATATAAAATGATTCTCAGCTGAACCGGTAGATGGCGGGCAGTTGAAGGGCAAGCGCAGGGTGCTCAGTGCTCTATGCTTTGAGCGTGGATCATGCGAAGGATTCCGTGGCCGCAAGGAGCGTGCTGATCTCGTCCGAGACCCCTTCGAGTTCCTTTATGACACCCTCTGCCGTAAGCGCTATGTCGCCTGCGTTCTTGGCGGTATCGGATATGTTGAGGGAGACCTCCTCCGAGGCCGCGGACTGCTGCTCTATGGCGGTGGCTATCTGCATGATCTTGTCCTTCATCACGCGTACAGAGGCGACTATCTCCTCCAGGGAGGAACCCACCTCCTTGATGCTGCCCTTTGCCTTTATGACCTCTCCGGTGGCGCGGTCCATGCTCTCGGTGGTCTTGCTGGACTCGTCCTGCACAGCGCTTATGCGGTCGCTTATCTCGGTGGTGGCCTTGATGGTGCGCTCGGCGAGCTTTCTGACCTCGTCGGCCACAACGGCAAACCCGCGGCCCTGCTCCCCGGCGCGCGCCGCCTCGATGGCCGCGTTAAGCGCAAGAAGGTTGGTCTGGTCCGCTATGTCGTTGATGACCGTGACGATGTTGCCTATCTCCCCCACGCGCTTGTTGAGCTTGTCTCCGGAGGAGGCCAGCTCCACGGTGGCGTTGTAGACGTTATCCACAGTTGAGACGGCCTCGTCGGTCACCTGCTTGCCCTTTTCAGCCAGGTCCATGGCCTTTGTGCTTGTGGTGGAGGCGTCGGCCGCGCTCTGGGCTATGTCTATCACGGTCTGGTTCATCTCCTCGGAGGTGACCGCTATCTGGCTGGCCTTGTCCGCCTGGTTACGCGTGCCCTCAAGGGTCTTCATGGCGTTTGTACTGAGGGCGCCCATGGTGGCGGCGAGCTTTTCGGCCGAGGAGTTCAGGCCCCCAAGGTGCGAGGAAAGGGAGCCGCGCATCTCCTCAAGTATGATGCCGATGCCCCAGCTGTCTTTTTCTTGAGTGTCCTCAAGCGAGGTGAAATCCCCTTCCCGTATCCGGGCGGCAAGTTCTTCGGCCCGCTTCATGGACTGGGCCGTGGAGCGTGTTGTGGAAACGCCTGTGAGTACCGTTGCGGCCAACCCTAATGCCGCGACCCCTGCCACGGCCATGGAGGAGACGTCCGCCATCGCAATCGCTGCCACAACAAGTAGAAATCCAGCGCCAACCGCGTAGCCGGCCATGAGTTTTGTATTAGTGCTTTTCCCTTCTGATGCCATAATTGTCTCCTGGCGATATAAGGTTATGAATATCTGTTTTTGCTGATCCCGTAAGAGGGCGTATGTAAATATTGTAGTAGGGTTTTAGATGATATTCAAGGAAATTCAGCTCAGGCCGGAAGTTATTCCGGAAAAGACATATATTGGAAAAAAGTGTTAGAGGATGTCAGCCCATATCTTGACGGCGGAGGCGAGTATGACAGCGGCCAGCATCCACTTGAGGGCCTTCACGTGGGTCTTTTTGCCCACAAAGCTCCCAAGCCTTGCAAAGGGCACGGCGCCAAGGAGCAAGGCAGCGGCCGGCAAGAGCGGCACCTGCGCTGTGGTGAGCTTTCCGGCAATGCCTCCCGTGGCCGAAAAGAGCCCGATGGCAAGGGTGCTCCCAAGTGCGGTCCTGAGGGGTATCTTCAGTATGTAGAGCAGGGTGGGTATGAGGATGAAGGCCCCGCCCTGGCCCACCATGCCAAGCAGGAAGCCAAGGGGGATGCCGATGGCTATGGCCAGCGGCCTGTTGAAACTCACCTGCCCGCTTGTATGGTCGTCCTTTTCATAGGCCCTTGGCACGAGCATCATGCCTGCGGCAAATATGGCCAGAAGCCCGAATATGAACATGAGCGCATTGTCCGGGGCGCGGCCTGAATAGAGCGAGCCCAGCAGGGAGGACAGGCCCATGGACAGCCCCAGCGCGAACACAAGGGGCCAGTGCACGAAGCTGTACTTTTTGTAGAAAAGCATGGCCGACAGAGAAGCGAAAAACCCCTGGGCCATGGTGAGCCCGGTCACGTTCTTTACGGAGATGGCCTCAAGGCCAAGGACAGGGGGCAGGTACACAAGCAGGGGGAACATGATGATCCCCCCGCCAAGGCCCAGGAGCCCGGAGACAAACCCCACCGACGCACCGGATATGAACAGGAACCCGTACAGCTCAAGCAAGTTCATATTGTATGTTTAAGGCTCCACATGCAAGAGCCTGCCGTCCTCGGTTACCTTCTCTTTGGTGACCTCGCCGATATGGGCGGAGTCTATTCCCTCGGAGCCAAGGCGCTCCATGAGAGCTGCGCGCTTGTCCGAGGGTACGAATATCAGGAGCCCCCCGGAGGTCTGGGCGTCGTTCAGCAGGAGCTTCAGGTGGTCCTCCACATCGTCTGTGAACCCGGCATGGCGGCTGTAGGTGCGCATGTTGCCTATGGACCCTCCGGGCGCGACATTGTCCTTTGCCAGCTTTATGGCCTCATCAAAATACGGCACGCTTTCCGCCTTGATCCTTGCCCTCAGGCCGCTGGCCTCAAGCACCTCGGTGAGGTGGCCCATGAGGCCAAACCCGGTTATGTCCGTTGCCGTGCTCACGCCAACGTGCATCATGATCTCCGCTGTCTGTTTGTTAAGCCCGGCCATGGAGCGTGAGACCTCTTCTTCGACCTCTTTGGAGCACATGCTGCGCTTTATGCCGGTGCTCACTATGCCCGTGCCGATCTTCTTGGTGACCACCAGGGAGTCGCCGTCTTTTGCCTTGGAATTATCCAGCAGGTGGTCGGGGTGTATGAGCCCCATAACGAAGTAGCCGAACTTTGGCTCGGCGTCCTTGATGGTATGACCGCCGATGATGGGGACCCCCGCCTCCTGCATCTTGTCTATGCCGCCCTGGAATATCCGGCTCACCACCGGGCGCATCTCTGGCTTGTCAGGAAGCGCGGCAATATTCAGGGACACCACGGCCCTGCCCCCCATGGCCCATATGTCAGAGAGCGAGTTTGCGGCCGCGATCGCCCCGAACTGGTAGGGGTCGTCAACTATTGGAGTGAAGAAGTCCACTGAGAGCACGACGGCCAGTTCATCCGATATCCTGTACACTCCTGCGTCGTCGCCCTTTGCGGCTCCGACCAATACGTTCGGGTCTGTTATATCTGGTAGCTGCCCCAGCACGTGGGACAGGTCCTCCGGACTGAATTTAGCCGCTCAACCGGCGCAGCTTGAAAGGCTCGTAAGCTTGATATCCATGGTATCCTCCCTGTTTTATCGTTATCTAACTAATAGATTAATCCGATCTATAACCAAAGTTTAATAGATAAAACCGATAATGTCAAGCGCTGTTTGTCCAGCAGGGGGAAGCCCTGGAAGTCATGAGAGAGGGCATGAAATGCCTACTGCTTGCGCTCGAAGAGCTTTGTGGAGATCCATACGAAGGCCAGGCTCATGGCCGCCACGACTATAATGTCGGTCATGATGGTGAAGTCCGGGCTCATGGGGCCCTCGCTTATGGGGGTTAGTATGTGCTTGAGCCCGTCCACCCCGTAGGTCAGGGGATTTAACTTAGAAGCGATACGAAGCGGGGTTGGCAAAAGCTTCACCGGATACATGGCCCCTGAGAGGAAGAACATGGGCATGATTATGAAGTTCATTATTACACTAAAGCTCTCGTATGAGTCGTAGAACGAGGCAAGCACGATGCCGAAGGCGGAGATGCAAAAGGCCGTGAGCGCGCAGAGCGCAATGGCCGCCGCTATCTCGGCCGGGCCAAGGCGGAGGCCCACTATGGGAAACAGCGCAAGCACTATGGCGGCCTGGAGCACGGAGACCACCATGCCGCTTGTGGCCTTGCCCACCACTATGGAGAGCCTGGAGACCGGGGCCACCAGTATCTCCTTCATGAACCCGAACTCCTTGTCCCAGATGATGGAGATGGAAGAGAAGATGGAGGAAAACAGTATGGTCATGCCCAGGATGCCGGGGAAGATGAACTGGGTGTAGGTGCCCCCCCCTTCAGGCTGCACAAGGCGGCTCATGCCCGCGCCTATGAAGAAGAGCCATATCATCGGACGGGCTATGGAGGATATGAGACGGCTGCGCTCGCGGATGAACTTCTTGAACTCCCGCGCGACGATCACATAGATTACTCTCCATTCCATATTTGTCAGTATATCATTTAATTAAATGAACAGACGAAGCAAGGCCGCCTCGGATCGAGTCTTACGACCTCGGATCGAGTCTGACGACCTCGGATCGAGTCTGACGACCTCGGATCGAGTCTGACGACCTCGGATCGAGTCTGACGACCTCGGATCG
>DAOWET010000178.1 GCA_030638335.1 Nitrospirota bacterium
AATGAGGGATATTCTCTATGCCCACCACTTCCACGTACCCGGTGGCCGCGTCTTTGAGCATGGCAATGGCTTCCTCTGTAGTCTCGCCCTCAGTGGTTATATCAAGCTCAGGACAGTAGACTACAAACCCGCCCTCCGGTGCAGTGGTCAACTCGGCTGATATACGTATCTTTCTCATGCCATTCTCCTGCCTAATTATACTACATCCAGCCGCCAATACATATTTACAAACCCAATTGCCAGCTAAGCCGCCTTGTTACTGAATTTTTTCAGTAACCTTCCCTTTTTCACCAAAACGACAGGCCTTCATGTACGTATCGTGGTAGAATAGATACCACGCGTTCAACTCCTCCGCCCTCTCGTGCAGCTCCTGCTTCCACTCAATGGCCTCAAGGGGATAGTTGTCATAAGCCATGACCCAGAGCGGGTTATGGTGCGCGTGTGTTGGCAGAAGGTCCGCCATATGCACCGCGTGCTCACCCCCGCTCTCTATCCATACCACCTGGTGCCCGCGCGTGTGCCCTCCGGTGAGTTCAACGCGAACGCCCGGCACCACCTCATGCCCGCCCTCTATCAACACGAGGTTATCTGAGTCCTTGAGTAAGGTAAAATTCTCTGGAAGATACGTGTTTTTTGTGCGGATGTTCGGGCTCAAGGCGTCCTCCCACTCAACGCTCTGGACAATATGCTTCGCCTTTGGGAACGTCAGCTCCGGCTCACCGCCTGCACCAAGCATGATGGCCCCGCCTGCGTGGTCAAAGTCACAGTGGGTGAGTATGACGTAGTCAATGTCCTCACGTTCCAACCCGAAACCTGAAAGACTTCCGGGAAGGTCCCAGTCCGGGCCAACGCGGTATATCTTCTTGAGCTTGTCGCTTATCTTGTTGCCAAACCCGGTCTCGATGACAACGTTGCCCGCAGGCGTGCGCACAAGCATGCACGCATTCAGCAACTCTATGGAATTGTCCGCCTCATCCACATCGTACCTTCTGGTCCATAAGGCGCGCGGCACAACGCCGAACATCGCGCCCCCGTCCATGCGGAAGACCCCGCCCTGCAGCCAGTCTATATCGAACTTGCCAAGTTTCATATATATTCCTCCACTTCTCAGTCTATGTTGTAGCGCTCGATCTTGTAATACAAGCTCCTTAAGGACACGCCAAGGAGCTTCGCGGCCTCGGTACGGTTCCCTTTGGTCTTTCTGAGGGCCGCCCTGATGGCGTCGGCCTCGCTCCCGGCAACCACTTCTTTGAGTTTCCGGACCCTGTCGGGTGTCTGTATGGCGCTTGCTGCGGCCGCGGCACCCATGTTCAACGGAATGTGTGCGGCCTCGATCACCTTATCCTGCGGGCGCATGTTCAGCATGGCCTGCCCCAGCACGTTCTGCAGCTCACGCACGTTGCCCGGCCAGTGGTGCTTCATCAGCGCGTCCATGGCCCCGGGGCTCACCCTCTCCACCAGGCGGTGGTAATCAGCGTTCAACCTGAAGAGCATCTGTGTGGCAAGCTGGGGGATGTCCTCGCGCCTGTCCCTGAGCGGGATAAGGAATATGGGCACCACGTTGAGCCTGTAGTAAAGGTCCTCGCGGAAGGCGCCCTCCTTTATCATGGTCTCCAGATCAGCGTTCGTGGCAGCTATCACGCGCACGTCCACTGTCATGGGTTCAGTGCCTCCAACGCGCACTATCTCCTTCTCCTGCAACACACGAAGGAGCTTGCTCTGTGTGGCCAGGCTAAGCTCCCCAATCTCGTCAAGGAATATTGTGCCGCCATGGGCCTCTTCGAAAAACCCGCGCTTTCCGCCCTTTAGGGCGCCGGTGAACGCCCCCTCCTCATACCCGAAGAGCTCGCTCTCAAGCAGGCTCCCGGCAATGGCCGCGCAGTTGACGCTCACGAACTGCTCGTCGTGGCGCTCGCTTGCGTTATGGATGGCATGCGCAAAAAGCTCCTTGCCGTTTCCCGACTCACCCCTTAAAAGCACGGTAGCAGGTGTCTCCGCCGCGCGAAGGGCCTGCTCCTTGGCCGAGCGTATGGCAGGGCTCTCGCCTGTTATGTCGTCCCATGTATACCGGGCGCGAAGCCTTCTCAAAAGCCCCCTGGCCTCGGTAAGCTCGTTGGTGAGGCGCTTGATCTCCGAGATGTCGTGGATGACGCCAACGCTGCCTGCCACCTCGCCCTCTATCCCGCCCTCTAAAAAAATTGGCGCAACGTTCACGAGCACATCACGCTTTAAGGGCCCGACCTTCATGGGGACGTTCCTTACGGGGTTGCCCGTACCCAGCACCTGCATGTGCATGCTCTCGCCCTCGGCAATGTCCACGGTGGCGGGTTTTCCAATGACCGCCTCCCTTGGCAGGCCCGTAAGGCGCGAGTAAGCAGGGTTGACTATTATGATGTTGCCGCCGGAATCAGCCACGCTGATGGCGTCGTTGATGCTCTCGATAACAGACTCCAGGAGCTGGCGGCTCTGCCAGAGGTTTTTTACCTCGGCCAAGAGGCTCTCGATCTCGGTCATGTCCCGAAGCACTGCAACAGCCCCTGTGATCGATGAGCCATCTTCCATAAGAGGCATGAGCGTGGCCATGACATTTGTGGAGCCGAAGCTCAGCGCGATCTCACTGGCGCTCCTTCCGCTGGCTACTGTCTCGTGCAGGCCAAGCCCTGGAAGGACGTCCTTGACTGGCCTGCCCAGGGCCTTTTCCCTTTTGAGCCCGGTTATCCTCCCGGCAGAGGGGTTGAAGAACGTGAGAATGCCCTCAGCGTCAACCACTATGACGCCCTCTGCAAGCGAGTCTGTTACAGCCTCAAAGGCAGGGCCCTGTTCCATATTACGCTATGGTCTCCTTATGGTCATGCAAACAGAAAAAAAGGGCGGTCCGCTGTCCATGCAGGCCGCCCCTGGTTATCGCTAGTCGTACTTCTTTGCGTAGCCCAGCTCCTTGAGCGACTCCTCGATCTCGTCAAGTATGGCCGGGTCGTCGATGGTGGATGGCACCTTGTACTCAGCCCCGTCCGCTATCTTGCTGATCGTGCCCCTCAAGATCTTGCCAGAGCGCGTCTTTGGCAGACGCTTCACAACGGCAACTTCCTTGAAGCAGGCGATGGGCCCTATCTTCTCTCTGACCATCTTCACAAGGGCCTTCTTTATGTCATCGTGGCCGGTCTCCACTCCGGCCTTCAGCACGACAAGCCCCACCGGCACCTGGCCCTTGAGCTGGTCGCCCGCGCCGAAGACCGCGCACTCCGCAACGTCCTGGTGGTCTGAGACCACCTCTTCCATGCCGCCTGTTGAGAGCCTGTGTCCGGCCACGTTGATAACGTCGTCCACCCGGCCCATGATGTACACGTATCCGTCCTTGTCAACAAAGCCGCCGTCGCTGGTGAAGTAGTATCCGGGATACGCGTCCATGTAGCTCTCAGTAAAGCGCTTGTCGTTCTGCCAGAGCGTGGGCAGGGTACCCGGAGGAAGCGGCAGCTTCAACACCACAAGCCCCTCCTCGCCCCTTTCGAGCTCTTTACCCTCCTGCGAGAGTATGCGTATGTCATAGCCTGGAACCGCCTTGGTGGGTGAGCCGGGCTTTATCTTAAACTCCTCTATGCCCACTGAGTTTGCCGCGATGGGCCATCCGCTCTCTGTCTGCCACCAGTGGTCGATCACAGGGATCTTCAGCTTGTCAGTGGCCCAGTGGTACGTGTCCGGGTCCAGGCGCTCTCCGGCCAGGAAGAGGTACTTGAAATTCTCAAGGTCGTAGTCCTTCATGTACTCGCCGTTGGGGTCTTCCTTCTTTATGGCGCGGAAGGCCGTGGGCGCGGTAAACAGTGTGCCCACACCGTGCTGGGAGATGACCCTCCAGAAAGCGCCCGGGTCGGGCGTGCCGATGGGTTTCCCCTCAAATATTATGGTGGTGCAGCCCTTCAAGAGAGGTGCATACACTATATAGGAGTGCCCCACGACCCAGCCCACGTCAGAGGCGGCCCAGTACACCTCGCCCGCGTCAACGCCGTAGATGTTCTTCATGGACCAGTTAAGGGCCACGGCATGGCCGCCGTTGTCGCGCATAACACCCTTTGGCAGCCCGGTGGTGCCTGAGGTATAAAGGATGTACAGGGGGTCGGTGGCCAGCACGGGCACGCAGTCCGCGGGCTCTGCATCTTTAACAAGCCCTGCCCAGTCCACGTCCCTGAACTTCATCATGGGCTCTTTGATATGCTCACGCTGGTAGACCACCACATGCTCGGGCTTATATGACGACTCCTCGACAGCCTTGTCCAGCATGGGCTTGTACTCGATTATCTTCTTGCCCTCAATGCCTCCCGAGGCGGAGATGATGACCTTGGGCTTTGCGTCCTCAATGCGCACGGCAAGCTCGTGTGGAGCGAATCCGCCGAACACCACCGAGTGTATGACACCAAGGCGGGCGCATGCCAGCATGGCAATGGCCGCCTCAGGGATCATGGGCATGTAGATGATGGCCCTGTCGCCCTTTTCAAGGCCAAGACCCTTAAGGCCGCCTGCGAATCTGGCAACGATATCCGTTAGCTCGGAGTAGGTGTACTTTGCGATAGTATTCGTTACCGGGCTGTCATATATCAGCGCTACCTGGTCGCCGCGCCCGCCCTCTACATGGCGGTCAAGGCAGTTGTAGCAGGTGTTCATCTGGCCGCCCGTGAACCAGCGATAAAAAGGCGGTTTTGAGTCGTCCAGGACCTTGTCCCATTTCCTGTACCATGAGATATCCTCGGCAGCCTCTCCCCAGAAGCCCTCCGGATCCTCAAGACTCCTCTTGTATGTATCGTCGTATTTCCCCACTTCTGTCCTCCAGGTGAACCCCGTATTATTTAAAACCCTCTCACTTAAGGAAAAGGTCAGATACTCTCCTGTATCTCCGGTATTTCCGGTATCTCCTGTATCTCCTGTATCTCCTGTATCTCCTGTATCTCCGGCACCAGCTCAGGCTCAAGATCAGTCTCAAGATCAAGTAATTGTTCCACATCCGGTCCTATTCCAGACCCGGGCCCAGACTCTGTCCCAGGCTTAATTCCAGACTCTGTCTCAGTCTCAGGCTCAGTCTCAAGCAATCGTTCCACATCCGGTCCTATTCCAGACCCGGGCCCAGACTCTGTCTCAGGCTTAATTCCAGATTCCGGCCCAGGCTCAAGATAGAGTTCGGGTACGGGCTTGAGCGCAGGTGGAGCGTCATGCGCCCTCTTTACGGAGATGACAAGTCTCAGGTTCTTTGACCTTCCCTGGCGGGTATTGTTCGATACCTCAGGGCGGTGCTCCCCATAGCCCTTTGCCCCAAGGCGGGCGGGCTCAAAACCCTCCTCGTCCACCAGATAGTGGACCACGTTTACGGCCCTGGCCTGGGACATCTCCCAGTTGGTGGGGAACCGTTTGCCAAGCGCCTTGCCAGGGGCGATGTTGTCCGTATGCCCGGCCACGGTGATATCCCAGTTATTGAGGTTGTCCATGCTCTTAAGCGATCCAGCCACGCGCCTGAGCATGCCCTTGCCTTTTGAGGTCACGTCAACCTCGCCGGGTTTAAACAAGAGCGCGTTTCTGAGCGTGACCGAGAAAAAACCCTGCCTGAGCTCATAGGCTATATCGCCCTCGCGGATGGAATTCTCGAACTCCACCGCAAACTCGTCCGTAAGCACGTGGAGCTCGACCTGTACGGCATCGGCCTCAGCGCGCTGGACCTTCATCCGGTCCACCAGGGCCTGCTTCTCCTCAAGAGCTTGCCTTACCTCAACGGAGTATGTCTCCACCTCGTACTCAAGCTCGTTTATCTGGTTCTGTTTATCTGTTATGGCGTCCTCAAGCTCACGGGTGCGGAACTCGCATTCGGAGAGCCTGCCCATCAGGTCCGCGCCAGAGGCCAGAGAGTCCAGCTTGCCCGCGTCCATCTGGGAGGTAAGCCTGGCATTGGTCTCTATAAGCAGGGCGTTGTTTTTCCTTGTGGAATCAAGGGATTCCATGCACGTATCAAGCCTGCCCTGCATCTCCGAGGTGGCCACGGTCACCGCCTCGTTGATCTCTTTTTCCATTTTCGAGGAACTGTGCGCCAGAGCGTCTCCGGCCAAAAGGGTAAACAGCAGCAGAGCTGAGAAACCGATAAAAGCAACTACATGTAACATACGTGCCATAACAATGATCTCCCATGTCATAAGTGCATTAATCGGAAAAGTGTTTACTATTTTATCCCAAACGGCGGCGGAAATAAAGGCCGCGCTGCAAGTTTTTTCATGGTTTGCCCTTCGGATAACCATGTGATACTATGTTTAAAGGTATAAGACCATGGCAAAGCCGAACACAAGGAGCATAAAGATATATACCCTGAGCACCTGCCCCATGTGCAAGTGGCTCAAGAGCAAGCTCGGGGAGATGGGGCTTGAGTACGAGGCCGTGGACGTTGACCTGCTCAAAAGCGGAGAGCAGTGGCTTATCACCAAGGAGGTCAAGAAGCACAACCCCGAAGCCACCTTCCCCACCATGGTGGTGGAGGAAGTGGTGCTTGATTTCAGCGAGACCAATCTCAAGAAGACATTAGGCCCAAAACATGGAGAATGAATGACGCCTGAGGAACTCGCAGACAAGCTTGACAAATTCGCCCGCTCGCAGGGGTTTCAACTCAACCGCGACAAAGAGACGGTGCTCGACCTCACGCATGGACTGCTCACCAATGAAGAACGCTACGGGTATCGTTCCTGTCCGTGCCGGCTGGCAAAAAATGATAAAGAGGTGGATAAGGATATTATCTGCCCGTGCGATTACCGCGAGCCTGATATCAAGGAGTTCGGACAGTGCTACTGCGGGCTCTATGTATCGCCTGAGTGGAACGCTGAGGGGGAAACCTTCACCCGCATCCCAGAACGCAGGCCGCAAGAGAAGAGATAAAAGGCTCCTTCTAAAGTAAAATCCAAGTAGCTATCCTCAGTCGTATTTTCTTTACATCCCACTCTCAAGAAGGCATAATAGCTTTATTATGTATATGGACTTACCTGATCTAATTAATTTTTTCAGAGGCATTTCAGTTGATTTGACTCGCATGTTCCTATTTGTCCTTTCATTAAGATACTTGTTCAAGACAAGGTCAGCAGCAAGTCTCATGATCACAATTGGTCTTGGCTTGGGATTACCTTTTACTATATCGGCTTTCCTGAACTCAATTCAGTTATTTCTGTATGACAATGGAATAACCGACACTCTAGTATTATTTAAATTCCCCCAGTTCAATAAGGAAGTGCAACACTTGGCGTAGTGGCTGCCTGGCTGGTACGCTTGGTGGTTATGGAAAAAGGATACAGGCATCTCAGCCTTGCTGAACGCGACAGGATAACAGAGTTGAA
>DAOWET010000173.1 GCA_030638335.1 Nitrospirota bacterium
GTCCCTATCTGTTGCAGGCGCAGGAGACTTGAGAGGGGCTGTCCCTAGTACGAGCGGACCGGGATGGACGAACCTCTGGTGTTCCGGTTGTCATGCCAGTGGCAACGCCGGGTAGCTATGTTCGGGCGGGATAAACGCTGAAAGCATCTAAGCGTGAAGCCCACCTCGAGATAAGATCTCCCTGTGGCTTCGTGCCACCTGAAGGTCCGTGGAAGACTACCACGTCGATAGGCTGGGAGTGTAAGCATGGCGACATGTTCAGCTTACCAGTACTAATAGACCGTGAGGCTTGACCCACTACTATTTTCCCCCTCTGTTTTCTGAGAACGCATGCACATTGTATGTATCTCTAAGGATTTTAAAAAGTTTCCTTTTAAAATCCCCGTTTTTGTTGTATAATATAAAAACCTGTGTAATTTGCAGGGTTAAGGAAGATGCTGACTGGGGCTTGGTGAAAGATAAAGAGCTGTTCGAAGAACTGGTAGACCTCGGTAAAAAGCGCGGCGTACTTACGTACGAGGAGATCAACGACGCGCTTCCCGCCGAATTTTTCTCCCCTGAAGAGATGGAAGAGCTGATGGAGCTCCTCCAGGTCATGGGCATCAAGGTCGTGGACGAGGACGACGACTCCTCCTCAGAGACGGAGACTGCAGCAGGCAAAAAGGCTGCCACTGAGGTGGAAAAGACCGAGGACCTCGTGCAGGCCTATTTCCATTCCATGGGCAACATCTCCATCCTCACAAAGGACGAGGAGACCCAGCTTGCCAGGCAGCTTGAAGAAGGCAAGCTGATAATCCAGCAAATCGTAAGCGAAATGCCCATATACCTGGAACCTCTGGCCAGGTTTACCGAAGAGGACCCTGAGAGGGAACTCAACTCCTATATGGCCTCCCTTGAAGCGGTGGATATCCTTGAAGAACAGTACAGACAGGTCCGTATCTCGGACAAGAAGATAGCCAGGCACGGCAACATCAAGGATCTCAGAAAGAAGGTCCGCGAGAGGAAGGCCAAGGGAATAAACCCCTGGAAGCTTGAGGCCCTTCTTAAAGAGGTCCAGGTTGAGTACAAGGATGTGGAGCAGGTGGTCAACTTTAAGGCGGACATTCTCAGGGAGGTGTGGGACCGTATCAGAAAGGTCAGGCGCCTGATGACCGAGGCAAAGAACGAACTCATCACCAGGAACCTTCGCCTTGTTGTCAACATCGCAAAGAACTACGTGGGCCGCGGCCTGCCGCTTCTGGACCTCATTCAGGAAGGCAACATAGGCCTGATGAAGGCAGTGGACAAGTTCAAGTACGAAAAGGGCTTTAAATTCTCCACGTACGCAACGTGGTGGATACGCCAGGCCATAACCCGTGCCCTGATCGACCAGACAAAGACCATACGTGTGCCTGTGCACATGATGGAGTTCTATAACCGTGTGACAAAGGCGACGAGGGAGCTTACCCACGAACTGGGCAAGGAACCCACCAACGAGGAGATCGCCATGAAGCTCGACGTGACGCCTAAAAAGGTCGAGGAGGTCTTCCGGGCCATCCAGGACCCCATTGCCCTCCAAACGCCCATCGGAGATGAGGACACGGAGCTTGAGGACTTCATAGGCGACAAGAACAGCCCTTCCCCCTACATGGATGCGGAGCGGGTGGAATCATCAGAGCAGCTCCAGCGTGTGCTCAGAACTCTGAGCCCCAAGGAGGAAAAGGTCATAAAGATGCGCTTTGGCATCGGCACTGACCGCGACCACACTCTCGAGGAGGTTGGCAAGCACCTCTCCATCACGCGTGAGCGCGTGCGTCAGATCGAGGCCAAGGCCCTCCGTAAGCTCAAGCACCCAAGCAGGCTCAAGGCGCTGAGAACCCTTTCATCTTAAGCCGCACCCTTTCTACCCGCACATCACACCTGATCTGTTCTCAACCAGGGTTTTTACACGGCTTCAGGGGAAAAAGATGGTTTTGAGGTGTGCTCTACTGCTCTATGGTGGGGACAGTCTGGTCGTCGAAGAAACTCCGGAAACTGTCGCCCTTTGTGATCTCCCTTTCACTGGCATGAATAACGGCAAGGGAGGTATTGTTGCGGACGTTTATTATCTGGAACATGCCGTTTACGGTATCAGAGGTCTTTGGCATCAGGGTTATGAACATGTCGCCCACCTCGATGCCGTCCTTCATCCCCTTGTCGATGAACATTACGTCATGTCTGGCTGAGATGAGGCGCTTGTAGCTGGCAGTGAGAACGTGGCCGTCTATATCGGGAGACCTGGGTGTCCTGAGGGTCACGGGCGGGAGGAAGTCGCTGTAGAAGTCCAGGGGGTCGCCGACGGATATAAGGTCGTAGGATTCTATGACCTCCGCCTTTACCTCGTCGTCCCCTGCCTCAAGCGTCTGGATCACTCCGGTTACCTTTATGGCCCATCCCATGTCCTCATCGGTAACAGGGTGTAATACCTTAGCCATCTTGCGTACCGTGTATAGCTTCCTGCCCTTTTCCACTGGCTTGTCGGTCCATATGTAGATGATGTCACGGTGGGCGAAGTTGCTCCTGCCCGAAGGGGCCCCCTGGACCTCGCCCGCGTCGGGGATGTATTTTGTTATATAGCCGGCCTCGATTATTACCTCTTTCTTAACTATGAGCCTTGACCTCTGCTTTGAGATACGGCTTGTCTTTGACTGGTAAGTCGGCTTTTCGGGCTCCACATAAACGGGTGGTGTCCAGTATGACGGCTCAGAGGGCTCAATGTCCCGCGAAGCGGTTTCAGGCCGGGGCCAGGAGCCTTCGGGCTCATCCGGCTTCTGCATGCGTATGGGGATAAGGATCACCTGTCCGGGGAAGATGAGGTCAGGATCGTTTATGCGGCGGTTTTCCATCCAGACAAGCGGCCACTGGTACGCATCCACCAGTTCGCGCTTTGTTATGGACCAGAGGGTATCGCCTTTTTTTACAGTGTATTCCTTGTACTCATAGGATGCGGCGTCCGCTGGCAGGCCCGATGAGAGAATAATTGCCAACGCCGCTGCGACAGCCAGCATCCAGGTCTTTAAGTTTGCTTTGCAAGTACTCATACTATATACACAATATCCGAAAAAACGCTGTATTGTCAAGGTGTTTTAACATGATGTCTAATGTGGCCCGGTCTGCCGCCGTAAAGAATCTCCCTTTAGCCGGAAGACCAGGCATGATGTTGGGACCATTTGAGTTGCTGTGATGAGCAGAATATTCATGGAGAAGCCATCAGGTCATAATGGCCATGCAGGACAGTTGAAGGTAAGGGATCACATCTGTCCGGGCCTGTGTTTTGCCCATGCCCTGATAGCGCTGCGAATGTTGTCCTTGAGTGCGTTATCTTCTACAGAAGAGGTCGCGTTTTCTATGAAGGAGCGGTCCTCCTCAGTGAGGTCTCGCTCAATGGCAACGATTTTCTCAGGGAGTTTCCGCGGGATGCGTCCGGTATGGAACCTGATGTCTTTCACACCAAAGCCTTCAAGTTTTGCCACAAGGTCGTCCTTCAGAAAGCTCAATTGCTGGAGCCAGGCTGGAGAATCCACAACGATGGTCAGGGTGCTGCGTTTAAGATTAACGGGCCATGCGTGAAGTGTCACAGGCCCGCTAAAGATATCGTCCCACTGTCCTTTTATGCGAGAAAGGCGAAGAGAGCTTTCAAAGCCCAGAGAGCGGGCCAGCCGCTGTATCTGGGCTCCGACCCGATGCAACTCAGAGGGCCTTCTGAACCAGCCCGGAACGCAGACACCTTGTGCACACATGAGCGCGCTGGGGCCTGCCGTCAAGCACCACCCTCATCCGCTGGATGTTCGGAAAGATCTGGCGCTTGGTCCTGTTTTTCGCATGGCTGACGTTATTTCCAACTACACGTCCTTTGCCGCAAACCTGACAACGAGCCACTTTGGTTACCTCCTGTATATAGCGATAATTGATTTGAGACAGACGAATATGATAACATTTCAGATACTTTCTTACAAGTCAGATTGAAGGGGGCGTACTCTCCATCGTATGGAAAAGATCAGAATATATGAATTCGCCAAGAAGATCGGCAAGGAAAGCAAAGATGTTGTTTCCGCGCTTGAGGGTTTGGGCGTAAAGGGTAAAAAAGCCGCATCCTCGATAGACGAGGAGACCGCAAAAAAGGTCAAGTCCTTCTTTTCCAAGGGGAAACCCGACACAAAGAAGGCAGCGACAAAAAAGGCCCCGGCCAGGAAGTCCGAGGAACCCGCCGCGAAAAAATCTACCAGCGCAGCGGTAAAGGAAAAACCTGCAGCAAAAAAGATAAAAACGGAAAAACCTCTGCCTGAGAAGGCCAGAGCTGAAAAGCCC
Organism: Nitrospirota bacterium; assembly: GCA_030638335.1. Classification (GTDB taxonomy): domain Bacteria; phylum Nitrospirota; class Thermodesulfovibrionia; order Thermodesulfovibrionales; family JdFR-86; genus DAOWET01. The sequence goes on from DAOWET010000173.1 coordinate 4,327, forward strand.
AAAGCTGAAAAGCCTAAAGCTGAAAAGAAAAAACCCGCCAGACAGGAAGCCCGCAAGCCAGGGGCTCAGAAGGCTTCCGGGCAGAAGCCCAGGCCAGTCGAGCAAAAAGGCGGGCAGGCGGCAGTACCCAGAAAGCAGAAAAAGTCTGTCATAAAGGGCGGGCTTCACACCAGAAGGCCCGGAGGGCCTGCCGGGGGCAAGAAGAAGCCGCGCCGCGCCGGGCTTGGTGCGACCATGGGAGATATGCTTCCCGAGGACGTTAATGCGGCGAAGGTGCCCGACCGTTTCCAGAAGGAGACGGAGGGCGAGAAGTTGGAGAAGTTCAAGGGCAAGCCAGGCATGCAGAAGGCCTTCCAGGCCATCAGAAAGATAGACCCGTCAAAGCGCCGCATGCAGCAGAAGTCCGGCGGGGTCAGGCGAAAGGTCAGGGGCGGGGGCAGGTTCAACAGGCAGGCCCAGCCTCCAAGGCCCAAGCTGCCTTCGACAACGGTTCCAAGGAAAAAGGAGATCAAGATCCAGGAGGGCATATCGGTAAAGGAGTTTGCCGAGGCCATAAGCTACAAGCACACTGACCTGATGAAGAAGTTCATTGAGCTGGGGTACATGCCCAATATCAACCAGCCTGTTGATCTGGACGCGGCCATATTGGTCGCCGAGTCCCTGGACATAAAGATCGAGGTGGATAGTTTTGATGACGGTACGGTGATCGACGATTCCCTTGAGGACGAGGCAAAGCTCCAGCCGAGGGCTCCAATCGTAACCATAATGGGACACGTTGACCACGGCAAGACATCCCTGCTTGATGCAATACGTGAGGCGCGTGTCATGGAGAGCGAGGCCGGCGGCATTACCCAGCACATCGGGGCCTACAAGGTCTCCCTGAAGGACCGCGAAATAGTGTTCCTTGACACTCCCGGCCACGAGGCCTTTACAGCGCTCAGGGCACGTGGGGCAAGCGTTACCGATATCGTGGTGCTCATTGTTGCTGCCGACGACGGCGTGAAGCCTCAGACCGTTGAGGCCATAGACCATGCCAAGGCCGCGGGCGTGCCCATCATGGTGGCCATAAACAAGATAGATAAGCCTGGTGCCAACCTTGAAAAGGTGCGCGGCGAGCTCTCGGAGCAGGGCATCGTCTCCGAGGAGTGGGGCGGCACAAACATTTTTGCCGAGATATCGGCAAAGCAGCGCACCGGGATCGATAACCTTCTGGAACTTATCCTTTTGCAGGCGGACATGATGGAGCTCAAGGCCAACCCTGACCGCGGCGCGGCAGGAGTGATAATCGAGAGCCGTCTGGACAAGGGCAAGGGCCCTGTTGCCACCGTGCTCATACAGAAGGGTGTCATCAGGATCGGCGACGTATTCGTAGGCGGAACGAACACCGGCAAGGTCCGCGCGATCTATGACGATTCGAACAATAAGATACAGGAGGCCGGGCCGGCCACTCCGGTGGAGCTGATCGGTTTTGGCGACGTCCCGATGGCGGGCGACATGTTTGCGGTTGTGGAGGACGAGAAGAAGGCGCGCCAGATAACCTTGGCCCGCCTTAACAAGAAATCGGCTTCCATGCAGTCCAGCAGGCGAAAGCTTACTCTGGAAGACCTGTTCGCGAAGATAAAGGAAGGCGAGATCAAGGACCTTAATATTGTCATCAAGGGTGATGTGCAGGGCTCTGTGGAGGCCATCAAGGATTCCCTGCTGGACATCACGCACGATGAGGTGCAGGTCAAGGTCATACATGCCCAGGTGGGCGGCATCAACGAGTCTGACGTCATGCTCGCCGCCGCCTCAAACGCCATCATCATAGGCTTCAATGTAAGGCCGGAGATCAAGGCCTCGCAGACTGCCGAGAGCGAGGGCGTGGACATAGAGCTCTATAACGTCATCTACGAGGCCATCAACGACGTGAAAAAGGCCCTCGAGGGAATGCTTGAGCCCACCATCAAGGAGAAGGTGCTTGGCAGGGCGGAGGTCCGCAACCTTTTCTCGGTCTCGCGCCTCGGCACCATTGCCGGGTGCATGGTCGTTGACGGCGTCATCAGCCGCGCAAGCGACGGCATACGGGTCATAAGGGACAACATAGTATCCTATGAAGGCAATATCTCTTCTCTGAAGCGGTTCAAGGACGACGCCAAGGAAGTGAAGTCCGGATACGAGTGCGGTATCATGGTTGAGAATTTCAACGACATCAAAGTCGGCGACATCCTCGAGAACTTCGTGCTGGAAAAGATCGCCGGGAAGCTCTAGCGGGGAGGGGCGCAGATGCTGCCCTACAAACGTTCTGATCGCGTAAGCCATAACCTCCAGAAGGAAGTGTCCGATATTATCATGAACCGGGTGAAGGACCCCCGCCTGGGGTTCCTTACCATCACCGGCGTGGAGGTTGCCAGGGACATCAAGAGCGCCAAGGTCTTTGTGAGCGTCTATCGCCAGGAGGAGCGTGCCGACACGATGGCAGCGCTGGATGCGTGCCGTCCCTTTGTGCGCAGGGAACTGAAAAAGCGCCTCCGCATGAAGGTCATCCCGGAGATCATGTTCATTAACGATACTTCCCCCGAGCACGCGGACCGCATTGGCCGCCTGCTCAAGGACATTGAGGAGGACCTGTGAGAGAGGTCGTAGAGGCCATAAAGGGCAACGGGAAGTTCTTCCTTGCCACCCACCTCAACCCCGATGGAGACGCCATAGGTTCAGCCGTGGGCTTTGGGCTCGCCCTCAAGAGCATGGGCAAGCAGGTCACTGTCTATGCCAGCGACGGCGTTCCCGCGATATGCAGGTTCCTGCCAGGGGTGGATATGGTCATTGATGAGGCAAAGGAAGAGGACATCTCCGGGTCCACTCTTATCCTGCTTGATTGCAACACGCTTGAGCGCGCGGGCCTCAAGGGATTCACCTTTAAGAGGTCCATTGTCATAGACCACCACCAGACAGAGTCGCCCTTCGGGGACGTGCGGTGGGTGGAGCCTCGCGAGCCCGCCACCGGCTCGATGGTTTTCAGGCTGCTTGAGGACCTCGGGCAGGAGATCACTCCGGACATTGCGACCAACCTGTACTCTGCCATTGCAATTGACACAGGGGTGTTCAGGTATGCAAATACCACGGCCGACGTGCTTGAGATGGCAGCCCTTCTCGTGCGCGCAGGGGCTGACCCCGTCGAGATAACAGAACGCCTCTACAACAGCTGGAGCCCGGACCGCTACAGGCTGTTCTCCCTGGCCCAGGCCTCACTTGAGCTGCACGGCCCTATTGCAATGAGCATAGTCACGCTGGGGATGTTCCAGGAGACCGGCACCACCGGTGAGGACACGGAGACCTTCGTGAACTACCCTCTGGTCATGGATACGGTAAAGGTCTCGGTCATGTTGAAGGAGAAAGAGGGGGATGTCTGGAAGGTCTCTCTCAGGAGCAAGGGTGATATTGATATCTCAAGGGTTGCCGTGCAGTTCAATGGCGGTGGGCACAGAAACGCTTCCGGATGCTCTTTTGAAGGGAATATCGCTGACGTAAAGCAAAGGCTGTTGAATTCCCTCAGGGAAATACTTTAACCCTCTCAAAATATATTCCTGAAAAGCCGGTAGAATGTTACAGGTGTGCAAAAAAAGGGCCGCACCAGTTGGCGCGGCCCTCTGTATTTTATCTCGTTTTTATCAGACTCGGTGGAGTATGTGCCCCATCTTCTTCTTCTTGGTCTTGAGGTACTCGATGTTCTTTTCATGCGGGGAGACCTCAAGGGGAACCCTCTCCACCACCTTGAGCCCGTAACCCTCAAGGCCCACTATCTTTTTGGGGTTGTTGGTGATTATTCTCATGTCCTTGACCCCGAGGTCCACCAGCATCTGTGCGCCGATGCCGTAGTCGCGGAGGTCGGCCTTGAACCCCAGTTCCTTGTTGGCCTCAACAGTGTCCATGCCCTGGTCCTGAAGCTCGTAAGCCTTTAGCTTGTTCACAAGCCCTATGCCCCGGCCCTCCTGGCGCATGTAGAGGACAATGCCGCTGCCTTCCTTTTCAACAAGCTCCATGGCCGAATGCAGCTGCTCTCCGCAGTCGCAGCGCCGGGAGGCGAAGACGTCGCCAGTGAGGCACTCGGAGTGAACCCGGACAAGCACGGGTTTGCCCTTTTCTATCTTGCCTTTTACGAGGGCCACATGCACCAGGTTGTCAATGTCGTTGGAGTATGCGATGGCAATGAAATCACCGAAGTCCGTGGGGAGCGCGACCTCTGCCGAGCGGCGCACCATGTGCTCGGTGCGCATGCGGTGGGTGATGAGGTCTTTTACTGTGACAATTTTCAGTTCATGCTGCTTCGCGAACTTCATGAGCTCGGGCACGCGGCTCATGGTGCCGTCGTCGTTCATGATCTCGCAGATAACGCCAGAGGGGTCGAGTCCGGCAAGGCGGGACAGGTCCACGGAGCCCTCTGTCTGTCCAGCGCGCTGGAGCACCCCGCCGGGCCTTGCCCTCAGCGGGAACACATGCCCCGGCCGTGAGAGGTCCTCAGGCTTAGCATCAGGGTCCACTGCGGCCTGTATGGTGGTGGCCCGGTCAGCGGCGGAGATGCCGGTGGTCACTCCCTTGCTGGCCTCGATGCTCACCGTAAATGCGGTGCCGAAGGTGGATGTGTTGTGCTCTGCCATCATGGGCAGGTTGAGCTGGCCCACCTTTTCAGTCGTAAGAGACAGGCATATAAGGCCGCGTCCGTGTACGGCCATGAAGTTGATCGCCTCGGGTGTCACCTTCTCAGCTGCCATGCAAAGGTCGCCCTCGTTCTCCCTGTCTTCGTCGTCAACGAGGATGATCATTTTTCCGGCCCGCATGTCCTCAATGGCCTCATCTATTGTGTTGAACTTGTACTTCATGTTTATGTGTGCTCCTTGTCCATATGTATTATTATAGTTACTGGGCGGTTACTGGCCGCCTGTAAAACCGTGTTTGCTGAGCGAGGCCATAAGGGCGTCATCAGGGCCCTTGCCCTTGTGCAGGTAGCGGTGGACGTATTTGCCGATTATGTCCGCTTCGAGGTTGACCCTGTCGCCTGCAGCCTTGGCCCCAAGCGTGGTGACATCCGCGGTATGCGGTATGATCACAAGGGTGAAGGCGTCCCTGAGGACCTTCACTACGGTGAGGCTTATGCCGTCCACGGTCACTGAGCCCTTGTCCACGAGGTACATGAGCACCGCATCAGGCGCCTCGATCTCGTAGCGCGTTGCCTGTCCGTCGGGAGTCCTGCTCCTTATCCTGCCCACCGCGTCCACGTGCCCGGTGACGAAGTGCCCTCCCATCCGGTCAGATGGCCTGAGAGAGGGCTCCAGGTTCACCCGGCCTCCGGGCTTGAGCTCTCCAAGGGTAGTTGCCTTGAGCGTTTCCCCTGAGACGTGGAAGCGCATGACATCGCCCTCAAGGGCAGTTACGGTCAGGCAGGTTCCGCTGATGGCGATGCTGTCTCCGATAGCGGCTTCCCCTGCGATGGCGGCAGCGCGTATCTCAAGGGAGGCCCCGCCTCCCCCCGGCCTGAGCGTGACCAGCTCGCCGGTATCAATAACAAGCCCGGTGAACATTTATATTGTGTATTCCAGTCTATATTTGAACGTTTTATCGTAAAGTCCGAAATAGTCCACTTTCTTGGTCCACTTTATGATAATATCGTACCTGCGCTTACTAGAAGGCCAGATCTCAAGGCCATTATCCTTTTCACCGTCCTCATCATACTCAATAATGATGTTGTTGTCACTAGCGAGCTTGATTATGCGTTCCTTCATATCCTCTTCACTTTTGAACTCGAAGCGCATCAGATCCTTGGAGGCTCCCGCGAAGAACCTGTAATCGAGATAGGGTTTGCCGAACATGAACCCGGCATGAATGCCGACCGCGAATGCGGCAAGTACCAGCAACCAGATGATCTTCCCAACAGTGCTCATATTCTGTCCGTCCTGTCTGTGTGTTAGCCCGTGCGGGTATTCCGCAGGGGAGGTTCACGCGATTTCCCTTCGATCCAGCATAACCAGTTATCCGTTGGCAGCATACAAGACTGCCTACGGGTAATTATATCCTTATATGCGGCATTAATGGAAGCTTCGGGGAAGCCTCGGGGAAGCAGCCGCAACAGTGTTCAGTGCAACAGGTCCCCTATTCGCCCCCATCTGGGATAGAGTATGCCGCCGTCCTGGCTCCAGTATATAATGAATGCCTTGCCGCGTATGTCCTTGAAGTCCACAAAGCCCCAGAAGCGGCTGTCGTGGCTGTTCTCGCGGTTGTCGCCCATGACGAATACCTTGCCCTCCGGCACCCTGATGAGCCCGAAATTGTCGCGTTTCGAGACGTCCCCTGGAAGTATAATGGTTTCGGTGTGTTTAATATATGGCTCGGGTACAGGTTTGCCGTCCACGTATATCAGCCTGTCGCGGCCTTCCACGGTCTGTCCGCCGCTGGCAATGACCCGCTTGATGAAGTCGCGGCGAGGGTCTTCGGGATACTTGAATACCACAATATCCCCGCCCTCGGGGGCCCTGATGGCAAATATCCTCTCGTCCGTAAAGGGGAGGTCCAGCCCGTAGAGGAATTTGTTCACGAGCAGGTGGTCGCCGATCTGGAGTGTCTCAAGCATGGAGCCTGAGGGGATCTTGAAGGCCTGGACAACGAAGGCGCGGATTATCAGCGCAAGGACTATGGCCGTGATTATGGCCTCGGCATATTCCTTGAACGTGCTTTTCCAGCTTTTCTGGTCCGAGGCTCTCGCCCCCGCCTGTCCGGTTTCGGCGTGGGTGGCCTCCCCGCCCTCATAAGAGGCGTTCTGGCCGTTGAGCTCGTCTTCGGTTTCCGCCGCCCTGTCCTGTTCTTCCATATCTTCCATATCTGGCATCATTCAGAGGTTTTCATTACGGAGAGGAAGGCCTCCTGGGGAATTTCCACTTTTCCCACCTGCTTCATGCGCTTTTTGCCTTCCTTCTGTTTCTCCAGAAGCTTGCGCTTTCGGGTTATGTCACCGCCATAGCACTTAGCCGTAACGTCCTTGCGCATGGCCCTGACGCTCTGGCGCGCGAGTATCTTCCCTCCAATGGCGGCCTGTATGACCACCTCGAACATCTGCCGGGGTATGAGTTCCTTGAGGCTGTCCAC